>NZ_RZRV01000005.1:0-297921 GCF_004023085.1 Mesorhizobium sp. M7A.F.Ca.US.010.02.1.1 | reverse complement strand
GGGGGTTGAGTGGGGCGTGGATTGGTCAAGACCCCCACCCGCGCCTTCGGCGCGACCTCCCCACAAGGGGGAGGTAGGGGCGTTGCGCCGCTTCTCGCAGTGGTCGGTGTCGGAGCAGACGAACATGTGGCCGCCATGGTCGTCGAGGATGACCTCGTCGAGATAGACATTCTCTGCCGCGCACAGCGCGCAGGGCTGGTCGAAGGTCTGCACCTCGAACGGATGGTCCTCGAAGTCGAGGCTGACCACGTCGGTGAAGGGCGGCACCGCGTAGATGCGCTTTTCGCGCCCGGCGCCAAACAGCTGCAAAGCCGGTGAGCGGTGCATCTTGGGATTGTCGAATTTCGGCGTCGGCGACGGGTCCATCACATAGCGGCCCTCGACCTTGACCGGATAGGCATAGGTGGTGGCGATGCGGCCGTGTTTGGCGATGTCCTCGTAAAGTTTCACATGCATGAGGCCGTATTCCTCCAGCGCATGCATTTTCCGCGTTTCAGTCTCGCGTGGCTCGAGGAAGCGCAAGGGTTCCGGGATCGGCACCTGGTAGACAAGCACCTGGCCCGCCGTCAGCGGATGTTCGGGGATACGATGGCGGGTCTGGATGATGGTGGCGCTGGCGGTATCAGTGGTCACCGCGATGTTGGCGACCTTCTTGAAGAAGGCGCGGATCGAGACCGCGTTGGTGGTGTCGTCGGCGCCCTGGTCGATGACCTTCAGCACATCGTCCGGGCCGATGATCGAAGCCGTGACCTGGACGCCGCCAGTGCCCCAGCCATAGGGCATCGGCATTTCGCGCGAGGCAAACGGCACCTGGTAGCCGGGAATGGCGATGCCCTTGAGGATCGCCCGGCGGATCATCCTTTTGGTCTGCTCGTCGAGATAGGCGAAGTTGTAGGTGGCGATGTCGGTCATGGCGATCACATCCACATTGTGCTATTGAATTGGCGTCCAGGACGCGGAAACAGGGGCGAAATCGGATGACCCAGACCGCTTGGCTGCATATCGGAATTCTGCTGCTGGCGTTCGTCGGCGTGGTCGCGTTTATCCTCCGAAGAATGGTTTTTCCCGCAGCCAGGGAAGGCGCGCATGGCGAGAGCGTTGGCATCGGCGGCGGCTACAGTGGCGGGCATGGCGACCATTCGCACGACAGCGGTGGCGGTGATGGCGGGTCGGGCGACTAGGCTCATTCCGCCGCCTCCTTCTTGTCTTCCAGCATGTCGGCATTTCCGCGGGCGTCGTATTCGGCGCGCATGCGGCGCACGAGGTCGAGTTCGGCCTGGAAGTCGACATAGTGCGGCAGCTTCAGATGTTCGACGAAGCCGGTCGCCTGGACGTTGTCGGAATGCGAAATGACGAACTCCTCGTCCTGGGCCGCGGCGACGACATCCTCGCCGAGCTCCTTCGCGCGCAGCGCCCGGTCGCACAGCGCCATCGCCATCGCCTTGCGCTCGCTCTGGCCGAAGACCAGGCCGTAGCCGCGGGTGAATTGCGGCGGCGCCTTGGCCGAGCCTTTGAACTGGTTGACCATCTGGCATTCGGTGACGCGGACAGTGCCGAGCGGCACCGCGAAGGGCAGCTCGGGCACGTCGAGCTCGAGCTCGACCTCGCCCATGCGGATCTCGCCGACGAAGGGATGGTTGCGGGCATAGCCGCGCTGGGTGGAATAGCCGAGCGCCAGCAGAAACCCTTCATCGCCGCGTGACAGCGCCTGCAGGCGGATGTCGCGCGCCATCGGGAATTCGAGCGGCTCGCGGGTGATGTCGCCGGGGACGTGATCCTGCGGCATGTCGCCGTCGGGTTCGATCAGGCCTTCGCGGTCGAGGATCGCCGATACGCGCGGCATGGCTTGCGCTTCCGTCTCGCGCAGCAAGGGCTGGGCGACGTCAGCGCCGGCGGCAAGCTCGGGATCGAGCAGCCGGTGGGTGTAGTCGAAAGTGGGCCCGAGCAACTGGCCGCCGGGCAGATCCTTGTAGGTCGCCGACACACGTCGCTCGACCAGCATCCCGGCGGTGTCGATGGGCCTGGAGTAGCCGAAGCGTGGCAGCGTGGTGCGATAGGCGCGCACCAGGAAGATCGCCTCGATCATGTCGCCGCGCGCCTGGACGATGGCGAGTGCGGCCAGTTCACGATCATAGAGCGAGCCTTCGCTCATCACCCGATCGACGCCGAGCGCCAGCTGCTCGACGATCTGGTCGAGACGTAGTGCCGGCAGCGAACGGTCGCCGCGGCGGCGGTCGGCAAGCAGGCTGTGGGCGTTGGCGATTGCGGCTTCGCCACCTTTCACCGCGACATACATCTTACGCCTCCATCGTCTTGATGCGCGTCGTGCGCGGCAGGCAGGCAATGCCATCAGCGGTGGCGAGTATGATGTCGACGCCTCTGGGAAAGCGCTTGATGTTCTGTTTCCACTGCTCGACGAAATGGCGCGGCATCTGTGCCGGCGCGATCGTGGCGCTGGTTTCGATGCCGGGACCTTCGAGCAACAGCGGCGTGCCGGACACGAGATCGCCGACTTGCAGGATCAGCGTGGTCGAACGGTCGGGATAGTCCTGGGTGCCCTGCGAAAAACCATCGAGCGACATCATCTCGGCCGGAGCCGCGATGAAGGCGAAATGCGCATCGGCCGGTGTGTTGGCCAATGGCGCGCCGGTGTGGAACCCAAGCCAGGGTCTGATCGCGGTGGAAGCTTGCAGGGTCTGGTCGAGCCAGAGCGGGGTGTCGTTATCGCACAGCGCCAGTGCGATGGCGCCGGCGGCCGCCGAGAGCGGCGCCGGCGGGCGGGCGAAGGCCGGCAGCGGCTGCACGCTGCCTGGCCGCGCCATTGCGTCCATGACGGCGCGGAACACCGTCTGGGCATTGAAGACCGGATCGGCGAAACCGCCCTCTATCGATTGCGCTGCAATGTCCATCAGTCTTCTCCGCGAACCATGGTGAAGAAATCCACCTTCGTTGCCGCCGTCTCGGCGCGGCGTTTTTCATGCGCTGCGGTCAGAGCCGACCGCAGGGGCGCTATCAGTCCGGTCTCGACTTCATTGCGGCGGGCAGGGTCCTGCCACAGCGCGTCGGCGATGGCCGCCAGCTTCGCCTTCTGCTTGTCGCGGCCAAGCGCATAGCAATGTCCGACCTGCCCGGAGGGCAGCCGGACGGTGGCGCGGGTGACGGTCGCCTCGCCGACGTTGAAGGGCGCGCCGCCGCCGCCGATGCGGCCGCGCACGGTGACCAGCCCGGTCTCGGGGCCGCGCAGCAGTTCTGCTTCCGAAGGCAATCCGGCTTCATTCCAGAGCCGGACGATGTCATCGCCGCTGGATTGCGCCAGTGTCGCCATGGCGGCCTTGCGCTCGGCCTGGTCGCGGGCTTCCTGTCCTCGCATCAGCAGCATTCCTCTTTGTCAATTTGTCTATTGATATAGACAACTATACAAATTATACCTATTATCTAACGCGTGTCCATGACGGGTGGATGACAGCGATATAAGACTGGGCGCTGGAAGGTTGGGGCAATGATAGTCGGGCGGCTGGCAGCGGACAGCATCGAGCGGCGCAGTGGCGTTTCGCTGTGGCGGCAGATCGCCGACAAGATCCTGCATGCGATCGCCATCGGCGATTTCACGGAGAATGCAGCGTTGCCGCCGGAGGTGGCGCTGGCAGAACGCTATGGCGTCAACCGTCACACGGTGCGCAGCGCCATATCGGCCCTTGTAAGGGAAGGCGTGCTGCGGGCCGAGCAGGGGCGCGGCACCTTCGTACTGTCGCGCAAGCGGCTGTCCTATCCGATCGGCGCGCGCACACGCTTTTCGACAGGGCTGCAAGGGCAAACGACGGAACGGCACATCGTCCTGCTCGCCTCGTCGATCGAGCCGGCCAGCCAGCGCGTTGCCGAGGGCCTTGGCCTTGCCAGGGGAGCCGATGTGATCCGGTTGGAAACGCGCGGCGAAGCCGACGGACGGCCGGTGTCGCGTGCTGCCGGCTGGTTCGAGGCCCGGCGCTTTGCCGGCATCGATGCCGCGATGGCGCAAACCGGCTCGATCACCGCATCGCTGGCGCGTTTCGGCATCGACGACTATCTCCGGCAATCGACCGTGCTGTCGGCGCGCCATGCCGATGCGGCGGACCTTGCCGACCTCGACCTGCTGCCGGGCGCCATCGTGCTGGTCACGGTTGCCGTCAACGTCACGCCGGACGGCCAGCCGATCCAGTTTTCCGAGTCGCGCTTCCCGGCCGAGCGGGTGGAGCTGAAGCTGTCGGCGCTGTAGCTAACGTCGTCGTCCTTGGGCGAAGCAGGAGCGCAGCTCCGTCGCGGAGACCCAAGGATCCATGCCGCGATCTCGGGCGAAGAGCGCAGCGGCGCAGAATTCTGCACCGAAGCAACGCTCTCAGGTCACGGCATGGATCCTATGGTCTGCGCCGCGTCGCTTCGCTCCTCGCTCCGCCATAGGATGACGAAGCGATGGATGTTGCGGCTAGTCGCCAAAGCATCAGATCTACCAAGTTGGGCGCTCAACGATCTCCGAATTCGTGTCGAACAGGCGCCTCTATCCGACCTCGATCACAGCCTTGATCAGGCCGGATTTCTCGTGTGCCCAGCGGGCGAGATCGCGCGGCGTGCCGGCGAGTGTGGTGCGGTGTGTGACGAGCTTGGCCAGGGGCACGGCGCCGTTGCGGATCGAGGCGGCGACGTGATCGAAGTCGGCGCGCAGCGCGTTGCGGCTGCCGATCAGCGTCATCTCGCGCTTGTGGAATTCCGGATCGGAAAAGCTGATGTCGTCCTTGACGACGGAGACCAGCACCAGCGTTCCGCCATGCGCGACATGGGCGAAAGCCGACTGCACCGATTGGGTGTTGCCGGTGGCGTCGAAGACGACATCGAAGCCTTCGCCTGATGTCGCTCCCTTGACCAGATCGGGCACCGCGCCGCGCGACCCGTCGAGGGTCTGGAAACCAAGCTCATTTGCGGCGAAGGCGAGCCTTTCACTGCTCATGTCGAGCAGCGTCACGTCGAGCCCGGCGATGCGGGCGAAGATGGCGGTGCCGAGCCCGATCGGGCCAGCGCCGATGACCAGCGTGCGGGCGCCAGGGTCGGCGCGAGCGCGCCGCACGGCATGCGCTCCGATGGCCAGGAACTCGACTGCGGCGGCGTCGGCCAGCGACAGGCCGTTGGCCGGGTAGAGATTTTGCGCCGGCACCAGGATCCGTTCGCACATGGCGCCGTCGCGATGCACGCCCAGCACCTCGATCCTGACGCAGCAATTGGGCTTGCCGTGCCGGCAGGCGATGCACTTGCCGCAGGAAAGATAGGGGTTGACGACCACGGGCTCGCCAACGGCAAGATCGACGCCTTCGCCGGTCTCGAGGATCGTTCCCGACACCTCATGGCCCATGATGCGGGGATAGGCGAGGAACGGATGCTTGCCCTCGAAAATGTGGTAGTCGGTGCCGCAGATGCCGACATGGCTGACCGCCACCAGCGCCCAGCCGGCAGGCGGTGCCTCTGGTGAAGGCCGGTCTTCAAGGACAAGATCGCCGGGCGAACGGCAGAGGACGGCTTTCATGCGCTAATCCAGTCATGAAATCGCCGGCCCGTTGGTGTGGCGGACCGGCGGTTGATTGCGGGGTCGCTACTTGCCGCGGCGGCGCAGGCCGTCGAAGTAGACGATGATGATGATCAGCGCGCCGGTGATGATGCGCTGCCAGAACGAGTTGACGTTGAGCAGGTTGGCGCCGTTGTTGATGGTGGCCAGGATGAAGGCGCCGAGCAGCGGCCCATGCACCGAGCCGACGGCGCCGAACAGCGAGGTGCCGCCGATGACCGAAGACGCGATCGCCTGCAATTCCCAGCCCTCGGCCTGCGTCGGGTTGCCGATGCCGATGCGGGCGGCCAGCAGCACGCCGACAAAGGCGGCGCACAGGCCCGACAGCGTGTAGGCCATGTAGATGGTGCGCTGGACATTGACGCCGGACAGGCGCGAGGCCTCGGCGTTGGAGCCGACCGAAAACAGGTATCGGCCCCAGCGGCTGTGGTGCAGGAAGATATAGGCCGGAATGCCGACCAGGATCACCATCCAGAACAGGTTGGGGATGCCGATGAAGGAATTGCGCGAGAAGGCGGTGAAGGTGTCGCTGTTGATGTTGATCGAATTGCCGTTGGTCATCAAAAGGCCGATGCCGCGCAGCGAGGTCAGCGTTGCCAGCGTGATGATGAAGGGCGGCAGGCCCATCTTGACGATGCCGAAGCCGTGGAACATGCCGATGGCGACGCCGACCAGCAGCGTCACCAGAATGGCGAGCCAGATGGGGAAGCCGGCATTGATCATCATGGCCACGACCACGGTGGCGAAACCGACCACGGCGCCGACCGACAGGTCGATGCCGCCGGTGATGATGACGAAAGTCTGGCCGACCGCCATGATGGCGATCATCGAGCCCTGGCGCAAGAGATTGGCCATGTTGTTGGCGGAGGCGAAGCTCGTCGTCGCCACGGAGAGAAGGATCCAGAGCAGAACCAGCAGCGCCAAAAGCGTCAGCCCAAACAGGACATTATAGTTGCGCTTCGGTTTTTCGACGGCAATCGCCTCGGTGCTCATATTTGTCCTCCCAGCTTTTCTTGTTTCTCGGCGAGCGCCTGAGTAAGAATATCCTCGTGGCTGGCGGCGTGAAAACCGTGCGTCGCCACCAGTTTGCCGCGCCGGAACACATGCAGCGTGTCGGCGAGTTCATAGACTTCCGGCAGATAGGACGAGATCAGGATGATGCCGGCGCCCTTTGACAAAAGTGCGCCGAACAGGCGGTAGATCTCGGCCTTGGTGCCGACATCGACGCCGACCGTCGGTTCGTCGAAGATGAACAGCTTGGCGCCGTGCGCCAGCCATTTGCCGATGACAATCTTCTGCTGGTTGCCGCCCGACAGGCTGGATGCCAGCGCGCCGCGCGTCGGTGTCTTGATGCGCAGATCGGCGATCTGGCGATCAGCTTGCGTCTTCTCCTGCGTGCTCGAAATCAGCAGATTGTTCGAGATTCGCTTGTAGATCGGCAGGTTGAGGTTGAAGCCGACCGGCAGGTTGAGGCAGAGGCCCTGGTCGCGGCGGCTTTCCGGCGCCAGCGCCATGCCGAGCTTGATCGCGTCATGCTCGGAATTGACCTGCACCTCCTTGCCTTCCCAGAGGATCTGGCCGGCGGATTTGCGGTGGCGGCCGTAAAGCGTGGTGACGAACTCGCTGCGTCCGGCGCCGATCAGGCCATAGAGTCCGACGATCTCGCCGGCGCGGACCGTCATCGAGACATTTTCGAAGCCCTTGCCGGACAGGCTTCTCGCCTCGATAATGGCGGCGCCCGGCGTGAAATGCTCCTTGTGATAGACCTGCTCGATCGAGCGGTTGATCATCATCTTGACCAGCTCGGCATCGTTGGTCTCGGCGATGTTGCGGGTGCCGACCAGCGTGCCGTCGCGCAGCACGGAAACACGGTCGGCGAGCTCGAACACTTCCTCCATACGGTGGCTGATGTAGATGATCGTCACGCCTTCGCCCTTCAGCCGACGGATCAGGGTGAAAAGCTGGTCGGCCTCCTTGCGGGTGAGGTAGGCGGTCGGCTCGTCGAAGATCAGGAATTTGGTGCCGCGCACGGTGGCGCGGGCGGCGGCTATCAACTGCTGCTGGCCGATGGTCAGGTCGCCAAGCGTGACATGCGCCGGCAGGTCGAAACCGAGGTCGTCGATGATCGTCTGCGCCTGCCTGACCATGGCGCGCTGCTGCAGGATGCCGAAGCGTGAATTCTCCTCGCCTAGGAACATGTTGGCGGCGACCGTCAGGTGACGGCACAGCACGACTTCCTGGTGCACGGCATTGATGCCGAGCGCCATCGCCTCGTGCGGCGTGGCCAGGGCGGCCGGTTGGCCCTCCCAGGCGATCCCTCCGGAGGTGCGCGGCATGACGCCGGTCAGAAGCTTGATGAGCGTGGATTTGCCGGCGCCGTTCTCACCGACGATGGCGTGTATCTCACCGGACTTGAAGGCGAGGTCGACCGGCTTCAGCGCGTGGGTGCCGGGATAGCGCTTCTCCAGCCCGCGCAATTCGAGGATGGTCCGCCCCGGTTCCAGAACGGGTGTGGGATGCAGTTCCTGCGCCGTCGAAATCATGACAATCTCCCAGATTGGCCTCCCGGATTGGCTTCCCAGGCTGGCCTCACGATTGGCACGCGGCGAGGCAAGGATATGCCTCGAAAACAGCCTAGCTCAGGCGTGCGGATTGCCAAGCCGTTTGTGCGGCAGCTTGTGTCTCCGGGGCGAGGTGCCCCGGAGACGATTGCGGATGCGACGGCTCAGAGCTTCGGATTGAGCAGCGCGTCGATCTTGGGGTCTTTCATGTTGTCCTTGGTCACCAGATTGGCGCCGGTGTCGACATTGGCTTCGACCTTTTCGCCTTTGGAGGCGGCGAGTGCGGTCTTGATGCCGTCATAGCCCATCCGGTACGGATCCTGGACGACGAGGGCGGAAATGACGCCGTCGTTGAGGAACTTGATCAGCTTCTCGTCGCTGTCGAAACCGACCAGCGCCAGTTTGCCGCCAAGGCTGTTTTCCGCGACAGCCTGGCCGACGCCCTGCGCCATGATCAGGTTGGAAGCGAAGATGCCCTTGAGGTTCGGGTTGGCGGTGATCAGGTCGGTGGCGATGTTGAGGCCGGTGGTGGCCTGGCCGTCGGCGTATTTGTCGGCGACCAGCTTGAGGCCCGGATATTTGGCGGCCAGCTGTTCGGTGAAGCCCTGCTTGCGCTGTTCGAGCGAGCCGGCGCCCGGTGCGTTGGTGATCAGGGCGACGTCGCCCTCGATCTTGCCGCCGTTGGCGGCGCCGATGGCGGCTGCGAGGCCGTCGGCAGCGACGCGGCCGCCCTGCACGTTGTCGGTGGTCAGGAACGAGGTGAACGCCTTGGAGTCGGCGCCGGAGTCGATGCCGATCACCTTGACCTTGGCAGCGGCTTCATCGATCGGCTTGCCAAGCGCCTTGAACTCGGTCGGCGCAATGACGATGGCCGCCGGGTTGCTGGCAACGGCGTTCTCGAGAATCGAGACCTGGCCGTTGACGTCGGTTTCAGCCTGGGCGCCGAGTTCCGGCACGTTGACGCCGAGATCCTTGCCGGCCTTGCGGGCGCCGGCCAGAACGATCTGCCAGTAGAACGACGTGGTATCCTTGACGATGATCGGAATGGTGACGTCCGCCGCCGAAACCGGCGCCGAATGCATGACGCCGGCGAGCATCGAAGCTGCTGCCAGCGCCATGACGGCGCGGCGGTTGAGAATGCTGGTCGCGAATTTCATGAGGTTTCCTCCCTAAAGTCGCCCGGTGAACGTTACGGAAGCTCCGTCCGGATAGGCGCGGCCCAAACAGAACTTTATCAATAAAAAACAATTGCCATGTTTTGATAATGCATCGAACAGATCGATGCAAGCGGTGTTTGATCAGTCCTTGCGAGGTCTGGCAGAAGCAAATCCACCGCGCTGCTCCCCATCGACGCCGTCACGCTTCCGTTCCATTCCGGGAAGGTATGGAATATTAATTCCACCATTTCGTCAATATGGAATATCCATTCCTTCGTGTGACCGCAAGAATATGAAGTTTCACGCCAGCTCCTGCACCAGCGTGTGGGGACGATATCTGGCGTATTCCGTCTCCGGCACGTCGATGTCGAGCAGTTGGAGGTTACGCGTCAGGTTCGCCAGCTTGGCGGTGCCGGTCAGCACGGTGGCGACGGCAGGTTCATGCAAGGGGAATTGGAACGCGGCGGCGGCGAGCGGATAGCCACCCTCGGCGGCGATCCTCTCCATTGCGCCGACGCGGTCGAGCACGTCATGGCTGGCAGGGCGGTAGTCGAAATGTGCGCCTTGCACCGGTCCGGTCGCCAGGATGCCGGAGTTGAACACGCCGCCAATGACCAAGGAGGTCTGCCGCGCCCGGCATAGGGGCAGCAACTCCGCTTCGGCACTGCGGTCGAGCAAGGAATAGCGGCTGGCGAGCAGGATGCAGTCGAGCGGCGCCTCGCGCATCACGTCCAGACAGATCTGCACCTCGTTGACGCCAAGCCCATAGGCGGAAATGACGCCGGACCGTTTCAGCTCTTCGAGTGCCTTGAGGCCGCCGTCCATCAGGTCGCGAAAGTGCAGCTTGGTCTTCTCGACACCATGGGTGTAGGCGCCGATGTCGTGGACAAACAGGATGTCTATCCTGTTTAGGCCAAGCCGCGCATAGCTGAACTCGACCGACCGCATGATGCCGTCATAGGAATAGTCGTAGTCGAGCGCGAAGGGCAGCGGATCGACATAGGAGTGATCGGGAACCTGATCCTCCGACACCGGGCGGAACAGCCGGCCGACCTTGGTCGACAGCACATAGGAATCGCGCGGCTTGTAGCGCAGGAAGTCGCCGAAGCGGCGCTCCGACAGTCCGAAACCGTAAAAGGGTGCGGTGTCGAAATAGCGCAGGCCGGCATCCCAGGCGCCCTGCAGCGTCTCCATCGCCGCTTCGCGCGAACAGGCGCGGTAAAGGCCGCCAAGTGCAGCGCCGCCAAAGCTGACCTCGGTGACTTCCAGCGCTGTCTGGCCGATGCGGCGTCTTTCCATGCACAACCTCCCCGTGGCCAGCCAACTGGCCGGCGCGCAGTCTACTTTATATCAGTAAAATCTAAAGTGTTGCGCCCAGATGCCAGGGCACGAACTCGTTGTCGCCGTAGCCGAAGTCCTCGCTCTTGGTCTTGCGGCCGGAAGCCGTTTCGACGATCAGTTCGAAGATCTCGCGGCCCATGCCGGCGATGGTCTTTTCACCCGAGGCGATGACGCCGCAATTGACGTCCATGTCCTCTTCCATCTGGTGGTACATCGTCGAGTTGGTGGCGACCTTGATCGACGGCGTCGGACGGCAGCCGAAGCAGGAGCCACGGCCGGTGGTGAAGACGATGACGTTGGCGCCGCCCGCCACCTGGCCGGTCGCCGAAACCGGGTCGTAGCCGGGCGTGTCCATGAACACCAGACCGCTGCCAGTGACTTTTTCGGCATAGCCGAAGACGCCGTTGAGTGGCGTCTGGCCGCCCTTGGCGACCGCGCCGAGCGACTTCTCCAGGATGGTGGTGAGGCCGCCGCGCTTGTTGCCGGGCGAGGGATTGTTGTCGATCGAGGCGCCGTGCTTGGCGACATGGTCCTCCCACCATTTCACAAAGCCGTCGAGCTTTTGCGCGATCTCCGGCGTTGCCGCGCGGTAAGCAAGCAGATGTTCGGCGCCATAGATCTCCGTCGTCTCGGAGAGGATGCCGATGCCGCCGACGCCAGCCAGGATATCGACAGCCGCGCCCAGTGCCGGATTGGCTGTAATGCCCGACATGCCGTCGGAGCCGCCGCATTGCAGGCCGACGACGATCTCGCTGACCGGGATCGGCTCACGCTTCAGCTGGCCCACTTCCTCGGCGATCTCGGCCAGCACGTCCATCGCCTTTTCCACCGATTTGCGCGATCCGCCGGCGTCCTGGATGTTGAAATGGCGCTTGCCGGCAGCGACGCCTTTTTGGCCGTAGAGGGTGAGCTGGTTGACCTCGCAGCCGAGGCCGACCATCAGCACGCCGCCGAAATTCGGGTGGCGGGCGTAGCCGGCGAGTGTACGGTGCAGCACCATCATGCCGTCGCCGGTGCCGCTCATGCCGCAGCCCTGGCCGTGCACGATCGGCACGAAGCCGTCGATGCCGGGATATTTCGGCAAAAGCGTGCGGTTGGCGGTGTCGGCGATGGAATGGCAGACGGTGGCCGAGCAATTGACGCTGGCGACGATGCCGATGAAGTTGCGCGTGCCGGCGCGGCCATCGGCGCGGCGATAGCCCATGAAGGTGCGGGCGCGGTCGGCCTCCGTCGCGTGCTCGGCCTCGCTCGGGGGCACGACCGGCAAGCGGCCGGATTCGAACACCAGATTGTGCGAATGCACGTGCTCGCCCGCCGCGATGTCCTGTGTCGCGCGACCGATCGCCTGGGCGTATTTCACCACGGCCTCGCCGGCGGCGATCGGCTTGATCGCCACCTTGTGGCCGGGCTCGATCAACACACTGGCGACGGCACCGCCCGGCAGCGCGGTGCCGATCTCGATGCGGCCGTTGGCGACGGCGACATTGTCGGCGGGGGATAGAAGAATGCAGTTGGAGGCGTTCACGGGCGGTTTCCTGGGTGATCCTGGGTTGCGCGGACGGATTGACACGCGTCTGTTTAGAGATATTGTCTTTTATCGTGAAAAAACAGTTTTGCGTCAATTGTTTTTTCACTGGGGAGTTCCGCGTGTCCTTGGGGTGTTCCGGAAGCGAATTCGCATTTCTGGGTCATGGGAACGTCATATCGCGCTTCAAACCGGCCGCCGCAAGCGACGGCGTGCAACGGGTCAGGGATGTCGAAGAGCAACAACGTCTACAAGGATGCCTACAACCGCTGCCTGCGGCTGCTCGACGAAACGCGCAGCCTGCCTTCGGAGCCGGAACTGGGTACCTTGCTTGGCGTCAGCCGCACCACCGTGCGCACCATTCTCGCACGCATGGAAGAGACCGGGCTGATCGCCTGGAACAAGCGGGCCAAGACGGTGCTGCGCGAACCGCGTCCCGATGATTTCTTCCCCGAGGAGGAGACCGACACGCTGGCCGAGATCATCGAACGGTCGTTCATGCGTCGGCTGCTCGCCGGCGGTGCCGAAGCCGGCATGCAAATCAACGAACTCGAACTGGCGCGTGAGATCGGCGTCGGCACCACCAGCGTGCGCGAGTTCCTGATCCGCTTCTCCCGCTTCGGCCTGATCGAGAAGCGTCGCAACAGTCACTGGGTGCTGAAGGGTTTTACCCGCGCCTTCGCGCTGGAGCTGACCGAAATCCGCGAAATGTTCGAACTGCGCTCGGCGGCTGCCTTTGCCGTTTTACCGCAGGACAGCGCGGTCTGGACCGATCTCGACCGCCTGGAAGACGAGCATCGCCAGTTGGCAAACGACATAGCCGCCCGCTTCACCGAATTCTCCGAGCTCGACGAGCGCTTCCACCGGCTCATCCACCGGGCGTCGCGCAACCGCTTCATCGTCGACTTCTACGATGTCATCGCCATGATCTTCCACTACCATTACCAATGGAACAAGGCGCAGGAACGCGAGCGCAACGAAGTCGCGATCGGTGAGCATCTGGTCTACATAGAGGCGCTGAAATCACGCGATCTCGGCAAGGTCGACGCCGCTTGCCGCAAGCACCTGAAGTCGGCGCGCCAGACATTGCTGACCTCGATCCCGGAGAGCCGGTCGCTGCAAAAACACTGAACCGCATCGCGGTTCAGAGTCTTGTTTCATGCATGTCGTTGTCCCAAAATCGCTGTACACTTTTGGGCGACATGCATTGAGCCTGCCGCGTTGGCGCCGCGGCGATTTGGCGATTTTCCACCCGCCGGCCCCGTGCTAGATATGGTTCGTTGCTGCGAAGAGGCAGGGCTTTGGGCGTATCGAGGAGACGATGGAGCATGCCGGCCGCGCTTGTCGCGGCCTATCTGCTGTTGCTCCAGTCGACGCTTGGTGCATTCGCCTTCGGCGCCGGTCCCAACGCATCGCAGCTCGATGCCTTCGGCAACGTCATCTGCACCCATGAGGGCGCAATCCAGCTTCCCGGAGACAACCAGCCGCCGTCCCATCTTCCGGCATGCTGCATGCTCGGCTGCAGCATGGTTTCGGCGGCCTTTGCGCCGCCGCCCGGTGCTGGCCTGGCGCTGGGCAGCCTTTCCTTCAAAACGGTCGCCTTTGTTTTTCCGGCGGCCATCCATCTCGACTTTGCGCGTGAGCGCTCGCCGTCGAACCCGCGTGCGCCGCCGCTGACGGCCTGAGCCTGTTTGCCCGGCGGAACCTTTCGTGGGCGTACCCATCCAAAGATCAAACTGCTCGCGACCGGCAACGGCGCGACCTTCACTTCATGGAGCAACCATGTCCTATTTTTTCCCCGACGCGGCGCGTCTTATGCCCGGCGGCATTCTACGCGGCATCGAAGAGCGTGTCGGCATTGCCGTGCTGGCTCTTGCGCTGCTGTTCACAGGCGACCAGTCCGTCCTCGCGCATGAGTTCAAGGTTGGCGATCTCGAGATCGGCCACCCCTGGTCGCGCGCCACGCCGGCCGGCGCCAAGGTCGCCGGCGGCTATTTCACCATCACCAACAACGGCAGTGCGCCGGACCGGCTGGTGTCGATTTCCTCCGATGTCTCTGAAAAGGCCGAGCTGCATGAGATGGGCGTCAAGGACGGCGTCATGACCATGCGTCCGGTTGCCGGTGGCCTGGAAATTCCGGCCGGCGGCAAGGTAGCCCTTGCGCCTGGCGGCTATCATTTGATGTTCATCGGCCTGAAGCGACAACCCAAACAGGGTGAAAAGTTCTCAGCCGTCCTGACCTTCGAAAAGGCCGGCGCCGTCAGCGTCGATTTCGCTGTCGAAGGCATGGGCGGTGGCGCCATGGACGATCACGCCAATTGACCGCGCCAGTCGACAAATTTTGAAAATCCGAGGGACCATCATGAACAAATATCTTTTGTCGGCCGGCGCACTTCTCGCGCTCGGAACCAGTGCTGCCTTCGCGCATGTCACGTTCGAAACCCAGGAGGCGGCGGTCGGCTCGACCTACAAGGCCGTTTTGCGGGTGCCGCATGGCTGCGACGGCAAGGCGACGACCGCCGTGCGCGTGCAGATTCCGGAAGGGGTGATCGCGGTGAAGCCGATGCCGAAGCCTGGCTGGACGCTGCAGACCAAGAAGGGCAAGTACGACAAATCCTACCAGCTCTATGGTCAGGCGGTTGCCGACGGGGTCAAGGAGATCGACTGGAGCGGCGGCAGCCTGCCAGATGAATTCTACGACGAGTTCGTCTTCCGCGCGACGCTGACGGCGGATCTCCCTGTCGGCCAGAAGCTTTACTTCCCGGTTGTGCAGGAATGCGATGGGGCCGCCGACCGCTGGATCGAAATCCCGGCAGCCGGCCAGGATGAGGACGCGCTGGAAAACCCGGCACCCGGAATCAAGCTGCTGCCGAAGAAATGATCTCCAAGGCGGCGCGCTCATTCGAGCGCGCCGCTCTTTTTCGTGGCGGTGACATGAGCACGACCCCCCTCCTGCAAACGGTTTCCATGGCCTGCAAACGCGCCGGGCGGCTTGCCGTCGGCCTGTCGGCCGTGATCGTGTTTCTTGCCGGCCTTGCCCTGCCAGATCAGGCCTTTGCCCATGCCGCGCTGATCAAGACCGACCCGGCCGACGGCGCGGTGCTGGCGCAGGGGCCGGCGCAGTTCTTGCTGACTTTCAGCGAGCCGGTCTCGCCTTTGGTGCTGACGCTGGTGAAGCCCGACGGCAAGCCGGTTTCGCTAACGTCATTCCGGCTCAGCGACCAGACGGTAGAGATCGACAATCCCCAGAAGCTTGCGTCCGGTACGCATGTGCTGAGCTGGCGCGTCATTTCGGCCGACGGCCATCCGGTCGGTGGTTCCCTACTGTTCTCCATCGGCGCACCCAGCGCGCCGCCGGCCGTGTCCGAGGCCGCCGACTGGCCGTCGCGGTCGGCCATCTGGCTCGGCAAGGTCTTTCTCTACATCGGCCTTTTTCTCGGCGTCGGCGGCGCTTTCGCCCTCGCCTGGCTGTCCCAAGGTGGCCGCGCCGGACAGCGTTTCGTTGCAGCCGCAATCCTGGGCGGACTTGTCGCGGCGCCCTTGTCGCTTGGGTTGCAGGGGCTTGATGCGCTCGGGGCACCGCTCTCCCATCTGGCACAGGCGGTTATCTGGCGGACCGGACTCGGCACCAGTTTCGGCTGGACGGTGCTGGTCGCGCTGATTGCGCTGGGGCTTGGCCTGCTGTCGCTGGCCGGCCCCCGCGCCACCGCCAAACCATTTGCGCTGGCCGGCCTGGCCGGGGTTGGGATTGCCCTTGCCGCCAGCGGCCATGCCAGTGCCGCCGAACCGCAATGGCTGACACGGCCGATGGTGTTCCTGCACGGCGTCGGCATCGCGTTGTGGGCCGGCGCATTGGTCCCACTCGGGCTGGCGCTGAAGGGGCAATCGGCGGGGGCCACGCCATTCCTGCGGCGGTTTTCTTGGGCGATCCTGCCGGTGGTGGCCGTGCTTGCCTCTGCCGGCATCGTGCTTGCCGTCATCCAGGTGCAAACACCCGCGGCATTGGTCGACACCGCCTATGGAAGGCTGCTGCTGATCAAACTCGGGCTGTTGGTCTTTCTGTTCACGCTCGCCGCCGTCAACCGCTGGAAACTCACGGCATCGGCCGAGGCGGGATCGACGGAAGTTCAACGCAGGCTGGTCCGCTCGATCGGCGTCGAGATGTTGATCGTGTTGGCGATTTTCGGCGTTGCCGCGGGCTGGCGCTTCACGCCGCCGCCACGAGCCCTCGCGATTGCGGCAGCGCAACCGGTGTCGGTCCATATCCACGCGCTGAAAGCGATGGCCGATCTCAGCATCACGCCGGGCCATGCCGGACCGGTCGTCGCCTCGATGATCATCATGAGCGGCGATTTCGGCCCGCTCGACGCCAAGGAGGTGACGCTTGTGCTGTCGAAACCCGATTCGGGCATCGAGCCCTTGAAGCGCGCGGCGGCCAAGCCCGGCGACGGCAGTTGGCGTGTCGACAACCTCGTCATCCCGGTGGCCGGCCGGTGGACGGTGCGCATCGACGTACTGGTCTCGGACTTCGAGATGGTGAAGATCGAGGCGCCCGTCGACATCCGCGCCGAGTGATATTCAGGTGATGCCGGCCTGCGAACGGCGGCTTCCTGCGCTTCCGGTGCTCACGTACTTTAAGTACGCTCCGCTCCGGTTCTCGGAAACCACCATTCTCGACTCGGCCTGACCTGAATCTCACACGCCGCGGCATCAACACAATTCGGCGAGGCGGTTGACGCAGCCCGAAAGGCCCGTCAATCATCGCGGCAAAACGCGATCTCAACAAAATCCGAAGGCAGGAAAAAAACGATGGAAAAAGCCGAAATCGGCCTGATCGGCCTTGGCACGATGGGCTCCAACCTGGCGCTCAACATCGCCGAGCACGGGCATCGCATCGCCGTCTTCAACCGCACCAGGGCGCGCACGGACGCTTTCATCGAGAATGCCGGCGCGCTCAGGGACATGGTCGTGCCCTGCTACAGCCTGGAAGAGCTTGCCGCCGCGATCCGGCCGCCGCGCCCGATCATCATCATGGTGCTGGCCGGCAAGCCGGTCGACGAACAGATCGCGGCTCTGCGCGGCGTGCTGTCGGCCAACGACATCGTCATCGACGCCGGCAACGCCAATTTCCGCGACACGATGCGGCGCTTCTCCGAGCTTTCCGGCTCGGGTCTCACCTTCATCGGCATGGGCGTGTCCGGCGGCGAGGAGGGTGCGCGCCACGGACCGTCGATCATGGTCGGCGGCACGGAGGACTCATGGAAACGCGTCGAGAAGGTGCTGACGGCGATCTCCGCCAAGTTCAAGGACGAACCCTGCGCGGCATGGCTCGGCACCGACGGCGCCGGACATTTCGTCAAGACCATCCATAACGGCATCGAATATGCCGACATGCAGATGATCGCGGAGATCTACGGCATCCTGCGCGACGGCCTGGGCATGGACCCGAAGGAGATCGGCACGGTGTTCGCCAACTGGAACAAGGGCCGGCTCAATTCCTACCTGATCGAGATCACCGCCAAGGTGCTGGCATCAGACGATCCGAAGACCGGCAAGCCGGTGGTCGACATCATCCTTGATCGCGCCGGCCAGAAGGGCACCGGCAAATGGTCTGTCATCGAGGCGCAGCAGCTCGGCATCCCGGCCACCGCGATCGAGGCGGCGGTGGCGGCGCGCGTTCTATCGTCGATCAAGGACGAGCGGCTGGCGGCGGAAAAGGCCTATGGCAACATCGGCGTGACGAAGATTTCCGGTGACAAGGACGCCTTGCTGAAAGATTTGGAACTGGCGCTGTTCGCCGGCAAGATCGCCGCCTACGCCCAAGGTTTTGCGGTGATGAGCGGCGCCTCCAAGGAATTCAACTGGAACCTGCCAATGCCGACCATCGCCAGGATCTGGCGCGCCGGCTGCATCATCCGCTCGCAGATGCTCGACACCATGGCGGAGGCCTTCAGCAAGGGCGGCGCCTCGACCAACCTGCTGATGGCCCCGGCCTTCATCGCGCTGATGCAGGAAGCGCATCCGTCGCTGCGGCGCATCGTGGCGAGGGCTTCGGAGGCCGGCTCGCCGGTTCCGGCGCTGTCTTCCGCACTTGCCTATTTCGACAGCTACCGCCAGGGCCGCGGCACGTCGAACCTGATCCAGGCGCAGCGCGACTTTTTCGGCGCGCACGGCTTCGAGCGTATCAACGACAAAGGCGCGTTCCATGGGCCGTGGGGAAGCGGTGCGGCTGGTTAGCCCAAGGGCCTAAACGGAAACCGGCGGGCTGAACGCCCGAACCTCGCTGGTGGCGACCAGGCGCTGCAACGAGCCGGGTGCGGCGCCGCCGATCCAGCCGAGCACGGAGCGGGCGAGATCGGAGCCGGCCAGGCGGAAGTTCTCGTTGACGACGAGCAATTCCGGCCGGAACAGGTGCAACAGGTCCGACGACTGCTTGGACACGACATCGACGTCGCGGCCAAGCTTGAGGCCGGCATCCTCGATGCCGGCGACGATCGCCAGTGTCGCGGCGGCAGCGCTGCTGACGAAGCCGTCCGGCCTGTTCTCGCGGCGCATCACCTGCGCGGTTCTGGTCCTGATCTGCTCGATCGTGTGATCGATGGAAACGGTGTTGAACGGAATTTCGCTGGCTCCGACCTCGCTTAGCGCATCGGCAAAGCCGTTCAGCGTGTGGCCATAATAGGTCAGCCCGGGCGGCGGCGACAGAAGCGCCAGCTTGTGCCTGCCCATGCTCGCCAGGCGGCGCACGGCTTCCATCGCGAAAACATGGTTGTCGAAGTCATGGTAGGGATGGACGAGGCCCATGTCGGTGCGCCCATGCGTGGCAAAGGGCATGCCGTGCTCGAGCATGTAGCGGGCGCGCGGATCGTTCGGTTGGGTGCGCGAAATGATGACTCCGTCGGCCGAGCCGGTCTCGACGAGATAGCGGATCGGCTCCATCGGATCCTGCGAGCGGGAATAGGGCGTGACGATCAGGTGATAGGGCGTTTCGGCGAGCACTTCCGAAACGCCGTAGATGATGTCCGAGACGAAGCTCATGATCTCGCGGTCGGTGTTGAGCACGAGGCTGATGACATTGGTCCTGCCGGTGCGCAGACGCACGCCGGCGCGGTTCGGCCGGTAGCCGATCTGCTTGGCGACGAGCTGGACGCGACGCCTGGTTTCGGCGCCGATTTCCGGGGCATCCTTCAAGGCGCGTGACACGGTGGTGACGCCGAGCCCGGTCATGAAGGCAAGCGTCTTCAACGTCGGCCGTCCCTGTGCCGAGGTCTCCCCGTTCTTGTCCGTACGCTGTCTGTCCATTCGTCCCGCCCGTCAGGCGCATAGCAGCCGCGAGCCATGTCGGCAATCGCCGCCATAGCGGTACGATATGCGTTCCAGCCCCGGCAAAGCCTCAATATACTGAAACGTTACAGATTGCCATATCGAGTTACATGTCCCTCGCCACGAGGTGGATGGTTCTTTTGCGAAACGCATTGGGATTCCAGGAGAAATCGCCTCTGCCGCCGCCTTTTGCCCGTATCAGGCGGCATTTCGGTGTTTGCGCCGCAGCAAACCATGCTGCAGTGCATGGGAAGCGCGATCATTCATGCGAATTTGTTCGCGGTCCGAAAAAATATCGAGGGCGCTTCGTTGATGGGTTGCACAGCCCGCGCAATTGCCGTATCGAAAATCTGTAACGTTTCAGATTCTGGGAGGAGCCGAAATGCGATACAAACTTTTGACCGCTGCGCTGGCAGCGACGGCCGCGTTGCAGTTTGCCGGCCAGGCGGCCGCGACGGACCTGGAAGTCACCCATTGGTGGACGTCGGGCGGCGAGGCGGCGGCGGTTGCGGAACTTGCCAAGGCATTCGATGCAACCGGCAACCACTGGGTGGATGGCGCCATTGCCGGCTCCGGCGGCACGGCGCGGCCAATCATGATCAGCCGCATCACCGGTGGCGATCCGATGGGCGCCACGCAGTTCAACCATGGCCGGCAGGCGGAGGAACTGGTGCAGGCCGGCCTGATGCGCGACCTCACCGACGTCGCCACCAAGGGCAAGTGGACTGATGTCGTCCGGCCGAAGAGCCTGCTCGACGGCTGCACCATCGACGGCAAGATCTACTGCGTGCCCGTCAACATCCATTCCTGGCAGTGGCTGTGGCTGTCCAACGAAGCCTTCGCGAAGGCCGGCGTGCCGTTGCCGAAGGACTGGAATGAATTCGTGGCGGCAGCGCCGGCGCTGGAAAAGGCCGGCATCATCCCGCTCGCCGTCGGCGGTCAGGCCTGGCAATCCTCCGGTGCCTTCGACGTCCTGCTTGCGGCTGTGGGCGGTACGGACACATTCCTCAAGGTCTACAAGGACAAGGATGCCAAGTTCGCCGCCGGGCCCGAAGTCGCCAAGGTCTTCAAGGCCGCGGACGATGCCCGCAAGATGGCGAAGAACACCAATGTGCAGGACTGGAACCAGGCGACCAACCTGGTCATCACCGGCAAGGCCGCTGGCCAGATCATGGGCGACTGGGCGCAGGGCGAGTTCCAGGTTGCCGGCAAGACCGCCGGCAAGGATTATACCTGCCTGCCGGGCCTTGGGCTGAACGAGGTCATAGCCACGGGCGGTGACGCCTTCTATTTCCCGCTGCTCAAGGATGCCGACAAGAGCAAGGCGCAGGAGGTGCTGGCCGAGACGCTGCTCGATCCCAAGACGCAGGTTGCCTTCAATCTAAAGAAGGGATCCCTGCCGGTGCGCGGCGACGTCGATCTCAATGCGGCCAACGACTGCATGAAGAAGGGCCTCGCCATTCTTGCCAAGGGCGCCGTCATGCCGTGGACGGACCAACTGCTTTCACAGGACACCCAGAAACAGAAGGAAGACCTTTTCGCCGAATTCTTCGCCAAGCCGGAACTGACCATCGAAGACGCGCAGAAGCGCTTCGCCGACCTCATCGCTTCGGCGGACTGACGCTGGAGGCAACCCGCCTCATTCCCGGCCTTGCGAATGCAGGGCCGGGAATGCACCGCCCTTACCCAGCCGGCTGACGAGATGAGCAAGAGCGAACGCCCCAACCTTCTGTTCCGCAACCTCAATGCGAAGGTCGCCTCGATCCCGATGATCCTCACCGCCATGGTGGTTTTCGTCGGCGGCACCGTTTGGACGGTGCTCTATTCCTTCACCAATTCGAAGCTCCTGCCGCGCCTGAATTTCGTCGGGCTCGACCAGTATTACCGCCTGTGGGCGGCGCCGCGCTGGCTGATCTCGATCGAGAACCTGTTGATCTACGGCGCGATCTCGCTGGTGTTCTCGCTGGTCATCGGTTTTCTGCTTGCCGCGCTGCTCGATCAGAAGATCCGCTTCGAGGACACGTTCCGCACCATCTTCCTCTATCCTTTCGCGCTCTCCTTCATCGTCACCGGCCTGGTCTGGCAGTGGTTGCTCAATCCGGATTTCGGCATCCAGCATGTGGTGCGGGACTTGGGCTGGACGAGCTTCAGCTTCGACCCGCTCTACAATTCCAGCATCGTCATCTACGGCATATCGATCGCTGCGCTGTGGCAAGGCACCGGGCTCATCATGTGCCTGATGCTGGCCGGCCTGCGCGGTATCGACGAAGACATCTGGAAGGCGGCGCGCGTGGATGGGATCCCGATGCGGAAGACCTATCTGTTCATCGTCATCCCGATGATGCGGCCGGTCTTCATCACCACGCTCGTCATCATCGCTGCCGGCATCGTCAAGGTCTATGACCTGGTCGTGGCCCAGACCAGCGGCGGCCCGGGCATCGCCTCCGAAGTGCCGGCCAAATACGTCTACGACTATATGTTCTTCGCCCAGAACCTCGGCCAGGGTTTTGCCGCCTCGACCATGATGCTGCTCTCGGTGGTGATCGTCATCGTGCCTTGGGCCTATCTCGAGTTCGGGCGACGCAAATGAGCATTGCAGACATCACCGCTCAAGCAAGCACTGCCGCCGGCGCGCGCCAGGACATCGCAGGGCCCTACGGTCCAAAGCCGCGCCGCGTGATTTCGCGCCGCAACGTCTTCCTCTACGGCACATTGTTCGTCATGGCGGTCTACTACCTCTTGCCGCTCTATGTCATGGTCGTCACCTCGCTCAAGGGCATGCCGGAGATCCGGCTCGGTAACATCTTCTCACCGCCGCTCGAGATCACCTTCGAGCCGTGGGTCAAGGCGTGGTCAACGGCCTGCACTGGCCTTAACTGCGACGGGCTCTCGCGCGGTTTCTGGAATTCGGTGCGGATCACCGTGCCGTCGGTGCTGCTGTCGATCGCCATCGCCTCGGTGAATGGTTATGCACTGGCCAATTGGCGCTTCAAGGGCGCCGATACGTTCTTCATTATCCTGATCGTCGGCGCCTTCATTCCCTACCAGGTGATGATCTATCCGATCGTCATCATCCTGCGCGAGATCGGCCTCTATGGCAGCCTCAGCGGGCTGGTGATCGTCCATTCCATTTTCGGCATGCCGATCCTGACGCTGCTGTTCCGCAATTATTTCGTCTCGATGCCGGAAGAGCTGTTCCGGGCGGCACGCGTCGACGGCGCCGGCTTCTGGGGCATCTTCCTGCGCATCATGCTGCCGATGTCGCTGCCGATCTTCGTCGTCGCCATCATCCTGCAGGTGACCGGCATCTGGAACGACTTCCTGTTCGGCGTCGTCTACACCCGCCCCGACACCTATCCGATGACGGTGCAGCTCAACAACATCGTCAATTCGGTGCAAGGCGTGAAGGAGTACAACGTCAACATGGCCGCAACCATCCTGACCGGACTTGTGCCGCTCATCGTCTACTTCATTTCCGGCAAGCTTTTCGTACGCGGCATCGCCGCCGGCGCGGTGAAGGGGTGACGGCGATGACGGCAGCCAACGATACCAGCGTTTCGATCCAGGACCTGTCGCTGAATTTCGGCGCGGTGACCGTCCTGGAGACGCTCAATCTCGATGTCGCCGATGGCGAGTTCATCGTGCTGCTCGGGCCGTCCGGCTGCGGCAAGTCGACCTTGCTCAACTGCATTGCCGGCCTGCTCGATGTCTCCGAAGGCCGCATCTTCATCAAGGGCAAGAACGTCACCTGGGAAGAGCCCAAGGACCGCGGCATCGGCATGGTGTTCCAGTCCTATGCGCTCTATCCGCAAATGACGGTGGAGAAGAACCTGTCCTTTGGGCTGCGTGTCGCTGGCACGCCAAGAGAAGAGATCGCCAAGCGGATCGCGCGGGCGGCTGAAATCCTGCAGATCGAGCCGCTGCTGCAGCGTAAGCCGGCCGCACTTTCCGGCGGCCAGCGCCAGCGCGTCGCCATCGGACGGGCGCTGGTGCGCGATGTCGACGTGTTCCTGTTCGACGAGCCGCTGTCCAATCTCGATGCCAAGCTGCGCGCCGAACTGCGCGTCGAGATCAAGCTGCTGCATCGCAAGCTGCAGAACACCATGATCTACGTCACCCACGACCAGATCGAGGCGATGACGCTGGCCGACCGTATCGCGGTGATGAAGGGCGGCGTCATCCAGCAGCTCGATGCGCCGCAGACCATCTACAACCGTCCGGTCAACCGCTTCGTCGCCGGCTTCCTCGGCTCGCCCGCAATGAACTTCGTCGATGGCCGTCTGGAAGACGCGGACGGCGGCTGGCGGTTCGCGGCCGAGGATATCAAGATCCCGCTCGGCACTTACGACTTTGCCAAGCCTCCGGCTCCCGGCCCCGTCACATTCGGTATCAGGCCCGAGCATGTCAGCCTGAACAGTGGCACCGGCTGGCCGTTCTCGATAGCCGCCAATGTCGAGGTGGTCGAACCCATGGGCTCCGACACGCTGGTCTGGCTGAAGCTTGCCCAGCAGAATTTCAGCGTCCGGGTGACCTCGGAACGCACGCCCAAGAACGACGAGGCGGTGACGCTTGGCTTCGATCCGATGCGCGCCTCGCTTTTCGACACGGCAACCGGCACACGCATCTAGCTTCCGAGAACCAACCTTCCAACGACAATCCCCAAGCGAAACGGACAGAGACGATGAATTGGTCATTCCAACTTTACAGCGCCCGCAATTTCCAACCCTGGGACGGTGTGCTCGCCACGCTCGGCAAGCTCGGCTACGCTCAGGTCGAAGGTTTTGGCGGCGTCTATGATGATCCCGAGGCATTCCGTGCCGAGCTCGACAAGAACGGGCTTGCCATGCCGACTGGGCATTTCTCGATCGACGCTCTCGAGAACGATTTCGACGGCGTGCGCAGAACCGCCGACGCACTCGGTATCACGCTGCTCATCTGCCCTTTCCTGATGCCCGATCAGCGACCATCCGACGCCGCCGGCTGGAGCGGCTTTGGTGAGCGTCTGGCAAAGGTCGGCGACGCCGCGAAAAAGGCTGGCTACGGCTTTGCCTGGCACAACCATGATTTCGAGTTCAAGAAACTTGCCGACGGATCGGTGCCGCAGGACCACATCCTGTCATCCGCGCCCGATGTCAGCTGGGAGATGGACGTTGCCTGGGTGGTGCGCGGCGGCGATGATCCGTTGCCGTGGATCGAGAAACACGGCAAGCGCATCAGTGCCGTCCACGTCAAGGACATGGCCAAGCCCGGCGAGGGGCTGGATGAGGATGGCTGGTCGGATGTCGGCCATGGCACCATCGACTGGGCCGGTCTGATCAAGGTGCTGCGTGCCAAGAGTGCGGCCCAATACTACGTCATGGAACAGGACAACCCCAACGACATCGAGCGTTTCGCCCGCCGCTCCATCGCAGCCGCCAAAACCTATTAGGAGCAATCAGCATGGCAAAGAAACTTGGCATCGGCGTCATCGGCTGCGGCAACATCTCGAAAGCGTATTTTTCGCTGGCGCCGCTGTTTCGCGGCATCGAGATGCGTGCCTGCGCCGACATCAACATGGAGGCGGCCAGGGCTCGGGCGAAGGAGTTCAAGCTGCGCGCCGAGACCGTCGAAGACCTGCTCAGGGCCGACGACATCGACATCATCGTCAACCTGACCATCCCGGCGGTGCATTATGAGGTGTCGAAGCAGATACTCGACGCCGGCAAGCACGTTTATTCGGAAAAACCGTTCGTGCTGTCGGTCAAGGAAGGGCTCGACCTTAAGAAGCGGGCGCAGAAAAAGGGTCTTCGGATCGGCTCGGCGCCAGACACTTTCCTCGGCGGCGCGCACCAGCTGGTGCGCAACCTGATCGACACCGGCAAGCTTGGCAAGGTCACGAGTGGTACCTGTCATGTCATGGGCCACGGCATGGAGCATTGGCACCCCAATCCGGATTTCTTCTTCCAGCCGGGCGCCGGTCCCGTGCTCGATATCGGACCGTATTACATCACCAATCTGATCCAGCTGATCGGGCCGGTGAAGCAGGTCGCGGCCTTCGCGACGACGCCGGCCAAGGAGCGGACGATCAGTTCAAAGCCGCGCGCGGGTGAAAAGATACCGGTCAACACGCCGACGACCATCCATGGGCTGCTGGAGTTCGAGAACGGCGCCGTTATCACGCTCAACACCAGCTGGGACGTCTGGGCTCACGGCCACGCGCCGATGGAACTCTATGGCGAGACAGGCACGGTGTTCGTGCCGGATCCGAATTTCTTCGGCGGTGACGTTCGCTTCACCGACGCGGCCAAGCCGGTCAAGAAGCTGCCGAACTGGCCGCATCCGTTCGGCGTGCCCAACGAGATGCATTCGCAAGGCATGATGGCCAACTACCGCACATCAGGCCTCGCCGATATGGCGGTGGCAATCGCGGAAGGCCGGCCGCACCGCTGTTCGATGGAGCTGGCGCTGCACGCCGTCGACGTGATGACCGGGCTGTTGCGTTCCGGCGAAACCGGCAAGTTCGTCGCCATGCAGACCACCTGCGAACGGCCGGCGGCACTTGGCGTCAAGGAAGCCAAGGCGCTTTTGGCGAAGAAGAAATAGGCAGCACACCTCAACCCTCTCCCCGTTTCGACGGAGAGAGGGTAAGGGTGAGGGGCAGAGCCAACTCGCCGCGTTGTCGCGATGCAGCCGACCGGCTCGTTTCCATTTGAGGATTTTCCGATGCCCTACACGCCTGCCGAAAACCGCTATGAAAAGATGATCTACAACCGCTGTGGCCGCTCCGGCCTGAAGCTGCCGGCAATCTCGCTGGGGTTGTGGCATAATTTCGGCAACGACACGCCGCACAAGACCAAGCAGGCGATCGCGCGCAAGGCCTTCGACCTCGGCATCACGCATTTCGACCTCGCCAACAATTACGGTCCGCCGCCCGGTTCTGCCGAGACCGCTTTCGGCGAAATCCTGCGCACCGACTTCGCCGCCTACCGCGACGAGCTGATCATCTCGACGAAGGCCGGCTACGAAATGTGGGCCGGTCCCTACGGCGAATGGGGCGGGCGCAAATACATTCTGGCCAGCCTCGACCAGAGCCTGAAGCGCATGGGGCTCGACTATGTCGATATCTTCTATTCGCACCGTTTCGACCCCGACACGCCGCTGGAAGAAACGATGGGTGCGCTCGACCATGCCGTGCGCTCGGGCAAGGCGCTCTATGCCGGCATCTCGTCCTACAATTCGCAGCGCACGCGCGAGGCCGCCGATATATTGAAGCAGCTTGGCACGCCTTGCGTCATCCACCAGCCGAGCTATTCGATGCTGAACCGCTGGGTGGAGGAAGACGGCCTGCTCGACACGCTCGAAGGGCTCGGCGTCGGCTCCATCGTGTTCTCGCCGCTGGCGCAAGGCATGCTGACCAACAAGTATCTCGGCGGCATTCCGGACGGCAGCCGTGCTTCCCAGGGCAAGTCGCTGAAGACAGCCTTCATCAACGACAAGACCATCGCCAACATCAAGGCGCTCGACGCCATCGCCAGCAAGCGTGGGCAGACGCTGGCGCAGATGGCGCTGGCCTGGGTGCTGCGCAAGGGCAGGGTGACCTCGGCGCTGATCGGCGCCAGCCGGCCGGAGCAGGTCGAGGACTGCGTCGGCGCGCTCAAGGTGCTCGACTTCAGCGATGCCGAACTCGCCGAGATCGACACCTATGCGCGGGAGTCCGACATCAATCTGTGGGCGGCTTCGGCCGAGCGCAAAGGTCCGCCGCGAAAATAAGTCCTCTCGATAAGCCGGCAAACAAAAAGCGGCGGGAACATCTCCCGCCGTTTTGCTTGAAAGCGAATAGCCCTGCTTCAGGGCGTGGCTGGTTTCTGGGCGGTGCCCAGTCCCGCCTTGGGCTTTGTCGGTGCCGGAGCCGAGGTCTTCATCTTCGCCTCGATCCAGCCGGTGTAATTGGCCAGCCGCGTGTAGATGCCGTAGGCGTCCTTGTGGCCGCAGGCAGCACTGCCGTCAGCCGGGCCTTCGCCCCAGCTGACGACGCCGATTTGGACCGGCCCGCCGGTGCCGGTCATGAACAACGGGCCGCCGCTGTCGCCATTGCAGGCATCGCGCACGCCGCTGGAGGTGCCGGCGCAGATCATGTTGCCGGTCAGCGGGTCGGTCATGTCGGCGGCGATCGCATTGGCGGCCGCGTCGATGCCTTTTTCCGAATAGCGCATACGGCGGGACAGATCACCGAGCGCTGCCTTCAGATCACGCGCATAGATGGCCTTGATGCCGCTGTTGCAGGCCTGGTTGGGCTGCAGGTCGAGATCGACAACCATCAGCGTGGTCGGGAAGGTGCCATCCTGCATCTTGCCCCAGCCGGTGACCGTCATTTTGCCTGTCTCGGGCGTTGCGTCATGGGTGACCTTGATGGTCGACGCATCGGCCGGTTCGGCAAGCCGGAGCAGGCCGATGTCGTTGTCGAGGGTCTGTTCGCTGTAGGCTTCGTTGACGATGACCTCCACCACCTTGTGGCGCTTGCCCTCGCTGAGATCGGTTGCACCGGTCAGCACGGTGACGCTCTCAGGCGAAACCGGCTGGCCCTTGTCGTTGAGGCAGTGTGCTGCCGTCAGCACCCATTCAGGCGCGATCAGGCTGCCGCCGCAGAATTGGGCGTTGGCCTGCGATGCTGGATTCTCGTCCAGCCTGTCGGTGGTGAGCAGCGCGACCTGGAACGGGTAGGCTCCCTTTTCGGCCTGGTTGCCGCCATAGACGCGGTCGGCCGCGTCGGGGTTCTCCGCCGCTGCTTTCGCTCTGGCTTCCGTCACGCGCTTCATTGGCGAGACCGCTGCCTCCGGTCGGGTGACCGCTTCGTCGGCCTGGGTGGAATTGGCTGCCGCAAGGGCGGCCGCGATGCCGAGCAGCGATGCGGCGGCGATCGGCCTGAACCGATGGATGATGTTCATCTGAAGCCCTCCTGATATGTTCCCGAGCGGACCAGCCCCAGCGCATCATCAACAAAGCAAGCCTCAGACTGATGGTCAGGCCGCGCAGCTTTTGTTGTAGCAGCACGGCAGGGACACCAAGTCAGGCACTGCTTCGCTTATCGCGTTCCTGTGCAGACCCCGCTCAAAACCCTATAGCCCCCCACGGGCTATGTGGAAGCTAATTGTCATTCCAATGTTGTATTAATTTAGGCAATATATCCGCGCCGGTGTCTTTGGCGGGGGCTTTGACCGACCGCATAGGCGATGGTCATATTTCAAGTGCGGTAACCAAACTCCTTTTTCGACCCCACCACGATCTCGACAATATTTCTGTATTTTGATCCAGTCCTTGCTGACTTTTGGGAGAGTCTCACCATGACAAAACTGACAAACGCACTCATTGCGTCCACATTACTTTCCGCCGCAATGTGGGCGGTTCCAGCTTTCGCCGCCGATCCTGGCTCCGCCAGTGCCGGCAATGGCGAAAGCGCGCGCGACGCGACTTCAGGCGACTACAAGCCCGGGCGGGCAAAGCCAATCGCGCCACCGAAGCTGACCGACGAAGACAGCCGCGCCGCGCCGCTTGCCGACGAGGCAACGGCTGTCAAATCCTACGGCATCGTCGGACGGTCCGCCGATGGCAAGGAGATCAAGATCGAGCCGAGCGAAGCGCTGCGGGAGCTTATCATCAAGGAACTGAACGCTCCGGCCACTGGAAAAGACGGGGCTGAGCGCAAGACCGAGGATCCGGACCTCGGCGAAGGCGAAGCCGGCCGCCAGGTTTTCGGCACCGACGATCGCGAGCAGGTCAAGAACACCAAGACCTATCCGTTCTCGGCAATAGGCTATCTCGAAGCCAAATCGCCGAAGACGGGCAGCTTCGGCAGCTGTTCGGCAACGCTGATCGGTCCGCGAACCGTACTCACCGCCGCGCACTGCCTCTACAGTCATGAGGACAAGGATTGGCTCTCCGACTACCTGTTCGTGCCGGGCCTTAACGGCAGCACGGCCGACGACGCACCGTTCGGCGCCTTCGCCTTCGAAAGCGCCTATGTGCTGCAAGGCTTCATCGACAACTACCAGGGTTATTATGGTTCGGTCCTGCTGTGGGATCTCGGCATCGTCACGCTGAAGCAGGATGTCGGCACCAATCTCGGCTGGCTGGGCTATGCGAACTATGACGATCTCGGCGACTTCACCGCCAATCTCGTCGGCTATCCCGGCGACAAGCCGATGGGCACGATGTGGAAGGCAAACTGCGAAGTGCACGCCGAAAACATCGCGCCGGAATATTTCCAGTACGACTGCGATACGTTCCCAGGGTCGAGCGGCAGCTCGGTCTATGCCTACGACAACAAGGCCAAGCAGCGCATCGTCACCGGTGTCAACGTGGCGGAAAGCCCCGACGCGAACACCGCCGTGCGCCTGAACGCCGCCAATGTCCAGTGGATCAACAGCCTGTATAAGTAATCACTGCGCCTTCGCGGTGGAAAAAGGCGGCGGAGCAATCCCGCCGCCTTTTTCGCGCCGCTATTTGGCTTCGGCTGCAGGCGTGCCGTTGCGCACGTAGCTCTCGATTGCAGAAGCGAAAGTGGGAGAACCCGCCTTGCGCTGCTTATCTATGTAGCCGGCAAAATAGCTCCAGAAAGAGACGGCATAGTCACGGAAATAAGCATCGGTCACTTTGCGCGAACACAAATCGCCGTCGATGCAGAAGGACAGCCGGTTGAGGAAATAGACGATGCGATCGAAATTCTCGCTGAAATCGGCGAGCGGCATGTCGCCGCCGGAGGCGGTCATCGCCTCGATGCCGATGCGTTGCCGGAACACCTGCTCCTCGGTTGGCGAGGGGTTGGCGCTGAGCAGATTGTCATATTTGGCGTTGAGCGTCGTCAGACGATCTTTCAGCGCGCGCTGCGCCTGCTGGTAGTCCTTGTTTTCCCAGAGCTCGACAAGCGACATGGTCTGCTCGACGCGCTTCTGCTCTTGGTTGGCCAGGAACTGGTAGACCGAGAACATCAAGGTGAAGATGATGGCGAGACGCACGGCCATGCCCGACCAGGCATAGACCAGCATGCGCCAATCGCGGTCTGTGAAGGGGTTGCTCTCCTTCTTGATCTCGTGGCTGCTTGGCCACGGGAAACCCTCGGTGGTTTCCTGCAGGGCCGGTTTGCCGGCCTGCGCTTTTGCGGGTGCGGTCATTGCTGTCTGCCTGGTGTTGCCCGTCGGCTTCTTCATCCGCAGCTGTCCAGTTCAATGGTGGCGGAGGGATCAAGCACAATGCCCGGCGTCTCCAGCTTCTTTTTCAGGCATTGCAACTGCAGGCGCGAAATCATGAACTGTACGTCAGGCTCCGCCGCCCCCTTGTTCGGGGACGGCAAGGCTTCGACGACGCCACGCGAGGCGCAGTTGCTGAGATCGACGACAACCGCGTCGCTGCCGCTTTTGGCGAACTGGTCGTATTGATCGAGAAAACACGTCGCCAGTTCCGAGTTGGTGACGATCTGCTTGACGCACAGGCCGCAGGCCTCGTCCGCCGAAGCGTTGGCGATCAGCAACAGGCCGCCGGCAAGGCCGGCTAGCGTTCCACGCCAGGAAAACACAGAATTCTTCACAATCGATCCTATCCGTTTCATCCGCCGTCATGCGTCGGCGGCCGGGAATGTTCTCATATCGCGCCGATCGCGCAAGAGCCGCCGCAGAGCCCTGCGCGCCGGCATCCGCTCAGGCGCGCGGTACCGTCTCCATCGGGAAGATCATCACCGCGCCTTTCGGGCCGCTCTTGTCGGCAAGCCGCATCACCGAGCGGGTTGCCGGCGCTATGCCGAGATCGGTCAGCATGTCGGAGAAGCCGGCAGAGCCCATTCCGCGTGTCGCCGAGGCGACGCCGTCCTGCGCCAGAAAGCTCAGATCCTGCTTCTCGCTCTCCGGCGGGGCCTCGGTCAAAACCGCGATCATCCGTTCGATGCCGAAGCTGGTGTCGGTGAAGGCCAGCAGCCCCTCCTCGAGCGTGGCTTGCGGGGCGAGACGCTCGGCGACGATGTGGGTAATCGAATAGTCGCTGCCTACATAGAGCACGTTGATGTCGACCAGAAGGTCCGAGCGGTTCTTGGCCAGCACATGCACTTCGTCGCCCGGCGAGACGCGCGGCACCACCGAGGCCTGCAGCGGTTCGAGGCCGTCCTTGTCGCGGCGTTTGACCTGGAACTGGACGTCGACGTCCTCGGGCTTGTAGTCTGAGGCCGCCGCCAGCCGCGAAAGCCCGGTGGCACGGAAGATGGTGCGCAGGTTCCTGGTCGTTGCATCGATCAGCTTCTGGCGGTCGTGAATGATGATCAGCGGCGGTTTGCCGCCGTCCTTCAGGCTCACGTCGCCCGACGCCGGCAGGAACCACAGCGCCGGCTTATCGGTCGCATCCTTGGCTGCGCCGGGAACGGCATTCTCGCGCATCACCGCGAGGCGGAGGTCGGCGCTCTTGCCGGGTTCGACCAGCTCGATGTTGAAGCCGGTCTCCCTGGCTGTGGCCAGTTCGTCGAGAACCGCATTGACCAGAGCGGTTTCCTTCTCAAGTCCCTTGGCCGCGGCCGGCCGCGCGACGATGAGCTTGTAGTTGACGGCGATCTCCGCCACCCGCGCATAGGAATTGGCGGGAATGTCGACGACTTTGAGCGCCGGCTTCTTGTCGAACTCGACCGGCTTGACGCGGCTTTCCAGGTTTTTTGCCGACTGCACTTCCAAAAATCCGACAGCGTCGGACAGCGGCGATAGCGCCGACGGCAGGATGGCGAGCTTGCTGCCGGGGGTGAGGCGGTGCAGCAGGCCGGCGCCGATCGTCGCTTCGCCGTCCTTGATGACGACAGGCCACTGCATGACCGCGTCTGTCTTGTCGGTGCCGAACACCCGCGCATCCAGTTCGCCCTCGAACAGCGGTGTCGGCCGGGTGCGGCTGTCGGCCGAATATTGCTGCAGCACGGCCTGGCCGAGCTGGCGATAGGTGACGTTGGGATTCTCGGCCAGTTTCGACAGGATGGTGAAGGTGAACAGGCCGAACCGCGGCGCATCCGCGATGCCCTTAGGCAGCGGCATTTCCGGTGTCGTCTCCACCGTCTGCGCGGCATAGAAGGCGACCAGTTTGCCCTTGGTGATCGGTTCGCCACCGGTCGGCGTCAGGGTGAAGGCGGGCTTGCGCGTGCCATTGTCGTCGACGCCGCGCGAGCCGGCGACCGAAATCACCTCGTCATAGGCCTTGATCGCGGCAGCCCGCTCGGCCTCGTTGCCGCCGACCAGGTCGGCGAACTCGACCTTGCGCTCCAACTCGTCATCGACCTCGACGGCGCGTGTCGCGGTGCCGGAATGGCAGCAGTCGAACACGACCCAGACGAAAGCGCCCTTGTCGCGAATGGCGTCGAGTGCCGCGCCGATCTCGTTGTCGATCAGCGCATTGGGCACGCCGGCATCGCGGTTGATCCATTTGCCGATATCGACGGGCAGGAAGATCTCGTCGAGCCCGTCGGTTTCGTCGCCCTTGACCATCTGCGGCTGCTGGGCGCCGTGACCGGACAGATGCAGATAGACGAAATCGTCGCGCTGAACCTTGGCGGCAAGGTCGGCCAATGCGGCCTTGATGGCCGCATGGGTCGGCAGGCCACTGGCGCCGGGGACATCCTTGGCGAACAGCGTGACGTTCTCCGGCGCGAAGCGCACCGGGTCGGGCACGTTCTTCAGGAGATAGTCGCGGACGAGGGCTGCATCGTTCTTCGGCCCGACCAGCCAGTTCCTTTGCGGCAGGTTGGGATATTCGGTGCAGGCGATCAGCAGCGCATGGTAGGTGCGCGATGCGGCCATGGTCCGGAACGACACCATGCCGGCCATGGTCAAAGCGGACGTGGCGACCAGCAGCGTCCGCCGCGTCAATTTGATCATGATTGCTTCCCCAAGCCCGACCGAATTTCCAAGCGCGGCAATCCTCGCCGAAGATGTTGTCAGTATTTTGAACGTCACATCGCAGAGCAACCTGCCTGTTGCGCCGCTCCGATCGATGTTCTCGACAGCCTCGCGGGCAGAATGCGGGAAACAGTAGCAAAAATGCCTGTTCGTCGCTATCTGGATGGGACATGGATCGTTTGTGCGCGGCGCAAGCGACGCAAGGCGAGTTGGAAACAGGATCATGGCGGCAAGGGATGTGCTGACGAAGAACCAGCTGTGCGTGCTCGAGAAACTCGAGACCGCCAGCGGACCGCTCAGTGCCTATACCTTGCTCGACCAACTGCGCGAGCGCGGTTTTCGCGCGCCTCTGCAGGTCTATCGAGCGCTCGACACGCTGGTGAAGTCAGGTTTCGTGCATCGGCTCGAAAGCATCAATTCTTTCGTCGCCTGCGCCGAGCCGCACGACCACAGCCATTCGATGACTGCCTTCGCCATTTGCGACACATGTGGGCAGGTCACCGAAATGTCCGACCACGATGTCGGCCACCGGTTGGACGAATGGGTGCGCTCCACCGGCTTCGCCGCCAAGAAGGCGGTGATCGAGTTTCGCGGGACGTGTGCCAAGTGCCTGGCCGAAGCGGCTTAGGACCAGGCCAGCCAATCTATTGATGTTGGAGGGGCAGCACCCCCCTCTGTCCTGCCGGACATCTCCCCCGCAAGGGGGGAGATTGGCAGCTTCGGCGCTCCGCTCATTTCTGCAACGTTGGCGATTGGCGAAACCAGAAGTGACATCCGATCTCCCCCTTGCGGGGGAGATGCCCGGCAGGGCAGAGGGGGTGTGAAGGAACGCGATCTAGCCGGCCTGGGCGCACCCCACATCAGCCGCTAGTGCGCCTCGTCCCAATTGTTCGCCGCCCGCGCATCGACATGCAGCGGCACCGACATCGATACCGCTGGCATCGCCGCGTTTTCCATGACGTGACGCACGACCGGGATCGTCGCCTCGACTTCCGCCTCGACCGTCTCGAAAATCAGTTCGTCATGCACCTGCAGCAGCATGCGTGCCGAAAGGCCTGCTTTTTCCAGCGCCTCCTCCATGCGGATCATGGCACGGCGGATGATGTCGGCGGCGGTGCCTTGCAGGCGGGCGTTGATCGAGGCGCGTTCGTTGAAGGCGCGGAGCGAGGGGTTGGACGATCTTATGTCGGGGTAATGGATGCGGCGGCCGAAGATCGTTTCGACAAAGCCATGCTCGCGGGCATAGGCCTTGGTCTCCTCGATATAGTCTCGGATGCCGGGGAAGCGCTCGAAATATTTCTTGATGTAGTTGCCGGCCTCCTCGCGCGGGATCGACAGCTGGTTGGCGAGGCCGAAGGCCGAGATGCCGTAGATAATGCCGAAATTGATCGCCTTGGCGCGGCGACGGACTTCCGAAGGCATGCCCTCGACCGGCACGTTGAACATCTCAGACGCGGTGATGGCGTGGATATCGGCGCCGTCGGCGAAAGCCTGCCGCAATTGCGGGATCTCGGCGACATGGGCGAGCACCCGCAGTTCGATCTGGCTGTAGTCGGCCGAGACCAGCCGATGGCTCTTGTCGGTGATGAAGGCGGTCCTGATCTTGCGGCCTTCGGCGGTGCGCACCGGGATGTTCTGCAGGTTCGGATCGGAGGACGACAGGCGTCCCGTCGTCGTCGCGGCCAGCGCGTAGGAGGTGTGAACGCGCTTGGTGTCGGGGTGGATGAAGCCCGGCAGCGCATCGGTATAGGTCGATTTCAGCTTGGTCAGCTGGCGCCAGTCGACGATCTTGCGCGGCAGTTCGTGACCTTCGGCGGCGAGATCTTCGAGAAGCTGCGCCGAGGTCGACCACTGGCCGGTCTTGGTCTTGGAACCGCCGGGCAGGCCCATGCGTCCGAACAGGATGTCGCCGAGCTGCTTTGGCGAACCGATGTTGATGCGTTCGCCGATGAGCTGGTAGATTTCCTCTTCGAGGCGAGCGGCGCCCTGCGCCAGTTCGCCGGAGAGCCGCGACAGGATCTGCCGGTCGACCGAGATGCCGCGCTGTTCCATGCGCGCCAGCACCGGCACCAGCGGCCGCTCCAGCCGCTCATAGACAGACACCAGGCCCTTGGCGGCAAGCCGCGGTTTCAGCACCAGCCAGAGCCGCAGCGTCATATCGGCGTCTTCGGCGGCATGAGCCGTCGCCTTGTCGATGTCGACCTGATCGAAACCGACGGAGCTTTTGCCGGAGCCGGTGACGTCCTTGAGCAGGAGAGGGGTATGACCCAGCCATTTCTCGGCTAGCGAGTCCAGGCCGTGACCATGGGGCGTGCCGGCATCGAGCACGTAGGAGATCAGCATGGTGTCGTCGAACGGTGCGACATCGATGCCGTAGCGGCTCATGATGACAAGATCGTATTTCAGGTTCTGCGCGATCTTGAGAACCGATCTGTCTTCGAGCAGCGGTTTCAGCACAGCCAGCGCCTCGCGAAGCGGTATCTGGTTTTCGAGCGCGCCACCACCGAGCAGGTCGCCATTGCCGCTCATGTGGGCAAAGGGGATATAGGCGGCGCGCCCGGGCGCCGTGGCGATCGCCATGCCGATCAGTTCGGCCTGCATCGGATCAGCCGATGTTGCCCTGACATCGAAGGCGGTGATGCCGGCCTCTCGCGCCTCGGCGACCCAGGCTTTCAGGGCCGAGATATCGCGGATGCAGTGATAGGCCGAAGTGTCGATCTTGCCGGTGGCCGCGCGCTCCAGCCTTAGTGCCGCGAGCAGGGAAGGGGTATCGCCTTGTTTTGACGTCTCCGCCGTCCCGCCGGCTTCGTCCGATCCAGTGCCGGACGCGTTTCGGGCAACCGGCGGCAAACCGGCCCCAACATCCGGGCCATGGGCATGGTCGGCGCGTTCGACGGTGACCGCGACGGCCTGGACATCGCCGGCCTCGGTGCTGGTCGCCTCCGCGACACGGCGGGTCAGTGACGTGAATTCCATGGTCTTGAGGAAACCGATCAGCTTCGGGCCGTCCGGCGCGTGCAGGACGAAATCGTCCAGTCCCTCGGCGACCGGCACATCGTTCATCAGCGTCACCAGCTGACGCGAAATGCGCGCCTTGTCGGCGTTGGCGATGATCGATTCGCGCCGCTTGTCCTGCTTGATCTCGCCGGCCCGGGCCAGCAGCGTGTCGAGGTCACCGAACTGTTCGAGCAGTTGCGCCGCCGTCTTCGGCCCTATGCCGGGCACACCAGGCACATTGTCGACCGAATCGCCGGTCAGCGCCTGCAGATCGACCATCTTTTCCGGCGGCACGCCCCATTTCTCGATCACCTCCGGGATTCCGATCTGGCGGTCCTTCATCGGGTCGTACATGGCGACCGTGTCGCCGACCAGCTGCATCAGATCCTTGTCGGAGGAGATGATGGTGGTGTCGCCGCCAGCTTCGCAGGCCAGCCTCGCATAGGTGGCGATCAGATCGTCGGCCTCGTAGCCTTCGATCTCGACGCAGGGCAGGTTGAACGCCCTGGTCGCCTGGCGGATCAGGCCGAATTGCGGGATCAAATCTTCCGGCGGTGCCGAGCGGTTGGCCTTGTATTCGGGGTAGAGGTCGTTGCGGAAGGTTTTCGACGAATAGTCGAAAATGACGGCGAAATGCGTTGGCACAATGCCTACATCGGTGTTGCGGGCGTCGAGCATCAGCTTCCACAGCATGTTGCAGAAGCCGGAAACGGCGCCCACCGGCAGGCCGTCGGATTTGCGGGTCAGCGGCGGCAGCGCGTGATAGGCACGGAAGATGTAGCCGGAGCCGTCGACAAGGAAGAGATGATCGCCTTTTTTCATGCCGGCAGGGATAGCGCGGCGCGGCGGCTTGGTCCATGCCAAAGGCAGCCTCAACTATCGGTTCCGGCAACACCCTGACAGACGCCGTCACCCCGCTCACGCCTATGTTACAAAACTGTAATTTTCGTGCCCTTGAATCGCCACGTTCAGAGACCCAAATACACGTCATCGGCAGTTTTCGCCGAGTCCGGAGCAAGGCCCGTCCCCCGCCTATCCCGGACACCTGCGGCAGCCTATCCCCCCTCTCCGGGCTGCCGCATCGTTTCGAGTAGAAGGCCGCCGTGGTTCCCCCTCCACCACGGCGGTCTTTTTTTATCCCAGACAGACGTTTGCAGCCCGTGGTCCAATGATCGCGGGCTTTTCGTTTTCCTGTCCTGCCTTTACGGTTCGGGTTCTGAATCGAAAGGCTTCACATATGTCCGCAATTTCCCCCGTCCTCGACCGTCTCGACAACAATCTCGACCAGAGCCTCGAGCGCCTGTTCGGCTTGCTCAGGATCAAGTCGATCTCCACCGATCCGGCCTATGCCGCCGACTGCCGCAAGGCGGCGGAATGGCTCGTGGCGGAGCTCAAGCTGATCGGCTTCGATGCCAGTGTGCGCGACACGCCCGGACACCCGATGGTGGTCGCCCATCACGATGGCCCGGCCGGTTCGCCGCATGTGCTGTTTTACGGCCATTATGACGTGCAGCCGGTCGATCCGATCGAATTGTGGGAAAGCGACCCGTTCGCCCCCGCGGTCAAGGAGGTCGGCCCGGATCACAAGGTGATCACCGGACGCGGCTCGGCCGACGACAAGGGCCAGCTGATGACCTTCGTCGAGGCCTGCCGCGCCTGGAAGCAGGTGCACGGCAATTTGCCTTGCCGCATCACCATCCTGTTCGAGGGCGAAGAGGAATCCGGCTCGCCCTCGTTGAAGCCGTTCCTCGAAGCCAATGCCGACGAACTCAAGGCCGATTTCGCGCTGGTCTGCGATACCGGCATGTGGGACCGCGACACGCCGTCGATCTGCGTCGGGCTGCGCGGGCTGGTCGGTGAGGAGATCACGGTGAAGGCGGCCGATCGCGACCTACATTCGGGCCTCTATGGGGGTGCCGCCGCCAACCCGATCCGCATCCTGGCCAAGGTGCTGGCCGATATCCACGACAAGGACGGTCACATCACCATTCCCGGCTTCTATGACGGCGTCGAGGAAACGCCGTCGCAGATCCTGAAATCTTGGGAGACGCTGGGCGAGACGGCCGAGACGTTCCTCGGGCCAGTCGGCCTGTCGATCCCGTCGGGCGAAAAGGGCCGCTCCGTGCTGGAGTTGACCTGGGCGCGGCCGACGGCCGAGTTCAACGGCATCATCGGCGGCTACACCGGCAAGGGCTTCAAGACGGTGATCGCGGCCGAAGCCTCGGCGAAGGTGTCGTTTCGCCTCGTACACAAGCAGGATCCCAAGAAAGTCCGCGCGGCGTTCCAGAAATTCGTCAAGGAGCGGATTCCGGCCGACTGCTCGGTCGAATTCCATCCGCATGGCGGCTCGCCGGCAATCCAGCTTTCCTACGACTCGCCCTTCCTGGCCAAGGCCAAGGATGCGCTGTCCGACGAATGGCCGAAGCCGGCGGTGACGACGGGCAGCGGCGGGTCGATCCCGGTGGTCGGCGACTTCCAGACCTATCTCGGCATGGAATCGCTGCTGGTCGGGTTCGGCCTCGACGACGACCGCATCCACTCGCCCAACGAGAAATACGAGCTCAGCTCCTTCCACAAGGGCCAGCGCTCCTGGGCGCGGATTCTCGATGCGCTGACCCGCTGACGCGGCGTGAAAATCAACTTTCAGTTGATTTTTCAGCGGAACGCGGCGAGGACGGGCCACAAGACAAAGCGCTACAGCGTCCCTTGCGGGTCAAGGGACGCGCAAGGCTCGACCGGAGAAGACAATGGCCGATATCCGTTTCCACAAGCATGATCTGCCCGACCTCTCGCACTACAATGTCGGGGCAGTGGCCATCGACACCGAAACGCTGGGGCTCAATCCGCATCGCGACCGGCTGTGCGTGGTGCAGATTTCGCCTGGCGACGGCACGGCCGATGTGATCCAGATCGCGCCCGGCCAGAAGAAGGCGCCGAACCTCGTCAGCCTGCTGCGGAACCGCGGCGTAACCAAGCTGTTCCACTACGGACGCTTCGACCTTGCCGTGCTCTACAATGCGTTCGGCGTCATGCCCGAGCCGGTGTTCTGCACCAAGATCGCCTCGCGGCTGACCCGCACCTACACCGACCGCCACGGGCTGAAGGACATCTGCTTCGAGCTTCTTGGCGTCGGCCTCTCCAAGGCGCAGCAATCGTCGGACTGGGCGGCCGAGACGCTGTCGCCCGAACAGCTCGAATATGCAGCTTCCGATGTGCTCTATCTGCACCGGTTGCGCGATGTGCTTGCCGGACGGCTGGCGCGCGATGGGCGGATCAAGGAAGCCGATGCCTGCTTCCGCTTCCTGCCCACGCGTGCCAAGCTTGACCTGATGGGCTGGGACGAAGAGGATATCTTCGCCCATAGCTGACGGTCGTCGGCGCGCTCCGCGGCCGGTGAGCGTTTGGAACCGGATGCAGGCCGCCGCGTTCTGTCGGCTCAGTTTGTCGGTGCAATTGGGGGATGATGACATGGCGGACAGAAAGCCGATTGCGACCGCACCGACAGATGGCTCCAAGGTCTCCGTGACCTGGAAGGACAGCGACGGCGTCATCAACGAATCCATCGCGCAATATCGCGACGACGGCTGGTGGGTCTATATCGACAGTCACACGCAAAAGAAGGTCGAGCCGACCAGTTGGCGCCCTGCCGCAAGCGACGATGACGATCAATGATGGCGCCGCTGGTGAGGCCGGCCGCTTTCGAATAGCCTGAAGCTGTTGATATCGAGGCCGATTCGGAGCTTTCCGTTCCGCCGTCGTCCTCTTGCTCGGAGGAACTCTCTATGGGTGTCGAAAGCCTGCTCGTCTTCATCATCATCGGTGCCATCGCCGGCTGGCTCGCCGGTCTTATCGTTTCCGGCTTCGGCTTCGGTCTGATCGGCAACATCATTGTCGGTATCGTCGGCGCGTTCATCGCTGGCTGGCTGTTCCCGAGGATCGGATTTTCCATCGGCGGCGGCACTCTCGCCGCGATCATCCATGCCACAATCGGCGCCATCATCCTGCTGGTGCTGGTCAAGGTCCTGAAACGAGCCTGAAGCTCGACAACGCAAAGAGCGCGCCATGAAACAGAATACGCTCTATCTCGTCATTGGCGCGCTCGTCGTCGTGGTCATTGCGCTCGGCATCTACGTCTATCGCGAGCAGACCAAACCCAAAGGCGTCGAACTCAAGATCGACGACAAGGGCATTTCGATCCAGCAGAACTAAGCCATGCGGGAGCGCGACATGGTTGCTTCTGACGCCCCGGAAGGCGTCGATCAGCCTGGGATTACCGTGGCGGAATGGGAGAGGCTGAACAGGCCGCCGAGGCGTGAGGCGCTGCTGCGCTATCATTGGCGGGTGTTTCGCTTTCTGAGGACATCCGCGCCGGTCAGCGAATTGCAGGGGCAAGAGCAGGTATTCCGTGATGCGGTCGTCGCCACCGTGGCCTTCAACCGGCCCGACGTGATCGAATGGCAGATCCACCTGGTGCGCCGATACCTTGCCGAGCACGAGAGCTACATCGTCTTCGACAACAGCAAGAAGGACGAGGCGAGGAAAGCGATCCGCGATCTCTGCCGTCGCCAGCATGTCCCCTATGTCGCATTGCCGAAGAACAGGCTGGTCGTCAGCAGATCGCACGGTCAAGCGCTCAACTGGATCGTGCGGAATTTCTTGCCTGGGTTCGGGCCGAAGCTTTTCGGCTTCATCGATCATGATATCTTTCCAACTGAACCATTTTCGATCCGCGACCGGATGAAGGGCAAGAGCCTCTACGGCAGCGTGCGGCGCGATACGCCGACACCAGGCGGCTGGTTCTTGTGGCCCGGCTTCTGTTTTTTCGATGGAAGCCTGTTGCGGCGGCGGCTGGATTTCGCCCCGAGCTACAAGTTCCATATGGATTCCGGCGGCGGCAACTGGCCGGTGCTCTACAGGTCGATCGACCCGGCGATGGTTCGGTTCGCTGAAAACAAATCGCTTCGCTTCGGCGCTGGACATGATCAATCCGAGGATTTTTTCATGGTGGTCGATGGCTGGCTGCACGTGACGAACGCCTCGAACTGGAGGCGACAGCCGGCTGACAGGGGCGAACACATTCTCGCGCTGTTGCGGCAAGCCGGCGGTCCCGACCAGCCGGATGTGAAGTTCGAGCCTATCTGAACGAGACATCGAACAGCGTGGTGGCAGTGGCCTGCAAAGAGCAGACGCTGGCCTTTTCGCTGCCCAACGCCAAGGCCGGCATTCGAACACGACTTAACCCGCCTTTAAACCGCCGCATCTACTCTTCAACCCGAACGCCATAGGCATCGGGGATATCAAGCACAGCGCATGGCGAACCGCAGGGACAGTCGCATCGAACCCAGTTTCGAGGGGCCGCCGCAGGCGCGGTCCTCGGCGGGTCTTTCGGTGAACGAGGAGGATCGCGTCGTGCCGAGCAATCGCAAAGCTTCCGCAAAACGCAAGCCGGCCAAAGGGAAATCGTCGCGGGTCAAGCGCGGCAGAAGCCGGCGCGGCCTGTTCGGCGTGCTCGGCCGGCTGTTCTACTGGTGCTTTGTGTTCGCCATCTGGGGCGGCATCGCGGTGGCCGGCATCGTCGTTTACTATGGCGCCAAGATGCCGGCGGCGACGACCTGGTCGATTCCCGACCGCGCCCCCAACATCAAGATCGTCTCTGCTGACGGCCAATTGCTCGCCAATCGCGGCATGAGCGGCGGCGAGGCCGTCGGCCTGCATGAAATGTCGCCCTATATCCCGGAAGCCGTCATCGCCATCGAAGATCGGCGCTTCTACTCGCATTTCGGCATCGACCCGATCGGGCTTTCTCGCGCCATGGTCACCAATGTGCTTGGCGGGCATTTCTCGCAGGGTGGCTCGACGCTGACCCAGCAATTGGCGAAGAACCTGTTCCTGACACCCGACCGCACGCTGGAACGCAAGGTGCAGGAAGTGCTGCTGGCGCTGTGGCTGGAGCACAAGCACACCAAGGACCAGATCCTCGAAATGTACCTCAACCGGGTCTATTTCGGTTCCGGCGCCTATGGCGTCGAAGCGGCCTCGCGGCGTTATTTCGGCAAAAGCGCGCGCGATGTCACCTTGTCGGAAGCCGCCTTGCTTGCCGGCCTGTTGAAGGCGCCGTCGCGGCTGTCGCCGGCACGCGATCCGAAGGCCGCCGAGGAGCGCTCGCAACTGGTGCTTGCCGCCATGCGCGATGAGGGCAAGATCAGCGCCAAGGAGCTGACCTCGGCAATGAGCGCGCCGGCAACGCGTGCGCCGTCCTACTGGACCGGCTCGGAGAATTACGTCGCCGACACCATCATGGAAGAATTGCCCGACCTGATCGGCGACGTGCGCGGCGACATCGTCATCGACAGCACCGTCGACCTGAACCTGCAAAAGCTCGCCGAACAGTCGATCCGCAGGCTGATAGACGATAGCGGCAAGAAGCTCAACGTCAGCCAGGGCGCCCTGGTGTCGATCGACGATTCCGGTGCGGTGCGCGCAATGGTCGGCGGCTACGACTATTCGACCAGCCAGTTCGACCGTGCTTCGGAGGCACGTCGCCAGCCGGGCTCGGCGTTCAAGCCGTTCGTCTATATGGCCGCGCTTGAAGCCGGCCGCACGCCCGACAGCGTGCGCAACGATGCGCCGATCAAGATCGGCAACTGGACGCCCGACAATTACGGCGGCAAGTATTTCGGCAAGGTGACGCTGGCCACCGCCTTGGCCAAATCGCTGAATTCGGTCGCCGCCCAGCTGACCATGGAGGTCGGGCCGAACGCGGTTGTCGAGGCGGCGCACCGCATGGGCATCCAGTCCGACCTGATAGCCAACACCTCGATCGCGCTCGGCACTTCGGAAGTGACGCCGCTGGAGCTGACCTCGGCCTATGTCCCATTCGCCAATGGCGGCTACAAGCCCGACATCCACTTCATCCGGCGCGTGACGACCACCGAGGGCAAAGTGCTTTACGACAGCGGCGGCGGCAGCGCGCCGCGCGTCGTCAAGCCTGAGATCGTGGGCATGATGAACTCGATGATGACGGGCACGGTTGAGATCGGCACTGCCCGGAAAGCGGCTTTCGCCTGGCCATCGGCCGGCAAGACCGGCACCAGTCAGAATTCGCGCGACGCCTGGTTCGTCGGCTACACCGCCAACCTCACCACCGGTGTGTGGTTCGGCAATGATGATGGCAGCCCGATGAAGAAGGTCACCGGCGGCGCACTGCCGGCGCAGGCCTGGCACGAGTTCATGGTTGCGGCCCACGAGGGTGTGCCGGTGCGGCCGCTGCCCGGCACCTGGAAATCGACGCCGGCCGACACAATCGTCCCCGACGAGATCCCCTCGGCGAACAACACGGCGCCGGTTCCGTCAACGTCGGTCGGCCAGCAGGCTCCGGCGCGGCCAGCAGCGCCGGTTGCCCAAGCGCCGTCCCGCGCGGCCCGTCCCGCCCAAACCGTCGATGCCGATGGCCTTTCCATGCCAGAGGATGACGGCGCCACCGCATCGATCAAGCACCCGGTGCCGCCAGGCGACGTCGGCGGTCCGCGCAAAAAGCGGCAGACCTCGATCCTCGACCTCCTTGGCGGCTGATCCGATCCGCTAATTCCGTGGCTTGGCGCTGCCCAATTTCTTGCTGTCAAAGGTCAGTTTGTCGCTGTGAATCTTGCCATCGCGGACGGTGAGGTGCTTGGCGCAGGAAAGCGCGCCGGACGACTTTGTCATCAAGTCATACATCAGCAGCGCCTGGTGATCGTCGCCGAAAGCAGCGATCATGCGCACACCGGTCACATCCTGTGAAAGTTTGGTCAGGCCCTTCAGGTAGGGGGCCTTGCCGGTCGATTGCTGCATCGGCCCATCAAAAACGACGTCGTCGGCGACATAGGATGCTGCCTTTTCGAGGTCGTGGCCTGTCCACGCCTTGGTGAAGGCGGTGGCGATGTCGAGGGGTGCTGTCTGTGTCATGGCTCTGTCCGATTGATTTGATGTGAAACCCCGCACCCTTGTCCTGCACTCCCCGAACCAACGGCGAGTTGGCTTCCCGGTTCCTCCTTTGACGTGAATGGTGACATTTCGGCCTCTCGCCACCTCGGCGGCGTTCGGCTACATCTGCCGGCTGGAGACCCTGAGATGACTGAACTCGACACCAGAAAGACCATCGTGCTGACCGGCGCCAGCCGCGGCATTGGCCACGCCACCGTCAAGCGTTTTTCGCGCGAGGGCTGGCGCGTCATCACCTGCTCCAGGCAGGCTTTCGCCGAGGATTGCCCGTGGCCGGCCGGGCCGGAAGACCACATCAAGGTCGATCTCGCCGATCAGGAGGATGTCGGCATCGCCGTCTCCGAAATCCGCCACCGGCTGGAAGCGCATGGCGGCCAGTTGCATGCACTGGTCAACAATGCCGGCATTTCGCCGAAGCTCAAGGACGGCAACAGCCGCATGGATTCGATCGACACGCCGATGCATGTCTGGCGCGACGTGTTCCAGGTCAATTTCTTCGCGCCGATCATGCTGGCGCGCGGCCTGTTCAAGGAACTGGCGGCGGCCAAGGGCTCGATCGTCAACGTAACCTCGATCGCCGGAACCCGCGTGCATCCCTTCGCCGGCACGGCCTACGCCACATCGAAAGCGGCACTCGGCTCGCTGACGCGCGAGATGGCACATGATTTCGGCCCGCACGGCATCCGCGTCAATGCCATTGCGCCCGGCGAGATCGACACCGCGATCCTGTCGCCGGGCACTGACAAGATCGTCGAGACCATTCCTCTCAGGCGCCTTGGCACCACGGCGGAAGTCGCCGACATCATCTTCTTCCTGTGTTCGCAGCAGGCGTCCTACGTGACCGGCTCTGAAATCCACATCAATGGCGGTCAGCACGTGTGACAAAAGAGGGTGCTCATCCGGTTATTGTGAGAACGGCTTTGCCGCTGAAGCTGCGCTGTCGCAGTGCGTTCAGCGCTTGGGCGATGTCTGTCCACGGCACGGTCAAGGCCACGCGCGTTTCGAGCCGGCCGGCTGCGACCAGAGCGAGCAGCGAGGCGATGTCCTCGCCAATGCCTGGACCAGACGTGTAGTACGCGAAAGTCTGAAGCCTCGCCCCTTCGTGATTCGGAACGAACTGGCGAAATCCAATGGGCGTCAGTTCGCCGCTGCTCGAACCGAACATGACGATGGTCCCGCCAGGGGCGACGCGCTCGATCGCGCATGCGAGGCTTTGACCGCCAACCGACTCGGTAATCAGCGAGAACGGCCCCTCGGCCAGGTCTATCGCTTCGACAACCTGCCTGGCTCCCAGGTTGCGGAGATCCTCAGCGTGCCGGGCGGCGGCGACAGCGGTCACGAATCCGCCCTGATGGCGGGCGAGCTGGATCTGGAAACGACCGACCGCACCGCTTGCGCCGGTGATCAAGACCTGCTGGCCGGCGAGGTCGCCGCCATGGCGTAAAGTCCTCAGCGCCGTCGTACCGGCGACCGGAAGCGTAGCTGCGGAAACGAAGCTGACGTCATCCGGCAGGACGGCGAGACGGTCGGTTGGGACTGCGATGCGTTCGGTCCAACCAGCCTCGTCGACCAACGCGACAACCCGGGCGCCGACGGTTGGCCGGAACCATCGGCTGCTCTTCGTTCGACAATCCCCGCAATGTCCTGGCCGGGTATCCAACCCTTGGGGCGTATGGCAAGCAGGCGCAGTTCGCCGCGATTCAACGAAGTCGCGTGGACCGAGACAAGTGCTTCATTCGAGGCCGGTTGAGGCTCGGCGACGTCGGCGAGCCTCAACCCGGTCGCGTTTTCGGGAGAGATGACCAGGGCAAGCATGGGCGTACCTTGTTGCTGGCTTGTCGGTGCCAGCTTGCGTTGGAAAGCACTGCAAGCTGAGTACCCACGTAGGTAGCGGGCCATACCGCCGGGGGCGCGCAGCGTCACGAGATCAACCCTGCGCGAACCGAAGCCTATCGACTTTCGCGGTTAAAGAATTTAGCTATCGTGGCGTTTCATCGCTAATAACAGTCAATCATGAGACAGCCCCTCAGCTACCCCTGGCTCGATCTCGATGTGGATGACCCAGCCGCGCTGGCGATTGCCGTGCGCGTCGACATCCCCGACACCCGAGCGGAAGTCCCCGCCCATCGGCACCGCAAAGGCCAGCTCGTCTTCGCGCTCGGCGGCGGCGTCACATGCCGCGTTCCAAGCGGTCTATGGATGGTGCCGCCGCATTGCGGGGTGTGGATCCCCGGCGGCATGGAGCACAGCAATGTCGCAACCGCCAACGCCCGGATTTTTTTCGTCTACATAGAGCCGGGAGCCGCCGACCTGCCGGAGCGGTGCTGCACGCTTTCGATCTCGCCACTGCTGCGCGAATTGATCATCGAGCTTTCCGATCGGATGGAGGATGACGGGGCGAGGGGCGAACTCTTGATCAAGATACTGCTCACCGAGTTGCCACGCATGCCTGTCCAGCAATTGCACCTGCCGATCTCGTCCGAGCCGCGCTTGAACAGGATCGCCGAAGCGTTGGCGCAGGACCCCGCCGACCGCAGCACACTGGCGGAATGGGCCAATCGCGTCGCGCTCAGCGAAAGCAGCCTCGCCCGTCTTGTGGCAAAGGAGACAGGGCTGAGTTTCGGGCGCTGGCGCCAGCAATTGCACTTGATCGTTGCAATTCGGGAACTGGCTTCCGGCAAGAGTGTCCAGCAGGTCTCGGGCGATCTCGGCTATGGTTCCGTTACGGCCTTCATCACCATGTTCAAGAAGGCGCTTGGGAAGCCGCCGGCCAAATATCTCAGTGGTATCGCGCAAAATGGCGGCTCTGCATTCGTGGCGTGATGCTCGCTTGAAAGGGTGGTCGAGCCGATCACGGTGCCAGCGTGCGAGAGTGCAGCCTGGGCTTTGGAACTCAGGCCACCGATGGCTCGGCGGTTTCGCGCCTCAACTCCGGTTTGGGACCGAGAACTTCTTCCACAATCCCGCGCGCAATCTCGCGTTCACCCATGATCACCGTATCGGCGCCTAAACCCTTGAGATGTTCGACCTCGGCGTCGGAATGGGCACGAGCGATGACGTTGATGCCAGGGTTGGCGGTGCGGGCTCGGAGCACGATCTGGCCGGCTTCGAAGGCATTGGGGATGGCAAGGATCAGCCGGCTGGCGCCTTCGGGATTGGCGGCGGCGAACACTTCGGCATTGGCCGCATTGCCGGCGACGGTCTCGATGCTGTCCGCTTTCAATTTCGCCAGCGTCTTGTCGGCGTCCTCGATGACCAGGAAGGGCATTGCCGCGTCTTTCAGCGCCGAGCCGACCAGGCCACCGACACGGCCGTAGCCGATCAGGATGGCATGGCCGGTGAGTGCCGTCTTTGGAGGCGGGCCGTCCTCCTTTTTCGTCGTTGCCGCGACAGAGGCTACCTGGCCCGGCTCCGTCGCCGGACCAACCGGTTTTGCCTCAACCGGTGCCGTCCTGGCGGCGCGCCGTTCCAGCCACGGCTTCATCCAGTCGATGGCCAGGAACATCAGCGGATTGAGGACAATCGACAGGATCGCACCGGCCAGAATGAGGTCGCGGCCCTGTTCCGGCAGCAGCTTCAGCCCGACGCCGAGTTCAGCCAGGATGAAGGAGAACTCGCCGATCTGGGCAAGGCTTGCCGAAATTATCAGCGCCGTGGCGATGGGATAGCCGAAGGCAACGACGATGGCGAACGCGGCCAGTGATTTGCCGATGACGATGATGGCGAGCGTCGCCAGGATCGGCCAGCCATTGCTGATCAGGCTGAACGGGTCGAACAGCATGCCGACCGAGACGAAGAACAGCACGGAGAACGCATCGCGCAGCGGCAGCGATTCTTCCGCCGCGCGGTGGCTGAGCTCGGACTCGCTCATGATCATGCCGGCGAAGAAGGCGCCCAGCGCCAGCGAGACACCGAATAGTTTTGCCGCACCGAAGGCGACGCCGAGCGCGATGGCGAGCACCGCCAGCCGGAACAGTTCGCGCGAGCCGGTATGGGCGACATAGTGCAGGATCCAGGGAATGACCCGGCGGCCGACCACCAGCATGACGATCACAAAAGCGGCGACCTTGGCCAGCGTGATGCCGACGACGCCCCAGATGCCGTAGCTGGCCGGCAGCGACAGCAGGCCGCTGGCATGGGCGTCAGCCTGCTCCTGACCGCCGAGCACGCCGGCGAGCGCCGGCAGCAGCACCAGCGCCAGCACCATGGCCAGATCCTCGACGATCAGCCAGCCGACGGCGATGCGGCCGCGCTCGGTCTCGATCATCCGCCGTTCCTGCAGGGCACGCAGCAGCACCACGGTCGAGGCCACCGACAGCGCCAGGCCGAACACCAGCCCCGCGCCCATCGACCAGCCAAGCATCCAGGCAAGACCGGCGCCAAGTGCGGTGGCAAAGCCGATCTGGACGATGGCGCCCGGCACGGCGATGGCACGCACCGACAGCAGATCCTTGAGCGAGAAGTGCAGCCCGACGCCGAACATCAGGAGGATGACGCCGATTTCGGCCAGTTCGTTGGCAAGGCCGGCATCGGCGACGAAGCCAGGCGTGTTCGGCCCGACCAGCACGCCGGCTACGAGATAGCCGACCAGCGGCGGAATGCGGAAGCGGTTGGCGAGAGCCCCGAAGACGAAAGCCAGCCCCAGACCGGCGACGATGGTGGCGATAAGGGGCGTGTCATGCGGCATTGTCTATGGAGCGCCTTTCAAAAACAGCGATGTTGGATGAGCGCCGCCCAAAGCCGCCGCCTGTTTGCAATATGGTGGATGGTATGTTGGCGATGCAACCCGCAAAGCCATGAAATCGACGGCGCTGCCGCAAATATTTGACCGGCAGCCGAGAAAGCTGCCGGTCAAATCGGAATTTGTGCGGTGCTATTCGTCTCGATCGGTCAGGGCCGATCGACAATGATCAGGCTGCCTGCAGCAAGGCCTCGATTTCCGGTATGGCATGGTTGGTCAATGTCTTGGGAATTTCGGCGGTCACCTTGTCCCCGACCTCCTTATGCAGCTTTTTGCGCATTGTCCCAAGCACCACCGGCGGTGCGACGAGCACGATCTCGCTGAATTCGCCGTCATGCGCGAGCTTGTAGAGCCGGGCGGCGATTTCATCGGCGAAACGCTCCTTGCCGATGCGGTGCCAGTCCGTATCCTCGACTGCGCTGCGGTGTACGGAGGGACCATCATTGTATCGGCCCGGGCTGTCACTGCCTTGCTCGCGGGTGGGCGGGTTGTCCTGCTGCATTTCCTGCACCACCTCGAGATTCGGATATTTATTGTCGCCGGCGTTCCTGAGGAAAAGCGCCTTCTCGCCATCGGCCACCATGACCCAGATACCGTGCTTGAGTATGATTGTGTTCATGATGACAGGCTCCTTTTCAGCCGCGTGGTGGCCTTTCGTGGCGTTCCGCAGCCGGGGTTTCGATCCGATATGACAGGCCTTTTGAGAACGCGCCCGGAGCCACTAATGTTCCAGTCGGCAGCCGCGTCGGCGTTGGACATTCTGGCTATCCAGAGTTCGCGGCTTTAATCTACTAATTTGGTAGAATTTAGAAAAAACGGTTTTGCGGCTTTTCTCCCCGGGCGCTAAAAGACCCGGAAAACAAGGCCTGCGACAGCAGCTTGAATCCGCTCCATCTGTAAACGAGAAATATTTTTCTCTTGGCCGGGATGCTTTCAGAAAAGCAATTGCATCCCGATAAGGGATGCGCGAGTGCGTTCCTTCTGGTTTCTCGCGCCCGCGCGTAGAACTGCAAGCTCATTCAGGATTCCGCTCGCGTCCATGTCGCACACTGCTCCCAAGCTCAACGCCTTCCCCGTGTTCATGCGGGTCGAGGGCGAAGCCGTGGCCATCGTCGGCGGCGGCGAAGAGGCGCTGGCCAAGGCGCGGCTGATCGGACAGTCGAGTGCGGTCCTGCGGATTATCGCGGAACACGCCGAGCCCGACCTGCTCGCCTTCGTCGCCCAGGCCGGCGCGAGCCATTTTGCCGCCGCTTACGACGCATCGCAGCTCGAAGGCGCGATCATGGTGTTTGCCGCCAGCGGCGACGAGGAACTCGACCGTCGGGTGGCTGCGGATGCGCGCCGCCTAAGCATTCCGGTTAATGCCGTCGATCGGCCTGAGCTTTGCGATTTCTTCACCCCGGCGCTGGTCAACCGCGCGCCAGTCGCCATCGCCATCGGCACCGAAGGCGCCGGGCCGGTGCTTGCGCAGATGCTGCGCGGCCGCATCGACCGTATGCTGTCGCCGTCGCTCGGGCCGCTGGCAACGCTTGCCGCTTCGTTTCGCGGGGCTGCCGAGAAGCTGCTGCCGAGAGGCAATGCCCGGCGCCGCTTCTGGAATGATTTCTTCACTGGTGCTCCTGCACGCGCGGCTGAAATCGGTCAGCTTTCGCAGGCGCATGATGCTGCCGTCGATCTCCTGCTTTCGAATGCGCCGGCTCGCGGCCACATCGCGCTGGTCGGTGCCGGTCCGGGCGCCGAGGATCTTCTGACCTTGCGCGCACACCGCCTGCTGATGGAAGCCGATGTCATCGTCCATGACGCGCTGGTGCCGGAGGCGGTGGTTGCCATGGGTCGCCGCGATGCCGAGCGTCTGCCGGTCGGAAAGCGCAAGGGCTGTCACACCAAGAGCCAGGCTGAGATCAATGCGCTGCTGGTCGAGCTTGGCCGTGAAGGCAAGCGTGTCGTGCGGCTGAAGTCAGGCGATCCGCTGGTGTTCGGCCGGGCGGGCGAAGAGATGGCGGCACTTCGCGATGCCGGCATCGCCTATGAGGTGGTTCCGGGTGTCACCGCGGCCTTTGCTGCCGCCGCCGATTTCGAACTGCCGCTGACCTTGCGCGGTGTCTCCTCGTCGATGGTGTTCACCACCGGCCACGACCTCAAGGGCAATTCGCTGCCCGACTGGGCCAAGCTCGCCATTTCCGGCGCCACCGTCGCCGTTTATATGGGCCGCTCGGTGGCCGCCGAGGTTGCCGGACGGCTGATCGAGGCCGGTCTGTCGCCAGATACGGCGGTGGCCGTGGTCGAGAATGCCAGCCTCGCCAACCGGCGTCGCTTCCACGGCACGCTTGCCGACCTGCCGTCGCTGGAAACGCGCGCCGATCTTTCCGGCCCGGTCATGACCATCATCGGCGATGCGGTCGCCGGCGCCAACTTTGAACGGTCCGAGCCGCTGGCGGCACACAGGCATGAAGGCGCGTCCAGTTCGGTCGCCGAAGGAGTTCAGCAATGAAGATACTGACCGCCAACCGCCTCACCGACGGTATTGCCGTCTGGTACGCCGATGGCGGCTGGGCCGAGACGGTGGACCATGCCGACCTCGCCCATGACAAGGCAGCCGAGGACAGGCTCGAGGCGATCGGCGCCAAGGCCTATGCCGCCAACGAAGTGGTCGACGTCAATTTGATCGACGCTGAAGTCGTCAACGGCGTCGTCCAACCGGTGCGGCTGCGCGAGAAGATCCGCGCCGCCGGCCCGACAATCCGCAACGATCTCGGCAAGCAGGCTGCGCGGGCAGCATAACCGAGACACCAGGCATGGGCGGACGCGCCCTGAAAGACCAAGCATGTACCGTTACGATGAGTTCGACCACGATTTTGTCCAGGCCCGCGTCGCGGAGTTCAGCGACCAGGTGCAGCGTCGTCTTGCCGGCGAGATCACCGAGGACCAGTTCCGGCCATTGAGGCTGATGAACGGCGTCTATCTCCAACTGCACGCCTACATGCTGCGCATCGCGGTGCCTTACGGCACGCTGAACGGCAAGCAGTTGCGCATGCTTGGCCACATCGCCCGCAAATACGATAAGGGCTATGGCCATTTCACCACGCGCCAGAACATCCAGTTCAACTGGCCGGCGCTGTCGGACATTCCGGCGATCCTGGCGGATCTCGCGAGCGTTGAGATGCATGCCATCCAGACCAGCGGCAATTGCATCCGCAACGTCACCGCAGACCACTTCGCTGGCGCTGCCGCCGACGAAGTCGCCGATCCGCGTCCCTACGCGGAAATCCTGCGCCAGTGGTCGTCGGTGCATCCGGAATTCTCATTCCTGCCGCGCAAATTCAAGATCGCGGTGACGGGTGCCGAGCGCGACCGCGCCGCCATTCAGACCCACGACATCGGCCTGCACCTGAAGAAGAACGCCGCCGGCGAACTCGGTTTTGCCGTCTATATCGGCGGCGGCCAGGGTCGCACGCCAATGGTTGCCCGGAAAATCCGCGACTTCCTGCCGGAAGCCGATCTTTTGTCTTACTGCACGGCGATCCTGCGCGTTTACAACCTCTATGGCCGCCGCGACAACAAATACAAGGCGCGCATCAAGATCCTCGTCCATGAGACCGGCGTCGAGGAGATCACCCGCCAGGTCGAGGCCGAGTGGCAGGAGTTGAAGGACGCCGAGTTGAAGCTGCCGGAAGCCGACATCCGCGCCATCGAGGCCTATTTCGCGCCACCGGTGCTCGCTGGGCGGCCGGAAGGCGACCAGGCGGTCAAGCTGGCGCGGCTCGATTCCAAGGGGTTCTCGGAGTGGCTCGACCAGAACGTCGTGACGCACCGCCATCCCGACTATGCGGCGGTGACGATCTCGCTGAAGGGCATCGGCGAGGTGCCCGGCGACGCTTCGGACAGCCAGATGGAAGCGATCGCCGACATCGCCGAGAAGTATGGCTTTGACGAGCTGCGTGTCAGCCATGAGCAGAACCTGATCCTGCCGCATGTGGCCCGCGCCGACCTCAAGGCGGTCTATGATGCGCTGGTCGGCATCGGCCTGGCGACGGCCAATTCCAACCTGATATCGGACATCATCGCTTGCCCGGGTCTCGATTATTGCGCGCTGGCCACGGCGCGCTCGATCCCGATCGCGCAGGAAATCTCGCAACGCTTCGCCTCGCTGGAGCGGCAGCGCGAGATCGGCGAACTGAAGCTGAAGATCTCCGGCTGCATCAACGCCTGCGGTCATCACCATGTCGGCCACATCGGCATCCTCGGCGTCGAGAAGAAGGGCTCCGAACTCTATCAGGTGACGCTGGGCGGCTCGGCAGACGAGAACACCTCGGTCGGCGAGATCATCGGCCGCGGCTTCTCTTCGGAAGAGATCACCGACGCCATCGAACAGATCGTCGAGACCTATCTCGGCCTTCGGCTCGACCCACAAGAGAAATTCATCGACGCCTACCGCCGAGTCGGTCCCGCGCCGTTCAAGGAGGCGCTCTATGCTGGCGAAGCCAAGGCCGCTTGACCGTATCGGAAACGTCGATGACGGCATCGCCGCCAAAGCGGCGGGGCTCGACGCGCTCTACGGTCATCTGAAGCCGATCGAGATCATCGAACGCTCGGCCCGCGAACTGTTCCTCGACGAGATCGCTGCGGTGTCGTCGTTCGGCGCGGACTCGGCTGTGCTGCTGCACATGATCGCCAAGATCGACCGGACACTGCCGGTCATCTTCCTCGACACCGGCAAGCATTTCGAGGAGACGCTCGGCTATCGCGACGCGCTCGCCGCCGATTTCGGGCTGACCAACATAAGGGTGATCAAACCCGAGGAAGCAGCACTCGAACGGATCGATCCGACGGGCAATCTGCATCAGAGCAACACCGACGCCTGCTGCGATGTACGCAAGGTCGAGCCGTTGGCGCGTGGCGTTGCACCCTTCCGCGCCTGGTTAACCGGCCGCAAGCGCTTTCAGGCCGCGACACGGGCAGCGCTGCCGGTGTTCGAGGCCGTCGGTCCGCGCATCCGCATCAATCCGCTGGCACACTGGACGACATCGGATCAGGCCGACTACATGCGCGCGCATGCGCTGCGCGAAAATCCGCTGGTCGCTTATGGCTATTTGTCGATCGGCTGCTTCCCGTGCACGCAGCCGGTGCAGCCGGGCGAGGACGCGCGCAGCGGCCGCTGGGCCGGTCATGCCAAGACCGAGTGCGGCATTCACCTGTCGGGGCTGGAGAAGTCGCTGACCGACGCATCACTATAGGGTATGCTGAAATTCAGCCGGCCTGCGAACGGCGACCTTCATCCGGAGGCCGCCGGCTTTGCGTGGGATGGACTTTCAGCGGACCTGGATCTTGGGGCTTTAGGAATCTTTATGACTGGACCGACGACACCGGAGACCCGGCTCTGGACCCCTGCGGGTTTTCACGAGGATGAGTGGACGCATGCCGAAAGCGCCGATGCGCTGTCCGGCAACGGCCGCTTCATCCTGCCGTTGCAAGTCTTCCTCGATCTGGATCCGGAGGTGCGCCGCTCGGCCAAGGAACGGCTCGGCGTCCTGCTGCAGCCGGGTGATCAGCTCGAGAAGATTGCCGACCTGCTCGACCAGCTGTCGCTGGTGGCATTGGCCTTCCCGGCCTTCAGCGACGGCCGCTCCTTCTCTAAGGGAGAACTGCTGCGCGGCCGCTACCATTTCGAAGGTGCCGTTCGCGCCACGGGCCAAGTGCTGGTGGACCAGCTGCCGCATATGCTGCGGCTGGGCTTCGACGAGTTCGAGATTTCCAATCCGGTGCTGTTGAAGCGCCTGGAGGAGGACCGTACCGGCGGATTGGGGCTCTACTACCAGCCAGCCGCCGTGCCGGAACCAAAAGGCCCGAAATACTCCTGGCGGCGCGTTCGCAGCAGCTGACGTTGCGGTAATTCCGCGCGTCTTTACATCAGTCGTGTTCAGGCCTTTTCTTGATCATCCGGATGGAAATCCGTGGACGATCGGGGAGGGGTCTTCATGCGTTACGACTATGTCATAGCCGGCGGTGGGTCCGCCGGCTGTGCGCTTGCCGCGCGGCTTTCGGAAGATCCATCGAAAACGGTCTGCCTGATCGAAGCTGGCGGCGAGGGCAGGGATATGCTGATCCGCGCTCCTGCTGGCATTATCAGCATGCTTTCCGGCCGGCCCAGAATCAACAACTGGGCCTTCGAGACCGTGCCGCAGCAAGGTCTTGGCGGCCGCAAGGGCTACCAGCCGCGCGGCAAGGCGCTGGGCGGCTCCAGCGCAATCAATGCAATGCTCTATGTCAGGGGCCATCGCAGCGACTATGACGAATGGGCAAATCTAGGCTGCGAGGGCTGGTCGTGGGATGAGGTGCTGCCCTATTTCCGGCGCGCCGAGGGCAATGAGCGCGGCACTGATGCGTTGCATGGCGGGGACGGCCCGCTGAAAGTGTCGAACCAGCGCTCGCCGAGGCCGATCGCCAAGGCCTTCATAGAGGCTTGTGCCGAAAACCAGATTCGCGCCTCGGACGATTTCAACGGACCGGAACAAGAGGGCGCCGGCTATTTCCAGGTGACCCAGTTTGCCGGTGGCGCCCGTAATGGCGAGCGCTGTTCGACTGCCGCCGCCTATCTCCATCCGGTGATGCAGCGGACCAATCTGACCGTGGTCACGCGGGCGCACGCCACAGGCATCGTCCTTGACGGCAAGCGCGCCACCGGCATCCGCTACCGGACACGCAAAGGCGAGACAGTGGCACAGGCGTCGCGCGAGGTGATCCTCTGTGGCGGTGCCTTCGGTTCGCCGCAGCTTCTGTTGCTGTCGGGTATCGGCCCGGCGGCCGAACTTGCCGTGCATGGCATTCCCGTCGTCCACGAATTGCCGGGCGTCGGCAAGAACCTGCAGGATCACCTCGATTTCATCGTCGGCTGGAGATCGAAGGACACCGATATGCTTGGCATGAGCCCGCGCGGCGCGTTGAGTTTCCTCAGGCACATCGCGCAGTGGCGCCGGGATGGAACCGGGCTGATCGCCTCGCCGGCGGCCGAGAGCGGCGCTTTCGTCAAATCCGACCCGGCGCTTGAACGCCCTGACCTGCAGCTGCAATTCGTCATCGGCCTGGTCGAAAACCATGCGCGCACGCTGCACTACGGCTTCGGTTTTTCCTGTCATGTCTGCATATTGCGGCCGCACTCACGTGGCGAGGTTGGGCTGGCCAGCGCCGATCCATTTGCCGCGCCACGCATCGATCCGCGCTTTCTCGGCGACCAGCGCGATGCGGAACTGCTGCTGAAAGGCGTGAGGATCACCCGGCAGGTGCTGGCTTCGCCGGCGCTGACGCGCTACCGGCACAAGGAAATGCACATCGCCGGCGAGCCGAGCGATGCCGATCTGATGACCCATATCCGTACCCGCGCCGACACGGTCTATCACCCGGTCGGCTCCTGTCGGATGGGAGTCGACGAGATGGCGGTGGTCGATCCGCAACTCAAGGTGCGCGGGCTTGAAGCCTTGCGTGTCGTCGACGCCTCGGTGATGCCGACACTGATTGGTGGCAACACCAATGCCCCAACCATCATGATCGCCGAAAAGGCCGCCGACATGATCAGGGCTGCCTGATCGGAGCTCCAGGCCGCGGCGCCCATAGCGCGGCGGTCCTTTTGTTATGACGCAATTGCCCAGGGAAAACGTTACGCGCTTTCCCTGGAAAACCGTTCAAACTTCTCCTGGAATTGCTTAAGCCGCCGCCCGTGCCTCGCGGAACGACACCAGCTTGCGGCGGTTTTCGTCCCACAATGCCAGTTTGACGCAGCGCAAGCTTTCGAGCAGCGTGACACGGCCGATGTCGCGCAACTCGGGATAATCCCGCAGCACTTCCTGCAACCGGTAGCACGGCACCTTGGCGGAGAGATGATGGACGTGATGGACACCGATGTTGCCGGTGAGCCAGTTCAGCACCGGCGGTAGATCGTAATAGGACGATCCGTGCAGGGCAGCGTGCTGGAATTCCCAGTCGGCATCCTTCGCCCATTCCGTTTCCTCGAACTGGTGCTGGACGTAGAACAGCCAGATGCCGGCCGAACCGGCGAGGATGACGATCGGCAGGTGGACCACCAGGAAAGCGCCTGGGCCGACGAACCAGATGAGGATGGCTGCCGCGACCGCGATGCCAAGATTGGTGGTCATCGACGACACCCAAGGGGTCAGGCCGCCGCGCATCATGCCGACGGGGAGCCTTTGCTCGAAGATGAACAGCCAGATCGGACCGAGCCCGAACATCACCAGCGGGTGGCGATAGAGACGGTAGGCGAGGCGGCCTCGCCACGACATCTGCCGGTATTCTGCAACGGTCAGCGTCCGGATGTCGCCCATGCCGCGTTCGTCAAGATTGCCGGCGCTGGCGTGGTGCGTCGCGTGGGCACGCCGCCAGCAATCGTAGGGCGTCAGCGTCAGGATGCCGAGCGCGCGGCCAATCCAGTCGTCGGCGTAGCGATTGGCGAAGAAGGAGCCGTGGCCGCAGTCGTGCTGGATCATGAAGATGCGCACCAGAAACCCGGCCGCGGGAAGGATGAGGACCAGTCCCCACCAATGGCCATAGGCATAGGCCGCCGAGGACAGTCCCCAGAGTATGGCGAATGGAATGAGGGTGATGGCGAGTTCGACGGCGCTGCGCCGCCTGTCGGGCTTCTTGTAGCGGGCGAGAATCTTCAGCCAGGCACGCTTGCTGTTGGCCACCGCCTCAGGGGAAATCATGTTCATCAGGAAGCATAGGCGCGGTGCCTCGCCGCCGCAAGGCAACATCACGCAAAATTACTGTGCGTAATTGTCGCGTGGCTTGGCGGTCGAGCCGGCCAACCGCCAGCTCAACCTGCTGATGACGTCGACCGCTATTCGCGATCGAGGATAGGACAGCCGCGCTCGGTGCCAAAAGTCACGCGCACGCGGTCGCCACCCTGTCTGCCGCGGACCGTGATCTCCCGGCGGCCGACGGACTCAATTCTTGCGCGGCGGATGCCCATTCGCTCTGCCTTGTCGAGAGCCCGGTCTTCCGTGCAGCCTCGTTGACGCCGGTCGCGCCGATCGTCGCGACGGGGACCTTCGCAATCGTCGTAGGCGGGGTCGCAATCTTCCATGAGTTTCAGCCGCGGGCCATGTTTGCCCAATTGCAGCTGCAGATTGTCTGCTTGTGCCGGAAAGGCCGCCAAGGTGATGGCGCCGAGGCCGACAAGCGCCATCAGCGATGAGGTAATCGAAACCTTACGCATTACGTCCTCCATTTGAACCGACCCATCTATCTTAGATGGTTCGGCTCTCCCCGGCTATTGCCGATAGGAGGTTTGCTGCCAGGATCGATTGTTGCGTTACGGCCGGCGCCAGCCGATGTCACCGCGCTCCGCCCCATCGAGGCGGTCGAGCAGTTCTCTGAGCCGGTCGGGGATGTCGGCCTCGGTGCGGAAGGCCGGCAAGGTGCGCAGAAAGCGGGTCACCGCCTCGGCGCCGAACTGGCGCCTGATCTCGATGGCCAGCCCCTCTGCCTTTTCGCCCATGTTGCTGGTCATCATCTCAAAATCCTGTCTCGGCTTCGAAACTCCTGCAGCAAGAGAATGGTTCCCCCATCATGCCTGTGTGGCAAGCAAAGCCGGCGGTTAAGGTAAAATTTGAATTAAAGTCGAAATGTCTTGCCTGTCATTGTCCGGCCTTGGCCGGCGGCTTCCATAGTCGCTTACCCCTTGATTTTTGGCCGCCAAACATCGATATCGGGCACAAAATCCACATCATTCGAGATTGACGGGAAACGGCGATGAGCGACCAGGCAAAAGACGAACGCGCGCCCGATGAAGTCGAGGCGACCGAGCCCACAGCCGAGCGCACGGAAGGCAGCACCGACGGTGACTATGAAGCCCTTGTGCGGCTGCTGAAGGAAAATGAAGAGCTGAAGGACCGCGCGCTGCGCGTGGCGGCCGAGATGGAAAACCTGCGTCGCCGCACGGCGCGCGATGTGCACGATGCGCGCACCTACGCGGTCGCGAATTTCGCCCGCGACATGTTGTCGGTGTCGGACAATCTGCGCCGCGCGCTGGATGCGATTCCCGCCGAGGCCAAGGCATCGGGTGACGCCGGCTTCAAGGCGCTGATCGAAGGCGTCGACCTCACAGAGCGCGCCATGCTGTCGGCGCTGGAACGGCATGGGGTCAAGAAGCTCGCGCCTGAAGGCGAGAAGTTCGATCCCAATTTCCACCAGGCGATGTTCGAAGTGCCCAATCCGGATGTCCCGGCCAACACCGTGGTCCAGGTCGTGCAGCCGGGCTATTCGATCGGCGACCGCGTGCTGCGCCCGGCCATGGTGGGCGTCGCCAAGGGCGGGCCAAAGTTCGCCGCCGCTGAAGCACCGGTTGAGCCGGGGCCGGTGAACGAACAGGCCGAGAAAGATGCGTGAGGCAGGAGAATAGGCAGTAGGCAGTAGGCAGTAGGCAGTAGGCAGTAGGAAACTAGGGCAGTCGTATCAATCGCGCGGCTTCGTGCTATTCATACTCCCTAATCCCTAATCTCTACTGCCTTGGCCTCATGAACCCTATCGCGCTTCTTGATTATGCCGGTGTCGCCGTCTTCGCGGCGACCGGGGCGCTGGCGGCTTCGCGTAAGCAGCTCGACATTATCGGCTTCCTGTTCCTGGCCAGCGTCACCGGGATAGGCGGTGGCACGCTTCGCGACGTTATCCTCAACCTGCCGGTTTTCTGGGTCGCCAACTCCGGCTATGTGCTGGTCTGCGCCGCGGTTGCGGTGCTGGTCTTCTTCAGCGCGCATCGTGTCGAATCGCGCTGGAAGTGGCTGCTCTGGCTCGACGCCATCGGGCTCGCCGCCTTTTCGGTGATGGGCGCGGCCAAGGGGCTTGCGATTACCGGCTCGCCGGTCGTGTCCGTCATCACCGGCGTGCTCACCGCCACTTTCGGCGGCATTTTGCGTGATCTCCTTGCCGGCGAGCCATCGGTGCTGCTCAGGCCCGAAATCTACGTCACGGCGGCCCTTGCGGGTGCCGGCCTTTACACGCTTGGCGATCTTGCCGGCCTGCCGCCGCTCGCCTCGGACCTTGCCGGCTTTGCGGCGGCGTTCCTCGTGCGCGGTGGTGCGCTCAAATTCGGCTGGTCGTTTCCGTCCTACAAGAGCCGACCCGGCAGGCGGCCGGAAGATATTCCGTGAAGAGAGGGAATAGGGAATAGGGAATAGGGAATAGGGAATAGGGAATAGGGAATAGGGAATAATCAGTAGTCACAGGAGCTTAATCGTGGCGTCTTCACTACTGCCTACTGCCTACTGCCTACTGCCTACTGCCTACTCACTCACGCCGCGAAGCGCTGGGCTTCGCCGCCATAATAGTTGACGTAGCGTGCGCCGATCTCCTTGACCGGCATCACGACGAACACATCGACCGTCGAGAATTCGCGATCGATGACGCAACCATCGCCGATGCGGGCACCGACGCGCAGATAGCCCTTGACCAAAGGCGGCATCGCGGCGATCGCCGCCTTGGCATTGACGGCCTCGATCGGCATCAGATCCATCGAGCAATAGCGCCCGGACACCGCGCGCACGTCCCAGGCCGAGTTCGTCCGGCAGTGGTGGGCGAGGTAGGTGAGCGCCTCCGCATGCGCCGCCGGCACGGTGCCGTGAAAGGACGCGCAGCCGGTCATCACACCGATTTCGTAATGATTGATGTAAGCCCAGATGCCTTGCCACAACGCCTCGATGGTGCGCTTCGAGCGGTATTCCGGCAACACGCAGGAGCGGCCGAGTTCAAGGAAACGCTGGCCGGGATGGCGGGCGATGAGCTTGGTCAGCTCGAATTCACCTTCGGAATAGAAGCCACCGGCCGTGGCCGCGATTTCTTGCCGCAGCAGCCGATATGTGCCGACGATGCGGCGATGTTCGGGACCGGAAAGCGTGGTGTCCAAAACCAGCAGATGGTCGCAGAGCGGATCGAACCGATCGGCGTCCCGGCGGTCATGGGCCTGGAACAGGTCCTTCCTGGCGCCAAGTTCGTCGTAGAACACCCGGTAGCGCACTTCCTGCGCGGCCGCGATCTCGGCCTCGTTGCGAGCGAGCCGCACTTCAAGATTGCCTATACGGCCCAGCGCCGCGCCCTTTATGACGGAATCGACGTTACGTCCGGCAAGCAAGGCGCTGCTGGCGTTCGGCCGAGTGTCACATTCCGGCATAACTGTATGCACGAGTGATTCTCCTTCGAGCCATCCCTCTTGGCACGGGGATACGGTGTAGGTGCAACAGGATTGTGACAGTACCGTGATACGACGTCGTGGGCAATACTTCGTCGGCTGGCGAATACGATCAACCGGCTACGTTTAAGTGATCGCGCGGTACGGAAAGCTCAGGCCGCGACGACCTGGCCCTCGACGGCATTGACCAGCGCCTCGGGGTCGAGCGGCTTGGTGACAAAGCCGCTGGCGCCATGAGCCAACACCGCATGGCGGGTCTTTTCCTGGCTGTCGGCCGACAGCACCATGATCGGCACCGGCCGCACGGCACTTTCTTCCTCATGGCGGCGGATGGCGGCGATCGCGTCCAGCCCGTCCATGACCGGCATGTGCAGATCCATCAAGACCACGTCGAAGCGGTCCTTGTGCGCGGCGCCGGTGACAGCCTCGACGGCGGCCTTGCCGTTGCCGACCACCTTGACGCGATGCCCGGCCTTCAGCAGCGTGGCGCGGGCCAGCATGGCGTTGATGTCATTGTCCTCGGCGAACAGCACCGACAGGCCGCGCTGGCGGTTGCCGACGGTGCGCAGCGTCGGCGCGCCGCGCCTTTCCGGCTGCGGCGGGCCGAGGCTCGGAGCATGGCTGCTCAACAGCACACGCAGAAGTGTTCCGCCACGCACCGGTCTGGCCAGGAAGGTTGCGTAGCCGCTGGCGCGGAACTCGCCAAGCATGCCGCGATCGGTCGGCGCGATCAGCGTGATCGCCTCACAGTCGGAGAAACCGCTCTGGCGCAGGCGCTTGAGCAGCCTTCCGTCGCCTTCTTCCATCGCTGCATCGACCAGGATCGCATCGCAGCCAACGGCGAAAGGCGCGGCCTGTGCGGCAGTGGTGGCGATGTCGACCGCGCCGCCATTGGCGCGGATGGTGCGGGCGATGGCGTCGGCCTCGACGGCGTTCTTCGACAGGATCACCGCGCGTCTGCCCGAGAGAGCATTCTGGTGGCCCTGCGGCGCTTCGGTGGCCGCTATCGCAGGGATTTCGAAGACGAACTCGGATCCCTGGCCGAGCCGGCTGGATACCGAGATCGTGCCGCCCATGGCGGCCACCAGGCGTCTGGAGATGGCAAGGCCGAGGCCGGCCCCGCCATGTGTGCGTGTCGACGTGCCGTCGGCCTGCTCGAACTCCTCGAAAATGCGCTCCAGGTCGGCATCACGCAGGCCCGGACCGGTATCGGCGATGGTGAAGCATATGCGGTCGCTGGTTTCGGTGCGTGCGCGTGCTATGCTCACCAGCACGCCGCCGCTGTCGGTGAACTTGATGGCGTTGCCGATGAGGTTGAGAAGCACCTGCCTCACCTTGCCCGGATCGGCGGTGATCAATTGCGGCACGTCGGGTTCGACATGGCAACCCAGCCCGATATCCTTGGCGAAAGCCCGCGCTGCCAGCAATTCGATGATGTTGTCGGCGATCTCGCGCACCGACATCGGCTGCGGCTCGGGGTCGAAACGCCCGGCTTCGATCTTGGAATAGTCGAGAAGATCCTCGATCAGGGCAAGCAATGCGCTGGCCGAGGTCGAGACGGCGCCGACATAGGTTTGCTGCTCCGGCGACAGGCTGGTGTCGGCCAGCAACCTGGCCATCCCCATGATGCCGTTCATCGGGGTGCGGATTTCATGGCTGACGGTGGCGAGGAAGCGCGATTTGGCCTGGCTGGCATATTCGGCCCGTTCGCGTGCGGTGATCAGCGAGGATTCGGCGCGTTTGCGGGCGGTGATGTCGCGGGCGATGGCGCGGTGCGAAACCGCGCCGCTGTCCTTGTCGCGCACCGACAGTTCGATCCAGGAGAACCAGCGCTGCCCGCTCGGCGTGCTGATAGAGACATCGGTGGAACTCAGGCACTCATGGTCGGAAAAGGCGGCATCGGGAACCATGCCGACCTCGATGCCCAGTTCTGCCAGGGTCTTGCCGGCAAGGTCGCGCTGGTCGATCTCGACGAGATCGGCGAAGACCTTGTTGGCATAGACGATGTAGCCATCGCGGTCGCGATGGATGACGAGATCGCCAAGCGCGTCGATCAGGCCGCGAAAGCGCTCATCGCTCTCCTGCATCTCCCACATGCGGTCGGCCAGCGTCTCGATCTCGGCGCGGCTGCGGGCAGTGGTTTCGTCAAGAAGGGCAGAGGTGCGATGTTCGCTCCGCCTGGCGCGCAGATGCAGGGCAAGACCGGCAAGACCGGTTGCCAGCAATGCGACGCTAATGAAGATTGGTGCCCCGGTCAGATGCGCCAGCCCGGCCACCACCACGATGGCGACGAATGTCAGAAAGGGCAGGCTTTCGCGCCTGGAGAATTCCGGCTCGGGCACCAGCGGCGGCGCGGCGACAAAGCGCCGCGCCGCCGCCGGCGGGAGCACCGCATCGACGTCGTCGCCAGTGTCCGCCTGTTGGCTGCCGGATTCCGCGATCATGCGAAATCCTTGCCAGACAGAGATTATGGAAAATTGCGGCGGATCGTTCGAATTTTAGCGGATGAGCGCTTTTTGCCGAGGCGCGGCGGGTTTGCCGCAGATCTGGCGATTCCATCCTTCCGGCAGTTGGGCGGAGTCACATATCCACGACGACGCGGCCGCGGATCTTGCCGTCGACGATGTCGCGCGCGGCATCGACGATGCCGTCGAACCCGATGGTGCTGGACAGGCTGGCGAGCTTCTGAAGATCGAGGTCGGTGCCGATGCGGCGCCATGCCTCGAGGCGGACTGCTTTCGGCGCCATCACTGAATCGATGCCGAGCAATGAGACGCCGCGCAGGATGAAGGGCGCGACGCTGGTCGGCAGGTCCATGCCGCCGGCCAGGCCGCAGGCGGCGACCGCGCCGCCATAGGAGGTCATCGAGAGCACATTGGCCAGCGTGTGGCTGCCAACTGCGTCGATGCCGCCGGCCCAGCGCTCCTTGGCCAGCGGCTTGGCCGGCTGGGCAAGCTCGTCGCGCGATATCACTTCGGCGGCGCCAAGGTCGATCAGATAGGGGCTTTCGGCATTGCGGCCGGTGGAAGCAATGACATGGTAGCCGAGGCTGGACAGGATCGAGACCGCGACCGAGCCGACACCGCCGGCCGCCCCCGTCACCACCACCGGGCCGCGATCGGGCAGGATGCCGTGCCGCTCCAGGGCCATGACGCAGAGCATGGCGGTATAGCCTGCGGTGCCGACGGCCATCGCGTCATGCGGGCTGATGCCCTGCGGCAGCGGCACCAGCCAGTCGCCTTTGACACGGGCGCGGCCAGCATAGGCGCCGAAATGGGTTTCGCCGACGCCCCAGCCGTTCAGGATGGCTTTGTCACCGGCGCGCCAGTCGGGATGGGAAGACGAGATGACGGTGCCGGCGAAATCGATGCCCGGCACCAGCGGCCAGCGGCGGATCACCGGCGCCTTGCCTGTGATCGCCAGGCCATCCTTGTAGTTCACCGTCGTTGCCTCGACCGCGATGGTGACATCGCCTTCCATCAGGTCGGCGTCGGTGAGATCGGTCACGGTTACCGACTGCTTTTTCTCGGCGTCACGCGAAACGAGGATGGCTTTGAAGGTTTCGGACATGTCTTTCTCCGCGATCGTGTTTGGCGACATGAACTGTGCGGCGATGGCGGCACGGGGTCAATCCTTCGAAGACTTGGCCTTGGAAGGCATGGCTTTGGAAGGCTTGGCGTTGGACGGCCCGGGCTCGCGCCGCCAGCCGAACAGCTCGTCGAAGACGACCAGTGCCGCGCCCACCGAGATGAAGGCGTCGGCAAGGTTGAAGACGGCGAACGACCAGACCGGCGTGTGGAACAGGATGTAGTCGATGACGTGGCCGTAGACGGCGCGGTCGATCAGGTTGCCGAGCGCGCCGCCGACGATCAGCGCAAAGCCGGTGCGGGCAAGGATCTGGGACGGCGCGATCCGCGTCGCCAGGAACAGCACGAAGGCAACGACGGCGAGCGAAATGACGATCAGCCCGGTGTCGCCGAAGGATGAGAACATCGAGAAGGCGATGCCGGTATTGTAGGTGCGAAACAGCGCCAGGAAGGGCAACAGATCAACCTTTTCCTGAAAAGGCAGACCGGCCTCGACCAGGTACTTTATCCACTGGTCGAGCGCGATGGCCGCGACGACGAGCAGTGCGTAGGGAGACCATGATCTCACGGGCAGGCAACCTTCATTGCTGGTCCAGGATTGGCTCGAGCTTCAGCGCGCCGCGCCGGATCTCGAACAGCATGATGCCGGTGGCGACGGCCAGATTGAGCGAATCGGCACGGCCCGCTTGCGGAATCCTGAGCAGCCTGTCGCAGCTCGCAGCCAGGCTTTCGGGCAGCCCCTGCTGCTCGTTGCCCATCATCAGCAGCACGGGCCCGCGGGAAAAATCGACCGAGCGGTAGTCGACGGCGCCTTTCAGGTGGGTTCCGGCGACGAGGCCTGAGAAGCCGCCCCGCCAGGCAAGGAAAGCCTCGGTTGTCGCCTTGGCTACCGGCACGGCAAAGATCGAACCCATGGTGGCGCGCACCGTCTCCACGGAGAATGGATCAGTGGTATCGCCGACCAGAATGACGCCTTTGGCGCCGACGGCATCGACGGTGCGGATGACGGTGCCGAGATTGCCGGGATCGCGTACCCGATCGAGTGCCACCCAGACGTCGCCATTGTCGGCGCGCACATCCTTCAAGGCGAGGAATTTCTGCGAAAAGACGCCCACCACCATTTGCGGATTGTCGCGGCGGGTGATGGCGACCAGCACCTTTTCCGACACTTCTAGCACCATGCCGCCTGCGGCAACGGTGCGTGCGGCCACCTTCTCCACCGCCGCATTGCCGCGCCCGGCTTTGGCGAAAACCAATGTCCTGATCTGCCAGCCGAGATCGAGCGCATCGATGACCAGCTTCAGCCCCTCGGCCATGAAGGCGTTCTGCTGGTCGCGGAACTTCTTCTGAGCGAGCGCCTTGATGTCCTTGACCAGCGGATTGGCGAGGCTGGTGACCTCCTTCACCTGGCCAGGTGCGCCTGCATGCCGCTCGTTCATTCAGCCACCCAACGCGAAAACAATGAGGTCGAGAGCGCCCGGCCGGCGGACTTTTCACGGATGATCAGCTCACCCGATTCAATCTTGCCGCCCATGCCGGCAAACGTATCGCGCATCAAGGCGTGGATGGCGAAGAAGGAGGCGCGGATCGAATAAGCGGTTAGCACCACGGCGAGCGGCTTCGGCGTCAGGATCGCGCGGCAAAGGTCGGTCAAATCAGGCAGGTCCTCGAACAATTGCCAGACCTCGCCCTTGGGGCCGCGGCCATAGGCCGGCGGGTCGAACAAGATGATGTCATAGCGGCTGCCGCGGCGCTCCTCGCGCTCGGCGAATTTCACCGCATCGTCGATGATCCAGCGGATCGGCTTACTGCCAAGCCCCGCCATTTCCTGGTTTTGGCGGGCCCAGCCGATCGCTTTCTTCGAGGCATCGACATGGGTGACCTCGGCGCCGGCGCGGGCCGCCACCAGCGAGGCAAGACCGGTATAGCCGAACAGGTTCAGCACCTTGACCGGCCGCTTCGCCGCCGCGATCAGCCCGGCCATGTGGTCCCAGTGCGAGGCCTGCTCGGGAAAGACGCCGACATGGCGAAACGAGGTGAAACGGCCGAGATAGTCGATGCCGTCATGCTTCATCGGCCAGGTCTCGCCGAGCGGCACCTTGGGGAAACGCCAGCGGCCGATACCTTCCTCGTCGGTATCACCGGTGAAGATGGCGTCGGCGCGCTCCCATTCTTTTGCCGGCAAGGCCTTTTGCCAGATCGCCTGGCCCTCGGGCCGTACGATACGGTAGGGGCCATATTGTTCGAGCTTTTGGCCGGTGCCGCTGTCGAGGAGCGCATAATCGGCATTCGGCGCCACTTCCAGGATCACGGGAAGATGTTCGGCGGGCAGAGCGCCTTCGCGGCGGGCCAGGATGCGCGGCGCCGAGTTCGGTTCGGAACGACTTTCCGTCTTCGCCTCATGGCGCTCGCGCGGTGGCGCTTCCGGTCTGGCGGGAGCCTGGCCGGGACGCGGACGCGACACGTCCGCCGCACCCTTCGCGGATGGATGTGGACGGTTGTCGCGGCGTTTGTCGCGAAAAGACTTCAAGCGGGGGCAACTCCGAACGGGGTGGCCGCTTTTGACATAGGGCAACCGGCTTCGCAACCAAGTCCGACAGGTCGGCCTCTCCGGTTCAGGTTGGCCGCGATGGACCAATGTCAAAGAAACAGGCAAATCTACCGGATGTCCCGCTCCGAACGCCTGCTCGACCTGATCCAGTGCCTGCGCCGGCATCGCCGGCCGGTGAGCGGGCAAGCGCTGGCCGATGAACTCGGGATTTCGATCCGCACGCTCTACCGCGACATCGCCACGCTGCAGGGCCAGGGCGCGCCGATCGAGGGCGAGGCGGGTGTCGGTTATGTGCTCAAGCCCGGCTTCATGCTGCCGCCGCTGATGTTCAGCGACGAGGAGATCGAAGCCATCGTGCTCGGCTCGCGCTGGGTCGCCAAGCAGCCGGACCAGCGTCTTTCGGCCGCCGCTGCCAACGCGTTGGCCAAGATCGCGGCTGTCCTGCCGGACGATCTGCGCGAGGATCTCGACGCGAGCACACTGCTGGTCGGCCCTCCCGCCATGGCCATCGAGACCATCGACCTTGGCCTCGTACGGCAGGCCATCCGCAACGAGCGCAAGCTCGGCTTTCTTTACCGCGACGCTGGCGGCGCTGCGTCCGAGCGTGTCGTGTGGCCATTTGCGCTGGGCTTCTTCGACAAGGTGCGGGTGGTGGTGGCGTGGTGCGAGATGCGGCACGATTTCCGGCATTTTCGCACCGATCGCATTACCGAACTCCATGCAACAGATACGCGCTATCCCCATCGTCGCCAGGCGCTGCTCAAGGAATGGCGGGCAACGCTCGACACGTCGCGTGGTTCGTGACGGCTACTGCCAGAAACTGACAGTAGCGCATCCTATGTTCGCCAAGTCGAAACGCTGAACCTTGGAGAGCAGACATGACCACCCCGAATTTCGTCATCCTCTATGTCGACCAGCCGCAGCAGAGCGGCGCCTTCTACAGCGCGCTGCTCGGCCGTCAGCCGGTCGAAAGTTCGCCGACCTTCGTGCTGTTCGTGCTCGATGCCGGCTTCAAGTTCGGCCTGTGGTCGCGCCATACGGTGGAGCCGGCAGCCGCCACGTCAGGCGGTGGCGCCGAAATCGTGTTTGCGCTGGATACGCCCGATGCGGTCGATGCCGCCCATGCCGACTGGTCCGGGCGCGGGCTGACAATCCTGCAGACGCCGACCGACATGGATTTCGGCCGTACTTTTGTCGCGCTCGATCCCGACAATCATCGCCTGCGCGTCTATTGGCTGTCCGACGGCGCACAAGCCGATGGTGACCAGAAATGAGCGCGTATTGGATCGCGGTGGCATCGGCCGAACATGTCCGGCGGGGTCGCGCAGCCGGCTTCATGCAGGTCAATCACGGCAAGGCGGCACCGCTGCGTCGCGTCAAGCCAGGCGATGGCATCGTCTACTATTCGCCGACCACTGTTTTGGGCGAGAAAGATGGCCTGCAGGCCTTCACCGCGATCGGCACGGTGCGGGAAGGCGGGCCCTATCAGGGCGATATGGGCGCCGGCTTCACGCCGTTCCGCCGCGATGTTGCGTGGGCTAAGGCCGAGGAAGCGCCGATCAAGCCGCTGCTCGACAAGCTCGAATTCACCGTCGGCAAGTCGAACTGGGGTTATCAGCTTCGCTTTGGCCTGTTTTCGGTCAGCGCGGCCGATTTTGCTCTGATCGCAGAGGCGATGGGCGCCAAAACGGCTGCGGCAGCGAATTAAGTCTTCATCGCCTTGTAGACGGCAATGCCGGCGGCAAGATCCTCGAGCGCCGCGCCGACCGACTTGAACAGCGTGATCTCACCGGCGCTCTCGCGACCCTTCTTCTGCCCGCGCGCCAATTCGTGCAGATCGGCGACGATGGTTTCCGGCTTCAGCACGCCGGAGGCCAGCGGCTGGACGATGTCGCCGGCTTCCTTGGTGGCGCCGGCGCGGGTGTCGACATAGACGCGGGCAAGCCTGATCGCGTCGTCATCGCTCTCGCGCATCGTCGGCGTAAAGCCTCCGACCAGGTCGACATGGGTTCCCGGCTGCAACAGCGCACCCTTGATCAACGGCGTGGTGGTGATCGTCGCCGAGGAGACGATGTCGGCCTGCCCAAGCTCGGCATCGAGATCGCTCGCCGCGCTGGCTGCAAAACCCTCGGCGCGCAGGTCGGCGGCGACTTTCTCGGCATTGGCCGGAGTGCGGTTCCAGATGCGGATGGTCTTGATCGGCCGTACGGCCGAGTGCGCCTTGGCGAGGAAGGGCGACAGCGCGCCGGCGCCGACCACCAGCAGCCGCGAGGCATCGTCGCGGGCGAGATAGGAGGCCGCGAGCGCCGAAGCGCAGGCGGTGCGCCACTGTGTCAGCCGCTGGCCGTCGATCAAGGCCTCGGGTTCGCCGGTGGCGCCATTGAGCAGGAGATAGAGCCCCATCACCGCCGGCTTGCCGATGGCATTGTTGTCGGGGGACACGGTAACGATCTTGACGCCGACGTGACCGCCGGCCGACGTGCCGGCCGCGTTGAGATCGGTCCAGGCCGGCATCAAAAGCAGGGTGGAGGCGGCACCATCTGGCCGCTCGATCGTATGATGATGCCTGACCGGCTGCACCGCACCGTCGCGAAACGCCATGCGCAGCGTCTCGACCAGCCTGGCAAAGCTCAGGGCATGGTCAACCTCTGCGGCCGAAATGGTCAGCATGCAAAACTCCGTGGGGACAAAACCGCCAACAGGCGGTTCAAGCGGTCGGCTTCGGCAATGCGGACCCTTGGGCGGACCCGTGGGCGGAGCCTGGGGCCGTTCCCGGAGCCTGGCTTTGTGATACCGCCGGCGCACGGCTGACCGCCTGGCGCAGGTTCTCGGCCTCGACGCCGCGCTGGCGCGCCAGCTTGCGATAGCGGCCCTGCTTGACCCAGGTTGCCAGGCTGCCGACGATCATGCCGATGGCGAGTGCCAGGAACAGGAAGATGAACAGCGGCAAAGTCAGGGTCAGCTTCGGATTGCCGGGGTTGAACGGATCCAGCGTGAAGGCGACCAGTTCGCGGTTGGCAACGGCGAGTGCGATCAGGATGATCGCCAGGGGCACGAAGATCGCGATGAGCATGAAGCGATTGAACATGATGTTTTCCGTCGGAAGCTGGCCTGTCCGAAGGCCGTCAGGCGCTGACGTCGCGCCTACTTGCCGCCGTTCAGCCTTTCACGCAGTTCCTTACCAGTCTTGAAGAACGGCACCCATTTCTCCTCGACCTCGACGGATTCGCCTGTGCGCGGATTGCGGCCGGTGCGGGCGGGACGATTTTTCACCGAAAAAGCGCCGAAGCCACGCAACTCGACCCGGTTGCCTTCGGCAAGGGCGTCGGTGATTTCATCGAAGATGGCGCCGACGATGTTTTCGACGTCGCGCAGGAAAAGATGCGGATTGCGCGTGGCAATAATCTGCACAAGTTCGGACTTGATCATGAGACGGGTCCCCGTGAAAGCAGTGCGGTCAAAATTATGAGGATGATTTTATTTGCTTTTTTCACTTGCCCCAAACGGCGTCTCAAGGGTGCCAGACGGAAACGAGACCGTCAAGAAACAAGCGGTCGGCTCCGAGTTCATGGATGACGTCGCCGCTGTAGGCGGGCAGGCCGAGCGCACTGCCGATGGTTTGCGCCATCGCTTTCGAGAACAGGAAGCTGCCGCGCCGTTCGGTATCCTTCCACTCGACGACCTTGAGCTTGGCATCGACGCCCTTGGTGGCCAGCCAGTCGACCGCTACGGCCTCGCCGCCGACGGCGTCGATCAGCCCGTTGGCAACGCCTTGGCGCCCGGTGAATATCGAGCCGTCGGCAAGCGCCAGCGCTTGTTCGCGGGTCATCTTGCGGCGTTCGGCGACGATGTCGACGAACCAGTTGTAACTGTCGAGGATGAGTTTGCGAACCATGGCGCGCTCGTCGTCATTGGTCGGCTTGAAGGGAGAGGGCGCGGCTTTCAGCGGCGAGGATTTCACCTCCTCCAGCTTGACGCCGAGCTTGTCCATCAGGCCGCTGACGTCGGGATACTGGATCAGCACGCCGATCGAGCCGACGATCGAGGTCTTGCGGGCAACGATGTGATCGGCGGCACTGGCGATCATATAGCCCGCCGATGCGGCGAGCGTGCCGACTTCCGCCACCACCGGCTTGTCGGCGGCCAGCTTGCGCACTTCTTCATAGATCGATTCACCGCCAACGGTGGTGCCGCCAGGCGAATCGATCGACAGGATCACCCCTTTCACCTTCGATGAAAGACGGATGGTTTCCAGGCGCTTGATCAGTTCCTCGTCCTCGGTGATCGTGCCTTCGATCTTGACCTTGGCAATATGGTCGACCGTCGAGCCGCCGAAATCGTCGCCATAGAACCAGGTTGAAAGCGCAATCACCCCAAGGGCTACGATGCCTATGGCGACAACGCGCCAGAATGTCAGCTTGCGCCGCAAACGGCGGCGGTCGATCAGGTCGTCGGCTCTCAGTGCCATGGTCAGCCTTTCAGTCGGCGGAAGGGGACGCTTTTAGACCATGATCCTCTCATCGGGAAGCAGTTCTCTTTCCGGCAGTGTCTCAGTCTGAAGTTTGCGCAAACGGCTAATCCTTTGGCCGAGTTGCGCAAACGCCCTATATACCGGCAAAAGGCATAGGAGATTTCATGATCGCCAAACACACAACCGCCGAAGATATGGCTCGAACTGTAGGCGTCGACCCGAACACATTCCGCCAAGCGTTGCGTAATGTGAAGCACCCTCGGAAACGCAACACTGATTGGGAAGTGAAAATTGGCAGCCCATCGTATTCGGGAATGCGCACCGTTCTTGTTGGTCTCATACAGAGGAAGGCGGCCTGACGCCGACCGGATCTAAAGCCAAAAGCGTCCCGCCGACGTGATCGGCAACGCCGCATACACGATCGGCCAGGCTGGCCAGGCGGGGCATCCGACATCTCCCCTCACGTTTTTGGGCAATTACCGCGAGGTCGGGCGGCGAGACAGGCGCTGATAAATTTTACGCCGCGTGTCTGTTTCTGCTATGGAGAACACGCAGTTGTGCGGACTTCGTTTTCGTCTGTACAAAGGCGGTTGTCACACTTTTGCAGTTTTCGTGGGCTTGTGCTTGCTTGAAAGCGCCGGCGTCCCACCTATAGGCGGTGCTCAAGGGCGGGCAGGGTTAGAAGAAAGCAGTGAATGTTAGCGCGACCTATTGAACCAACCAACGCCGAGGCGGTGTTGGCTCCCCCGGCGGACGGCCGGACGCGCGGCGATGCTTTCGACCGTGCACAGCGTCATTCGCGCCGCGTGCGCGTCCTCAAATTTGCCGTGCCAGTGGCCGCGGCACTGATAGCGGTCGCTTTCCCGGTCTATTCCTATCTCGCCGCACCCGTCGCCGTGAAGGTTCAGGCGGAAGGCACTGCCTTTTCCAACGGCAAGCTGGTGATGGCCAATCCCAAGCTCAACGGTTTCACCAAGCAGAAGCAGCCTTATTCGATGACGGCGCTGCGTGCCATTCAGGATGTCAGCACGCAAGGTATCATCGAGTTGGAAGGCATCGACGCCAAGGTGCCGATCGCGCCCGACAATGTGGCGGCGGTCAAGGCCTCGCACGGCACCTACGATCGCGACGGCAATACGATGAACCTGACCAGCGACGTGACGATCACCACGACCGACGGCATGCAGGCCAAGTTCAAATCGGTCTTCCTCGACATGGGCAAAGGCACTATGAAGACGGGAGATCCTGTCGATGTTAGCCGTGGCGGGTCGCGGATCACGGCGGATACGATGTCGGTCCAGGACAATGGCAAGGTTCTGGTTTTCGAGAACAAAGTGCGCGTCAACATCGATTCCGCCGCCTTGAAGGCGGCACAGGGAAACAGCGGAGAAACCAATGCGGCTCAGTAGTTCGACGCGGCTCGCGGCTGCAACTTCAGCGTTGCTGCTGCTCGGACTCGTGCCGTCATGGGCGCAGACGACCAGTCAATCAGGCCTCAAACTGTCCGGCGACAAGCCGATCCAGATCGAGAGCGACAAGCTGGAAGTCCGCCAGGCCGACAGTGTCGCCATCTTCACGGGCAATGTCAGCGTCGTCCAGGGGCCGACATTGATGAAGGCCGGCAAGATGACGGTCTACTACGTCAAGGACCCCAACGCCGCTGCCAAGGGCACGGAGGCCGCGGGTGCGGCGATGACGGGCTCGGCCAACATCGATCACCTGGAGATCTCCGACAAGGTTTACATCAAGTCGGATGCGCAGGTCGCGACCGGCGATCAAGGCAGCTTCGATATGAAGAGCCAGGTGCTGGTGCTTTCGGGCAAAAAGGTCGTTCTGTCGCAAAACGACAATGTTCTGGTGGGCTGCAAGCTTACGGTGCAGATGAAAAGCGGACTGGCTCAGGTGGATCCATGTGCTGGGCAACGCGTCCAGATGTCGATCACGCCGCCGCCGAAATCGGGAGCGACGAACCCCTGATGGCCAGCCTGTCGTCGTTGACGGCGCGTCTTCCGGGACGGGCCGCCGGCAAGCTTTCGGCGCCGGCCACGGTGACCGTCGATGCGGGAAAGTTCAAGGGAACCCTGATCGCCAAGGGGCTGACCAAGAGCTACAAGGGCCGCAAGGTCGTCAGCGGCGTCACCATCGGCGTGCGCGCCGGCGAGGCCGTTGGACTGCTCGGCCCCAACGGCGCCGGCAAGACGACCTGTTTCTACATGGTTACCGGCCTCGTGCCGGTGGATGAAGGCACGATCGAGATCGACGGCTTCGACGTCACGTCGATGCCGATGTACCGTCGCGCACGCCTCGGCATCGGCTATCTGCCGCAGGAAGCGTCGATTTTCCGTGGGCTCAATGTCGAGCAGAATATCCGCGCGGTGCTGGAAGTGGTCGAAAAGGACCGCAAGGTGCGCGAGCGCAATCTCGACGAACTGCTCGAGGAATTCCACATCAGCCATCTGCGCAAGGCGCCATCCATGTCGCTTTCGGGCGGCGAGCGGCGACGCCTGGAAATCGCGCGAGCGCTGGCGACGCGTCCGGCCTACATGCTGCTCGACGAGCCTTTCGCCGGCATCGATCCGATCGCTGTCGCCGATATCCAGCAACTGGTGCGCCACCTGACAGCGCGCGGCATCGGCGTCCTCATCACAGATCATAATGTGCGCGAAACGCTCGGCCTGATCGACCGCGCCTACATCATCCATGCCGGCCAGGTGCTGACCCATGGCAGGGCCGACGAAGTGGTGGCAAACCCGGATGTGCGGCGACTTTACCTCGGCGAGGGTTTTACGCTCTGAACGGTTCGTCGTTCATGGAAAACGCCAATCCCCTCCGTCTTTTCGTCTTGACGCAATTCCCAAGGGAAAGCGCTATGCGCTTTTCCGGGAAAACCGTTTCACACTTTTCCTGGAATTGCTCTGAGCGTGAAATTTGTTTCCTGACACGATTTTTGCGGTTCGCGCGGCGCTTTTTTCTCGATTTTGCTCCGGGATAACGCTCCGGTAAGCGCGTTTTGCTACCAATTGCCTTGACAAGCAAAAGCCGGGCCAGTTTTTATGGCCGGCTGCAAAATTCTTGCCCGGAAGTCGGGATGCGTAGACGAGGCGTTTGAAACCGAACCATGGCGTTGGCGGCCAAACTACAGCTACGACAATCGCAGTCGCTGGTGATGACGCCGCAGCTGATGCAGTCGATTCGGCTGCTGCAGTTCACCCATGTCGAGCTTGAGCATTTCATCGACGAGGAAATCGAGCGCAATCCGCTGCTGGAACGCGCCGAGCCGCAGGACGATGCCGCCAGCGACCAGGCGCAGAAGATCGAGGCGGAGCCGCAAGCCACCGCCGAAGGCGACTGGTTCGAAAACGAGACGCAGTGGAGCGCCGAGGCGATCTCGGACAAGCTCGACACGTCGCTGGAAAACCTGTTTCCCGACGACCCGGGCACCAGCGAGCGGCTCGGTCCCGACCTGACGGCACAATGGAAGTCGGCTTCGGGCAATGGCGCGGGTTCCTCATCCGAGTGGTTTGATGCGGGCGATATGGCGACTGCTGTGATCACGCTGCGCGACCATGTCGGTGAACAGGTGGCGCTAGCCTTCGCCGATCCGGCTGCACGGCTGATCGCCGCCGAACTCGCCGACGGCCTTGACGAGAGCGGCTATCTGCGTGCCGACCTGGCCGAGATCGCCGTTCGTCTCGGTGCGGATGCCGCCGCCGTCGCGAAGGTGCTGGCGGTGTGTCAGACCTTCGAGCCGGCCGGCCTGTTTGCCCGCGACCTAGCCGAATGCCTGTCGCTGCAACTTGCGGTGCGCAACCGGCTCGATCCGGCGATGAAGGCGCTGGTCGCCAATCTCGAACTCCTGGCACGGCGTGATTTTCACGCATTGAAACGGATCTGCGGTGTCGACGAGGAGGATCTGCTCGACATGCTGGCGGAGATCCGGGCGCTCGATCCCCGGCCGGGCATGGCGTTTTCGGGCGGCGCCAGCGACGCGATCGTCGCCGATGTCGAGGTGCGCGCGGCCAATGACGGCAGCTGGACGGTCGAGCTCAATGCCGAAACGCTGCCGCGGGTTTTGGTCGACCATATCTATTTCGCCCAGGTCTCACCGCAGGCCAAGAACCAGGCGGAAAAGGATTTTCTGGCCGAATGCCTGCAGAATGCAAACTGGCTGACGCGCAGCCTCGACCAGCGGGCAAAGACCATCCTCAAGGTCGCCTCGGAAATCGTTCGCCAGCAGGATGCCTTCCTCGTCCATGGCGTGCGGCAGCTGAAGCCGCTCAATCTGCGCACGGTGGCCGACGCCATCGGCATGCACGAATCGACGGTCAGCCGGGTCACAGCCAACAAATACATGCTGACGCCGCGCGGCGTGTTCGAGCTCCGGTATTTCTTCACCGCCTCGATCGCCGCCTCGGGCGGCGGCGATGCGCATTCCTCGGAAGCCGTGCGTGACCGCATCAAGCAGTTGATCGACGAGGAAAAACCCGTCGACGTGCTTTCCGACGACGCAATCGTCGACATGTTGCGTGAAAGTGGCGTCGACATTGCAAGGCGTACGGTCGCCAAGTACCGGGAAGGCATGAATATCCCCTCTTCGGTGCAGCGCCGACGCGAGAAACGGGCGATGGCCAGCGCCGGGCGCTGAGCGGGTCGATTTTCCACAGGCCGGCACTTCATTGACAAGCCGCGGTGAAGTGGCTAGAAGCCCGCCCGCATGAGACGGGCTAGATGCCCGCATGCGGATGGTCCGTCACGACGTTGGCCTCGGGACGGTCAAAGGGCGGCTTGTGATCAACCGGAAAGTTTGGATTTAAAATCGGCGCAAGTGACGCCGCAAAGCTTGTGCGCACGGATCACGAGTATAAACTCGGGCCAGTTTGAAGCCTGAGCAGGAAGGTCAGTTTTCAGATGAATCTGCGCATATCGGGAAAACACATGGACATCGGCGATGCGTTTCGGACACGCATCAATGATCGCGTCGGCGAAGCGATCGGCAAATATTTCGATCGCGGCTTTGCCGGACATGTCACGGTCATCAAATCGGGCTCGCGCTATTCGGCGGACTGCATGATCCGGCTGGATTCCGGCGCTTCGCTGCAGGCCACCGGCGATGCCCAGGATCCGACATTGGCCTTCGAGGCCGCGGCGGATCGTCTGGAAACCCGCCTGAGGCGCTACAAGCGCCGGCTGAAATCGCACAATTCGGGCGCCACCAACGGCCAGCCGACCGACATAGCCTACACGGTGATGGCGCCGCTTGCCGATGACGACGAGGACATTCCGGAGAATTTCGCGCCGGCCATCGTCGCCGAATCAACCATGACGCTGAAGACCATGTCGGTGGCGTCGGCGGTCATCGAGCTCGACACCAAGGACAGCCCGGTCTTTGTCTTCCGCAATGCGGGAACCGACCATCTCAACATCGTCTATCGCCGACCCGATGGAAATATCGGCTGGATCGACCCGTCGACGACCAAGGTCGCGCAAGCGTGACGACAATGGTCGCACGGACGTGACGACCACGGTCGCACTGGGATAAGAGCCGGCCGCACGAGGGGTGGGGACTGGTGACGGCAGGCGAACAAGGGATTTTCAAGCATGGATCTGAGCGATCTTATCAACGTTCCGGCGATACTGCCGGCGTTGAAGGCGAACTCCAAGAAGCAGCTGCTGCAATTGCTGTCCGAACGGGCAGCGGCGATTTCCGGCATTCCGGAGCGGGAGGTGTTCGACACCATCTTGCAGCGTGAGCGGCTGGGTTCGACCGGCGTCGGCAACGGCATCGCCATTCCGCACGGCAAGCTGGCCGGCGTGAAGCGCATCGCAGGTGTTTTCGCCCGGCTGGAGACGCCTGTCGATTTCGAATCGCTGGATGATCAGCCCGTCGATCTGGTGTTTCTGCTATTGGCGCCGGAAGGGGCGGGCGCCGACCACCTCAAGGCACTGTCGCGCATCGCGCGGGTCCTGCGCGATGCCGACACGGTGGCCAAGATCAGGGGTACGCGCGACGCCACGGCTATCCACGCGCTTTTATCGGACACCCAGGCTTCGCACGCGGCCTGAATTTCGAGAATGATATCGCCACAGGGCCGCCATGGGCGGCCCTTTTCCGTTTCAGCGGGAAATCGCTCTCAGTGAATGGCGACCGTGGTCAGATCGTTTTCCATGGCACCGGCCAGAGCGCGGTCACGCGCATCGGAAAGCAGGATCGGCTGGCCATTGGCGGCAAACAGCGCCCACAGTTCCATGCCGGGGGCGATTTCGCCGAGATTGGGGAAACGGCCGAGCAATTCGTCGCTCGAGACCTTTCTGAGATAAGCGACCGAGCCTTCGCCGAGATGAGCGAATTCGCCATTGGTCATGGTGATGTTTTCAGTTCTGGTCATTTCAAAGCCTCCTTGGCGCGAGGACGCCGCTCAAGGCCATCCCGCATGAGAGCCATTCAATTTGCTGCATCGTGCTTTCGAAAAATCGGTGCCGATTTTCCGGCCGATGCAGTGGTAAAGATCAGTCTTTCACCGATATGTTTATTTTCCGTACCAGCCGTTCGGACTCCGGCCGATCGAGGTCGATCGACAAAAGACCGTTCTTCAACTCCGCCGCGATCACCCGCATGCCGTCGGCCAGCACGAAACAGCGCTGGAACTGGCGCGCGGCGATGCCGCGATGAAGAAATTCGCGCTCGGTGTCGTCGGTCTGACGGCCGCGCACGACCAGCTGGTTTTCCTCCGTGGTGACATCGAGATCGCTTTCGGCGAAACCGGCGACCGCCAATGTGATGCGCAACCTTTCGGTCTTGCCGTCGGCGCCGCTGAGGCGTTCGATGTTGTAGGGAGGGTAGCTGTCGCCGGATTTCGCCAAGCGTTCCAGGGTCTTTTCCATGGCGTCGAAACCAAGGAGAAGCGGGCTGGAAAAGGGCGTCATTCGGCTCATGTTACATTGTCCTCTCAAGAGCGACATAAAGTGGAAAAACCCAGATGGCATTTTTCCCGATGGCCTTGATATGGTCCGCCCCGCGACCAAGTTCAAGCCGTCAACAGACCCGCCCAAAAAGACCAGGCCGTGGACTCACAGGAATGATCGGCATGGCGCTTGAAACGGCGAGCAGATGCAAGGAGAAGCGCGCAGGTCGGGGATCGTCTTCCCCGGTCGAGCGGTTCGGCATGGCAGCTCGCGGCCGCTTCGGCGTCATTTGGATGTTTCGATCGGATCGGTTCAAGCCCACGACCTCGCCAAACAAGGAATTGAAATGCCCCAGTCACGCAAGATCATCATCGACACGGATCCCGGTCAGGATGATGCCGTCGCCATATTGCTGGCGCTCGGCAGCTCCGAACTGGAGATCGTCGGCATATCAGCCGTTGCCGGAAACGTGCCGCTGAAGCTTACCGAAAAGAATGCCCGCAAGATCTGCGAGTTGGCTGGCCGTCCGGACATCAAGGTCTATGCCGGCGCCATCCGGCCCCTGATGCGCGAATTGGTCACCGCCGAGGAAGTGCATGGCAAGACCGGTCTCAACGGACCGCAACTGCCCGAACCGACGATGAAGCTGCAGGACCAGTACGCGGTCGATTTCATCGTCCAGACGCTGATGAGCGAAGAAAGCGGCACGATCACGCTTTGCGCGCTCGGCCCGCTCACCAACATTGCGCTGGCGCTGATCCGCGAGCCGCGCATCGCACCACGCATCAAGGAAATCGTGCTGATGGGCGGCGGCTTCTTCGAAGGCGGCAACGTCACCCCGACCGCCGAATTTAACATCTATGTCGATCCGCAGGCCGCCGATGTCGTGCTCAAATCCGGCATCCCGATCGTGATGATGCCGCTCGATGTCACCCATAAGGCGCTGACCACTGCCAAGCGCACGCAAACCTTCCGCACGCTCGGCACCAAGGTCGGCACCGCCACCGCCGAGATGCTGGAGTTCTTCGAGCGCTTTGACGAGGAGAAATACGGCACCGACGGCGGCCCGCTGCACGACCCTTGCGTCATCGCCTATCTGTTGAAGCCGGACCTGTTCAAGGGCCGCAACTGCAACGTCAGCGTGGAAACGGCCTCCGAGCTCACCATGGGCATGACCGTGATCGACTGGTGGGGCGTCACCAAACGGCCGAAGAACGCCATGGTGATGCGCGACATCGACCATGACGGCTTTTTCGCGTTGCTGGTGGAGAGGCTGGGGCGGCTGTAGGTTCTTCCTTCTCCCCGTTCACGGGGAGAAGGTGCCGGCAGGCGGATGAGGGGCGGCACAAACGTTAATATTTTGTCTGCAGACCCGGCGTTGCCCCTCACCCGATCGCTTCGCGACCACGCTCTCCCCGTAAACGGGGCGAGGGAAGAGGCGCACCTTACTTCGCCTTTGAAAACGCCAACCACAGGCCGCCGCCGACCATGAAGCTGCCGCTGATCCTCGACAAAAGTTTTATGCGGCCGGCCGACAACAGGCGCCCGGCGCGGCCGGCGGCCAGCGCATAGGTCGAATCCGAGAAGGCGGCGAAGATCATGGCGGTCAGGCCCATGATGGCGATCTGCAGCGAGTAGTTGCCTTGCGGCGAAATGAACTGCGGAAAGAAGGCGCCGAAAAAAATCAGCGTCTTGGGATTGCTGAGCGCCACCAGCAAGCCCTGCAGGAAGAAGCCGCCGCGTGGCTTTCTCGCTGTTCCATCGGCATTCAGCGTGCCTTTGGAACGGAACATCTGCACACCCATCCAGATCAGATAGGCGGCGCCGATCAGCCTGACCCACTCGAACCAGTGGCCCATGCCTGCGATCAGCGTGTTGAGGCCGATGCAGACGATGGCGATCATCACGGCAAGCCCGGCCTGCGTGCCGGCGACATTGGCGAGGCCGGCGCGCGAGCCATGGCGAATGCTGTTGGCGATGATCAGCGTGACCGTCGGACCGGGCACCAGGATGATAACGATGCAAGCGAGGACATAGGCAGCGTAGAGTTCGAACGACATGATTTTTCCCCAGGAATACCGCCGAGGCGGCGCGGTTGAGGGTAATCAATGCATAGCAGCGCAGCCGGTGCAAGCCGCTACCTAGCGCCCTGCGACACGCCAGTCCGCCCGGTTCAGGCGCCGGCCTGCCAGGGCAGTGTAGCCTCATAGGCCGCCGCCGCCTTGAGTACGGCGAGGTCGCCGCGCGGCCGCCCGATCAGCTGCATGCCCATCGGCCGGCCCCGGTCGTCGAAGCCGACCGGCACGTTGACCGCCGGGCAGCCGCCTAGGGTCGCGAAGGCGGAAACCTGCATCCAGCGGTGGTAGCTGTCCATTGCGCGTCCGGCGACCTCACGGGGCCAATGCGTGCCTATGTCGAAGGGGAAGACCTGCGCCGTCGGCAGCGCAATCAGGTCATAGCGGTCGAAGAGCGACAGCAGCTTGCGATGCCAGGATGTGCGGGTCACGGAGGCGGCGCGGATCTGCGGCGCCGTCAGCCGCATGGCGTTCTCCACTTCCCAGATGGCTTCCGGCTTGAGCAGCCGGCGCTTCGCGGGATCGTCATAGTGGGTTTTGAGCGCGCAGCCGCTGCTGGCCTGGCGCAGCGTCACGAAGGCCTGCCACAGCGCTTCGAAATCGAAATCCGGCAGCAGGGGCTCGGTCGCGAAGGACGCTTCCGTAAAGCGGCCAAGTGCCGCCTCGCACAGGCCGAGAATGCCTGTTTCAACCGGCAGATGACCGTGGAGGTCACCGAGCCAGGCGATGCGGCCACCAGTTGCCGGTATTCCAAGCCCTTCGAGGAACGAGCCGGGTTTCTCGTAGGACAATGGCGCGTGCGGGTGGTAACCGGCCTGCACATCGAGCAGCAGCGCCATGTCACGGACGTTGCGGCCCATCGGCCCGTCGACGCCCATCTGCGCATGGAAGACTTCGAAATCGGGTCCGCCGGGAACAAGTCCTTGCGACGGGCGGAAGCCAAAAACATTGTTCCAGGCGGCCGGGTTGCGCAGCGAGCCGCCGAAGTCGCTGCCATCGGCGACGGGCACCATGTCGAGCGCCAGGGCCACCGCCGCGCCGCCGCTCGAGCCGCCGGCGGTCAGGGCCGGATCGAAGGCGTTCAGCGTCGGCCCGAACACGGCATTATAGGTGTTGGAACCAAGCCCGAATTCGGGGACGTTGGTCTTGCCGATGATGATGGCGCCGGCATTGCGGATGCGCTCGACGAAGAAGTCGTCTTCCTGCGGCACGAAATCGGCGAAGATCGGCGAGCCGAACGAGGTCCTGAGGCCCGTGGTCGAGGCGAGGTCCTTGATGGCCATCGGCAGGCCGAAGAGCGGGCCGGCTTCGGCTCGCGCCGGACTGGCATCGGCCGCATCGGCTTCGCGCAGGATGTCGCCGCGATCGCGCAAGGAGACGATGGCGTTGACCAGCGGATTGACCGCCTCGATGCGATCGAGGAATGCCGCCACCACCTCACGCACGGAAAGCTCTCTCTCCCGGATCGCGCCGGCGAGTTCGACCGCGGAAAGGCGGCAGATGTCGCTTGCCGGCGGCACGGCATGCTTCGTTTGAGGACGCAGCATTTTAACGGGTTTCCTGCAGCGCCTGATCGACGTCTTTGGCGAGCGGGATCGCCGGTTGGGCGCCAGGCTTCAGGCAGGCCAGCGAGCCGGCTGCGCCGGCGCGCGCCAGCGCCTGTTCGAGCGTGAGGCCCGACGACAGGCTGGCGGCGAAATAGCCGCAGAACGTATCGCCGGCGCCGACCGTGTCGACAGGCGTTATCTTGCGCGCAGGAACGGCCAGGTACTCGGTCGGTGTCGCCGCCATCACGCCGTCGCCGCCGAGTGTGACGACGACGGTGCGGCCGGTCTTTCCGGCAAAGTCGCGCATGCGGGCCGCCCGGTCGCGGCCTTGCAGCGACAGCGCTTCGCCATAGAGGTCGAACTCGGTTTCGTTGGCGACGACATAGTCGGCCTTGCCGAGAAAGCCGGCTGCTTGCCCCTGGAACGGCGCCGTGTTGAGCACGGTGATGGCGCCGGCCGCCCTTGCCTGGTCGAGGGCGGCATCGACGGTGGCCAGCGGAATCTCATTTTGCAGCAGCACGACGTCGCCTTTTTTCAGAAAGGCCTTGGAGAGATCGCCGGGCACCACGGAAGCGTTGGCGCCCGGCACCACGGCGATGATGTTCTCGCCGTCGTCGGCGACCATGATCAGTGCCGTGCCGGTCGAGGCGTGAGTCTCGGCAACGCCGGACAGGTCGACCTTGCCGTCGCGCAGCAATGCCAGTGCCTCGGCGGCGAAGCTGTCCCTGCCGACGGCGCCGACCATGCGCACCGAGGCGCCGGCGCGTGCGGCGGCCAGTGCCTGGTTGGCGCCCTTGCCCCCAGGCGCGGTGGTGAAGGCCGAGCCGCCTACCGTCTCGCCGGGGCTAGGCAAGCGGTCGACCTTGGCAATAAGGTCGAGGTTGATCGAACCGATGACGATAATCAAGCAAGGCCTCCTGGCAACGCAAATTCAAATGTCGGAGCATCCTTGTGCGTCCAAGCGAACGCAGGTCGTTCCGATTGCGCGGAAGCTAACCTGTAAGGCCGCGGCTTGCCAGACCACGCGCATGGTCCAGCCCGATTTGGGGTGTCGTGGCCTTATTCGCAGCGCACGGTGACCGTGCCCTGATAGTTGCCGGCGGGAAAGATACCGCTCGACCTGGTGGCGGTGAGGTCGACCTGCATCGTGTGGGTGCCGTTGGCAACCCTCTGCGGCACACTTCCGTTGACATCTGCCCCCGAGCCATCGAGGCGGAAGACCGAAGCGAAGGTCACGTTGGTGCCGCCGCCGCTCGGCGCGGACGAGAATGCGGCAGGCGCCGGCGCCGAAACCGAATAGCAGTCAAGCAAATTAAGTATCGAGCACAACAGGGAGCTTGCCACCACGGTGGCGCTGGCGCTCGATCCGCCTGCCTGTTTGGAGCCCAGTATGCTGATGGCGGGATTGGCCTTCATCGTTCCGGACGCCCCGACCATGATGGTGCAGGTGCCGATGATCGCCGCCTGCACGGGAAGGCAGGAACCGGCAAGTGCTGCCATCGCAAGCAGCGCGCGACTACTGCTTCTTCTTTTTCTTGCCATCACCACTTCCGGTCCTGATGCTCCAGCCTTCGTTGGCCCACCCCGGTGACGCGGCCGTGGAAGTGCTGGCAGCCACGCTCGCCGTCTGGCCGTCGGCGCCGAGGCCCATTTTGAGGAGCTTCAGTTCCAACTGCAGGCGCTCGACCTCAAGCTCATAGAGACGGCTGCAATCGACGCGCTTCGGCGTGCGCCCGATCGGGATCACCACCCGACCATAGGTGGCAACGCTGTTGTCCGACTGGCTGTTGCCTCTGATAACGCCGAGATCGACATAAGCGCCGGAACCGGAGACGGCGGAACGGCAAGTGGTACCGTCCGCGGCATGGACCTCGTCCTGGCCCTGGGGCAAGGTGACGCCGGGCAGGTTGAAGCCGCTCTCATTCTGGTTAAGGTTGTAGACGTCCTCGGCCCCGGCCGGCGACGCACCCGCCCAAGCAGCCGCGAGCGCCAGTGTCAGGACTTGCGGCGCCCAAAAAACTTTCCGCATATCTGTGCCCTTATCTGCGTCTGTTGATTGGGAAAGGGGATGCTTTCGGTACAGATACGCACTTTACGCTCGGCAGCGCCGTCAAAAGGCACAACCACAAGGACAGAACGGGAGGCCTGCGAAGCCAGCTGGAATATATCTGGAGAGATTCTGGCATCTACCGGCTGAAAATCCTGATCGTAGACATGGATTTCGACCCGGATCTTCCGGTCGTAGGGATTGGCGGGGAAGACGCGAACCGCGAAGACGTCGGTGAAGCTGTTGATCTCGCCACGCATCGGCGACATCGACTGGGCCTTGGCGGCAATGGGCGCCAATCCGACGGCCAGTGCCGTCGCCAGGATTCGAGCATGTTTCACGACCCCCTCCTTCGCTCGCGTCATTCACAGCGCAGCGTTACCGTTGCCTGATAATTGCCGTTGGCGAAGCGATTGCTGCCGCCCTTGGTGCCGGCGAGGTGGACCGAAACGAGGTCGGCGCCGGGGGTGGTGATGCTGCTTGCCGAGCCGGTCTCACCGATGGCATGCGCGCCGGCGGCTGAGTAGGTGGGCGTCCAGGTCGTCGACGTGCTGTCTGCCGATGGCACCGTCATGGTGGTGACCGGGTCGACACTCAGCGACACACCTCCGGTCGTCGTCAGCGTCACGGTTCCAGCCGAGCCGCCGCTGTTGTGGGAACCGAGGGACTGGAGATCGGGACTGGCCGTCATCGTACCGTTGGTGGCAACGACAAGCGTGCACGTGGGCGCGATCGTGCCATTGAAGATGACATTCTGCGTCGCGGCCAACGCGGCCTCGTCGATGCTGGCAACCAGCAGAGCTGCGCCGCAGGCGACGCGAAACAATGTCATCGGGACCTCCTATCAAGCCGGATCGTCCGGATTCATATGAGGGCATCATCACTTTATCGTGGTTAATTTAGAGTTACCTAAAATAAAGGTTCAAAATAACTATTACAGGAACCGGAGGTTGCCCTCGGTTGCAAAGGCGAAAACCACAGTGGAAATCGCGCTTATACTTAATAACGCCGACATACCCATGGTTTTCTTCGTAATGTCGAGAAAAATCGATATTACGATACCTGCCCGGCTTCCCAGCCCAGAATGGCGCGCTTGCGGGTCAGGCCCCAGTGATAGCCGGTGAGGTCGCCTGATTTACCGATGGCGCGGTGACAAGGCACCACGAAAGAGAGCGGATTGGCGCCGTTGGCCGCACCCACCGCACGGCTGGCGGATGGTGCGCCGATGCTGGCCGCAATCGAGGAATAGGTGCGGGCCTTACCCATCGGGATCTTGAGCAGCGCCTCCCAGACGCGAACCTGGAAGTCGGTGCCGATCATGACGACATGCAGCGGCTGGTCGGGGCGCCACAGCGTCGGGTCGAAGATACGGGCGGCATAGGGGCCGGTAGCAGTCATGTCCTCGACATAAATGGCGTTCGGCCAGCGGCTGGACATGTCAGCGAAGGCGGCGCGTTCCTCGCCGGGGTCGCTGAAGGCGAGGCCGGCGAGCCCGCGCTCGGTGGCCATGATCAGGGCGGTGCCGAACGGCGAGGAATGGAAGCCGTAGCGGATGGTGAGCCCGGCGCCGCGTGTCTTGTAGTCGCCCGGCGACATCGCCTCATGCGTGACGAACAGGTCATGCAGCCGGCCCGGGCCGGACATGCCCAGTTCGAACGAGGTCTCGAGCAGCGGCATGCCGGAATCGAGCAGCCTGCGCGCATGGTCCAGTGTCACCGCCTGCAGGAAGGCCTTAGGCGACAGGCCGGCCCAGCGGGTGAAGAGTTTTTGCAAGCCGGTCGGCGTCTCGCCGACCTCCTCGGCCAGTTCTTCAAGGGAAGGCTGATCACGATAGTCGAGACTGATCTTCTCGATGGCACGGCGCACGATTTCGTAGTCGCTGCCTTCAGGCGTGATGTCCTTTTTGAGGACCGCGGTGTGTGTGCTCATGGAACTGTCTCCTTGAGCCGGAATATCGCCCCTCGGGGCGTCGATCGCCACCCGAAACTTGCCTTCTTGCGGCGCATACCCAGATAGGCACGGGATTCGAGCCCTGGAGTCGCTCGTGGCTGGCTCAGCGTGCCTTGGCTGTCGCCAGCGCTCGCGAAAAGGCGGTGGCAAAACTCTCGCGGGAATCGGGGTCCAGGAACGATCCGATCGGCACGTTCTGCCCTTGGCCTTCCACCGTCATCCCTGTGATGCCGATCTCGGCGTGACGGGCCACCGAAAACCGCGCCCAGAACGGATTGAAGCGATGCGCTTCCGATTTCCCCGAGGGGGCTGTCTTGCGGATGTCGAGGCTGGTGCGCGAGACCGAGACTTCTTCGCGGGCACGAGCGGCACGATAGTTGATGCGAAAGGCGATGTAGACGGCGGCCACGTCGAGGCCGAAGAAGCCGAACACCGGCCAGGCGCCGCGCGACAGGAAAAACGCGCCTGTTACCAGCCAGCCGAACAGCAGCGCGCCCATCAGGACGAGGAATCCTGTCCGGCCCAGAGACCGGTGCGGGGTGAGTAGCGCCTGAAAGAATGGCTCGTCGGCCTGAAACGAGGCGTTTGTGTCGCTCATGAGGGGATATTATAGGAGGGAAATGGCGAGCCCCAAGTCCAAAGATTCTTCCCTTTCCAAAAAAGAGCTGTTGCCCGCACGACGCGATGGGTCGAACGCCAAGCCGCGTCCGCGGCCGGTGCGAAGCGCGTCACGCTACAGCCCGGCCGAAGTGAACGAGATATTCCGGCGCTTTTCCGTCCAGCGGCCCGAGCCGAAGGGGGAGCTCGAACATGTCAACGCCTTCACGCTGCTGGTCGCGGTGGTGCTGTCGGCGCAAGCGACGGATGCCGGCGTCAACAAGGCGACGCGGGCGCTGTTCAAGGCCGCCGATACGCCGCACAAGATGCTGGCGCTGGGGGAGGCAAGGGTCGGCGAATATATCCGCACCATCGGGCTGTGGCGCAACAAGGCGAAGAATGTGATTGCGCTGTCGCAGGCGCTGATCCGCGACCATGGCGGCGAGGTACCCGACAGTCGCGATGAATTGGTCAAGCTGCCCGGGGTCGGGCGCAAGACCGCCAATGTCGTGCTCAACATGGCCTTCGGCCAGCACACGATGGCGGTCGACACGCACATTCTGCGCATCGGCAACCGGCTCGGGCTGGCGCCCGGCAAGACACCGGAACAGGTCGAGCAGGGATTGTTGAAGATCATTCCGGACGAATATATGCGCCATGCACATCACTGGCTGATCCTGCATGGCCGCTATGTCTGCAAGGCGCGCAAGCCGGATTGCCCGGCCTGCGTCATCGCCGACATCTGCAAGGCCGAGGTCAAGACGACCGATGTGCCGGCACCGCTGGTGCCGATCGCACCGCTCGATCCTGTCGAGGAGATCCAGGACCGAAGCGGAACGACGACGTAGTTCAACTCTCCTCCACAAACACCTGTTCGCGCTTTTTCTTGACCGCCGGCAGGAAGACGATGACGAGCACGGCGAGCGCGATGAGCAGCAGGCTGGCGCTGATCGGTCTGGTCAAGAAGGTGCTTGGGTCGCCGCGCGAGAGGATCATGGCGCGGCGCAGGTTTTCCTCGAGCAGCGGGCCGAGCACGAAGCCGAGCAGCAGCGGCGCCGGTTCGCAGCGCAGCTTGGTCAGGAGGTAGCCGAGGAAGCCGAAGAAGGCGACGGCGTAGAGGTCGTAGACGTTGCTGTTGACGCTGTAGACGCCGATCGAGCAGAACGCCATGATGATCGGGAAGAGCACGTAATAGGGGATCGTCAGCAGCTTCACCCAAAGCCCGATCAGCGGCAGGTTGAGGATGATCAGCATCAGATTGCCGATCCACATCGAGGCGATGATGCCCCAGAACAGCGCCGGCTGTTCGGTCGCGACATTGGGGCCGGGTACGATGCCCTGGATGATCATGGCGCCGATCATCAGCGCCATGACCGGGTTGGCCGGAATGCCGAGCGTCAGCATCGGGATGAAGGAGGTCTGCGCACCGGCATTGTTGGCCGATTCCGGTCCGGCGACGCCTTCGATGGCGCCCTTGCCGAACTCCTGCGGGTTTTTCGAGACGCGTTTTTCGACCGTGTAGGACGCAAAAGCTGCCAGGATCGCGCCGCCTCCCGGCAGGATGCCGAGCGCCGAACCGATGATTGTTCCGCGCACGATGGGCGCTGCCATGCGCCGAAAGTCCTCGCGGGTCGGCATAAGGCCGGTGACCTTGCGGATCATCACGGAACGCTCATCCTCGTTTTCGAGGTTGCGCAGGATCTCGGCGACGCCAAAGACGCCGACCGCCACCGCAACGAAATTCAATCCGTCGGCATATTCCCGGATTCCAAGCGTGAAGCGCGGCGTGCCGGTGTAGATGTCGGTGCCGACAATGCCGAGCAGCAGGCCGAGCACGACCATGGCCAGCGCCTTGACGATAGAGCCGTGGGCGAGCGCGACGGACGAAACCAAGCCGACGATCATCAGCGAAAAATACTCGGCCGCGCCGAATTTCAGCGCGATCGCCGTCAGCGGCGGGGCAAAGATGGCGACGAGGAACGTCGACACCGTGCCGGCAAAGAACGAGCCGATGGCCGCGATCGCGAGGGCCGCTCCGGCGCGGCCGTTCCTGGCCATCTGGTAGCCGTCGATCGCGGTGACGGCGGACGAGGATTCGCCCGGCATGTTGATGAGAATGGCGGTGGTCGAGCCGCCATATTGGGCACCGTAATAGATGCCGGCGAGCATGATGAGGGAGGAAACCGGGTCGCCGATCTGGAAGGTGATCGGCAAAAGCATGGCGATGGTCGCGGTGGCGCCGATGCCGGGCAGGACGCCGATCAGCGTGCCGAGAAGGACGCCGATCAGGCAGAAACCGAGGTTGGTCAGCGACGTCGCCGTCGAAAAACCGAGCGCGAGGTTGTCGAGCAGATCCATGCTCATCGCCTCACGACACCAACCATGGGGCCAGCCACGGGCCGAAGCGGCGGAACGGCAGGCCGAGCGCGTAGCTGAAGACGAGGTACGCAAACAATGTCAGGCCGGCCGACAGCACGAGCGCGGTCAACGGCTTCATGCGGCGGCTGGCAAACGACGCGATCAACGCCGTCAGGAAGATCGACGGGATGAAGCCGAGGCCGCGCACCGTCAGGCCGAAGAAGATCGGAGCAGGCAGGATGAGCAGCATGCCGCGCCACGCGATATGCCCGATCGCTTCGCCCTCGACGCGTACGGCCTGGACGAGAATGACGGCGCCAAGCAGGATCAGCACGATCGCCAGGACCAGCGGAAAATAGCCTGGACCCATGCGCAACGCGGTGCCGATTTCGAGGCCGAGCGATTGCAGCGCGAACCATGCGCCGAAACCGATGAACAGGGCGGCGCACAGGCCGTTGGCCCTGTCGATCGCGAAAGGTTTCATGATGGTTCTCCCAAGCCCGCAGTGGGTAGCGGATGCCAAGCGAATAGGGGCGCTGGTGGCGCCCCTATTCAAACCTCAGTCGGCGTACTGGCCGGCGGCTTCGATGATCGGCTTCCAGCGCGCGATCTCGCTTTCCAGCTTGGCCTTCAGTGCGGCGGGCGTCGCATCGGCCTCGGGCGACGGCTTGGTGCCGAGTTCGGCGAAGCGGGCGACGACGTTCTGGTCCTTCAGCGCGACCTGCAGCGATTTCGACAGGCGTTCGGTGATCCCGGCCGGCGTGCCCTTGGGTGCATAGAGACCGTGCCAGATGCCGACCTGCACTTCGGGAAGGCCGCCTTCCACCGTCGTGGGCACGTCTTTCAGCACATCGAGGCGCTCCGGCGAGGTGACGGCATAGGCCTTGATGGTGCCGCCCTGAATCTGCTTGGTGGTGTTGGTCGTCTGGTCGCACATGATGTCGACCTGGCCGCCGAGGAGATCGGTCATGGCCGGGCCGGTGCCCTTGTAGGGTACGGTGACCAGCGGCGTCTTGATGGCGCTCATGAACAGCATGCCGCATAGATGCGAGGCCGCACCGATGCCTGCATTGGCGACGGTTATGGAATCCTTGTTGGCCTTGGCGTACTCCACCAACCCCTTGAGGTCGGTCGGCTCCAGGTCCTTGCGGCCGACGATGGTCATCGGCACCTCGGTGACGAGGCCGACATATTCGAAGGCGTTCAGCGTGTCGTAGGCGAGCTTTCTGTACAGTGTCGCACTTGTCGCCATGCCGATATGATGGAGCAGCAGCGTATAGCCGTCAGGCTCGGCGTTGGCGACGCGGCCGGCACCCAGCGTGCCGCCGGCACCGCCGACATTTTCGACGATGACCTGCTGGCCGAGATCCTTCGACATCGCTTCGGCGACGAGGCGCGTGACCGTGTCGGTCGGGCCGCCGGCCGCAAACGGCACCACAACGGTGATGGTGCGTTCGGGATAGGTCTGCGCGCCGGCAGTGAACCCATAAAGCGTGACGGCCGCGGCAGCAGCCAGAGTGGCGACAAATCTTCTCATCGTGATCTCCTCCCAGTGTATCAATCTCCAACCGCTGCGCGGGGTCCCTCTCAGCACCGCCTGCGGATGAAGCAACAACTAGCGCAAGCTAGCAGATTGCAACCGGAGGCAAACGGCAAACTGCTGATCAGCCCTATCCTAGTAGCCGTAGCCGCGCGCCATCGCCGCCGCGAAGACCGGGATGAGCAGGAAGATGAAAGCTTCGGCGCGGATATAGGTCTTCACGGACGCAAGTTCGGTCGCCGGCACCTGGAACGAGGCATTGCCGCTCGCCTGCCTGTTCCAGGATATGAAGCGGACGGTCGGGATGATCGACAGCAGGCCGACCACGATGAACGCCGCTATCTTGGCCCAGAACACCCAGTTGTAGACGTAGAATTCCCAGCCCTTGAGGCCATAGAAGACGCGGCCGATGCCGACGACGATGATCAGCGCGGCGATGACGCCGTAATGGCGGTCGATGCCGGCGAGCCTCTTGAGCGTCGCAGCACCCAGATCGCCGCGGATCAGGACGAATTCGGCGCCGATGATTCCCGCCAGCGAAAACACCAGCAGATGATGGAAGATCGCAAGCGCAAGATCGGTGGTGTCCATGCTCTTCCCCGGGTTTGACGGCGCCAATGCGCGCTTGAAAGTCGCGCTGGCAGGTGTTGAAATCGGCCTGCGGTGAAAAATAACACCGTCTCGCAAAATTCCCATAGCGGCGCCTGGATGATGGGCCGTGTTGCCCTGGCCCCTTGCGCCGCATCGGCGATTTGCTAATCGCTGGCGATCCGTGCGAGGCAGATCCCATGAACAATCCACAAGCGACCAGCGCTCCTGTCATCGAAACGAAGCGAACCATCCTGCGGGCACACCGGCTGGACGATTTCGACGCCTATGCCGCGATGTGGACCGATCCAGTGGTCACCCGTTTCATCGGGGGCAAGCCGCGCACGCGCGAAGAGAGCTGGATGCGCTTCCTGCGTCACGCCGGCCTGTGGTCGCTGCTCGGCTATGGCTTCTGGGCGATCGAGGAGAAGGCGACCGGGCGCTTCATCGGCGAGGCCGGGTTTCACGATCTGAAGCGCGACATGGAACCATCGATCGAAGGCATTCCCGAGGCCGGGTGGGCGCTGGTTCCGGCCGTGCACGGGGCGGGCTTCGCCACCGAGGTGGTTGCCCGCGTCCTGGCGTGGGGCGAAGCGATTTTCGGGCGCGAGAAGACCGTCTGCATCATCGATCCGGAAAACGGCGCTTCGCTGAGGGTGGCTGCCAAGTGCGGTTACCGGGAAGTGGTGAAGACCACCTATCATGACACTCCGACAATCCTGCTGGCGCGGTGACCTGAGCGGCGAGGCTGCCCGCTGCCGGCGCCGGCATGATGGCGCCTGTCGCCAGCAATGATGACGAGGCGGGCCCCGCCAAGAACCGCCGTGTGGTTCTGGTCAAATTGATCGGAGCGAGCCTTCCAACCGGGACGCATTCTACGGCATGGCGTCCGCTGCCAGGCTTGCCCGCTCCAGCATGGAGGCGTCCTCGCCGAAGGCGCGGGTGGCGCGGGCCGCCGCCTCGAGCAGCGGACGCTTCATGCGCTGCAGAAATGCCGCGTCGACGCGCGTGCTGGGCCCAGCTAGGGTCAAGGCGCCGAGCAGGACGCCTCCTGGGCCGAACACCGGCGCCGACACGCCCCCCGTCTCGGGGTCCCGGTCGCCCACGGCGAGGCAGTTGCAGGTCTTGCGGATGGTCTCGTAGGGTTCGCCCTGCTGGCCCGAAAACGCTGCGAGCACGCGGCCGCCCGAGCCCAGCAGCAAAGGCAATACGTCGCCTTCGCGTATCGTGTAGCGGATCGGGTGCTTGGATTCGACGCGGTAGAGACAGGTGCGGACATCGCCCGAGCGAACATAGAAGGCAACGCTCTCCCAGCTTCGCTCGGAAAGATCGCGCATGATCGGCAGCAGGATATCGACCGCCACGACCGAACGCTGGTAGAGCGCACCGAGCCGAAAGGTCGCGGGTCCGACGCGGTAGCGCCCGTTGTCGAGGCGCTCGAGCAATCGTCCGCGCAAAAGGGAATTCGCAAGCCGCAGGATGGTGCTCTTGTAGAGGCCGGTGCGCGCCGCGATTTCGGCCAGGCTGAGCGACCGGTCATCCGTGGTGAAGGCATCGAGGATGGCAATGGCCCGATCAAGCGCGGCAACACCGTCCGCCGAGGTGCGATCTATTTCCCCATTTGCCGATTTGCTTGGCGAGTCCATGGCGGTTCCAGTTTGAAGAAAGCCGAGCACGCGACTCTGTCGCGCCGCCAAATCGTTCTGTCCAGTAGAATATCGTTTCCGTTGACAGAACTCCGTAACATCTGCTTGAAATCGATGACGGGTCTGGATGCAGGCGCGTTTTGGCGGGCACCGGAGGAGGTGTCGTGATTTGGAGGAATCCCCATGCTGAACAGACGCAGATTTTTGATGAGCACCGCAGCCGTGGGTGCCGGGCTGATGACGTCGCATCTTTCTCCCGCTTTCGCCGAAGGCGCGCCCCAGATACAGCTCTTCGTGCCTGCCGCACCCGGTGGTGGCTGGGACCAGACGGCGCGCACGATCGACCAGGTGCTGCGCAGTGAAAAGCTCATCTCGGGTTCGCAGATCACCAATGTCGGCGGCGCCGGCGGCACTGTCGGGCTGCCGCAATTCATCAGCCAGTGGAACGGCAAAGGCAATTCCCTGATGGTTGCCGGCATGGTCATGGTTGGCGCCATCATTGCCAACAAGGCCGCGAACAATCTGACGCAAGTCACCCCGATCGCCCGCCTCACCGGCGAGTTCGAGGCCTTGGTCGTGCCGGCGGAGTCGCCGTTCAAGACGGCCGCTGATTTCGTCGCCGCGCTCAAGGCCGATCCGACAAAAGTTCCCGTCGCCGGCGGCTCCGCCGGCGGTTCGGATCACATCCTGTTCGGCTTGATTGCCAAGACGGTCGGCGTGCCGGCGACAAACCTGTCCTACGTGCCGTTCGCCGGCGGCGGTGAGGCATTGTCGGCGCTGCTCGGCAACCAGGTCGCGGCCGGCATCTCCGGCTTTGGCGAGTTCTCCGAGCAGGTCAAGGCGGGCGCGCTGCGGCTGCTCGCCATCTCGGCAGACAAGCGCCAGGACGGCATCGATGCGCCGACGCTGAAGGAGGCCGGCATCGATGTCGAGCTGTTCAACTGGCGCGGCGTCTTCGCACCGCCGGGCATTTCCGACGCCGACAAGGCGGCGATGGTCACAATGATCGAGACCATGGCCAAGAGCGATGCATGGGCAACCGAGTGCAAAAACCGCAACTGGACGCCCATCCTTTTGACTGGCGACGACTACGCAAAATTCCTCACCGAGGACACGGCCCGCATCACCGCGATCCTCAAGGATCTCGGCCTCGCCTGATGTCTTCAGGGGGCGGTTAGAGTGCCGCCCCCTTCCCATCTCGCCTGCCGCATGGACATATGATGCGGCGAAACTGCGGATGCGGTCGGCTGGAGGATGCCGGCCACCTTGGGAGGACACCGATGAGCACCAGCGACCCTCAGGCGGCGGCGCCGCGCCTTGCCATGCCCGAATTGTTGATCGGCGTCGGGCTTCTCGCCTGCGCCGGGGCCGTAGCCTGGCAGACCTTGGCGATCCCGGTGTCGCCGCTCTATTCCAAGGTCGGGCCGACCGTCTTTCCCTATATCACCATGACCGGCATGATCGTGCTTTCGCTGCTGCTCATCCTCGCAGCGCTGCGCGGCGGCTGGCAGCCGGAGGAAGAAAAGGAAACGCCGACCGACTGGAAGGCGATGGGCATCGTCGTTATCGGGCTGGTGGCAAACCTGGTGCTGATCCAGCCGCTCGGCTTTACCGCCGCCTCGGTCATTATGTTCGTTCTGGTCTGCTACGGCTTCGGCAGCAAGCGCACACTGCGTGACGCAGTGCTCGGCCTGATCCTGGCGCTGGCCGCCTATTTCGGCTTCGCCAGGGCGCTTGGCGTCAACATCGGTGCCGGTTTCATCGAGAACCAGCTGAACACGGTCATCGATGCGTTCATCACCGTGTTGAGGGGCTGACGCCATGGAAACGCTCGGACATCTCGCACATGGCTTCTCGGTCGCCTTCACCCCGGTCAACCTTCTGTGGTGCCTGCTTGGCACCACGCTTGGCACCGCCATCGGCGTGCTGCCCGGTCTTGGGCCGGCGCTGACCATCGCGCTGCTTTTGCCGATCACCTATCAGGTGGCGCCGGAGGCATCCTTCATCCTGTTCGCCGGCATCTACTACGGCGCCATGTACGGCGGTTCGACGACGTCGATCCTGCTCAACACGCCCGGCGAAAGCGCCACCATCGTCACTGCGTTGGAAGGCAACAGGATGGCGCGTTCCGGCCGTGGCGGTGCGGCGCTCGCCACGTCGGCGATCGGCTCGTTCGTCGCTGGCACGATCGGCACGATGGGCGTTGCCTTCCTGGCGCCGGTGGTGGTCAAATTCGCGCTGGCCTTCGGTCCGGCCGAATATTTCTCGCTGATGGTGCTGGCCTTCATCACCGTTTCGGCGGTGCTCGGCTCGTCGTCGGTGCGCGGCCTGACCAGCCTGTTCGCCGGCTTCGTCATCGGCATGATCGGCGTCGACCTGCAGACCGGCCAGCCGCGCTTCACCTTCGGCACGAACGAACTGCTCGATGGCGTCGATGTCATCATTGCCGCGGTCGGCCTGTTTGCCGTCGGCGAGACGCTCTACATGGCCTCGCGCCGCTATGCAGGCAAGGACGAGATCGTGCCGCTGAAGGGCTCGCTCTACATGACGGCGGCCGAATGGGGGCGTTCGTGGAAGCCGTGGCTGCGCGGCGCTGCTATCGGCTTCCCGATCGGCGCCATGCCGGCCGGCGGCGCCGAGATCCCGACATTCCTGTCCTACGCCATCGAAAAGAAGCTGTCGAAGCACAAGGAGGAGTTCGGCACGGTCGGCGCCATCGAAGGCGTCGCCGGCCCGGAAGCCGCCAACAATGCGTCTGCAGCCGGCGTGCTGGTGCCGATGCTGACGCTCGGCCTGCCAACGTCGGCGACGGCGGCGATCATGCTGTCGGCCTTCCAGAGCTACGGCATCAATCCCGGACCGCTGCTACTCACGACCCAGGGCGATCTCGTCTGGGGGCTGATCGCCAGCCTGTTCATCGCCAACGTCATCCTGGTCATCCTCAACCTGCCGTTGATCGGGCTGTGGGTGCGGTTGCTGAAAATCCCGGCGCCGCAGCTTTATGCCGGCATCCTGGTGTTCGCGACGGTCGGCACCTATGGTATTTCGCAGTCGCCCATCGACCTCGTCATCCTCTATCTGCTGGGAGCGGCCGGTTTCCTGATGCGGCGGTTCGATTTCCCGACCGCGCCTGTCATTATCGGCATGATCCTTGGGCCGCTCGCCGAAACCCAGTTCCGCCGGGCGATGACCATCTCGAATGGCGACTGGTCGGTGTTCTACACCCACAAGCTGTCGCTGACGCTGCTGACGCTCGCCTTCATCGGCCTCGCCGGCCCGCATATCTGGGCCTTCATCGAGCATCGGCGTCGGCGCGGACCGGAGCATGTGCCCGGCGATGCCTGATCGATCCATGATGCCATGACAGAACTGCTTTCCGGTATCCGCGTCCTTGACCTGACCAATGTGCTGGCCGGTCCCTACTGCGCCTATCAGCTGGCGCTGCTTGGCGCCGATGTGATCAAGGTCGAGGCGCCGCAAGGCGGCGACCTGGCCCGCCAGCTCGGCGGCTCGCCAAAGCTGAACAGCGCCGGCATGGGCGCATCGTTCCTGGCGCAGAACGCCGGCAAACGGTCGGTGGTGCTCGACCTCAAGAAGCAAGCCGATCGCGAGCGCTTTTTCGATCTGGTGGCCAGCGCCGATGCCCTGGTGGAGAATTTCCGCCCGGGCGTGATGGATCGGCTGGGGCTTGGCTACGAGGCGCTGAAGACGGTGCGTCCAGGCCTCGTCTATTGCGCGATATCGGGTTTCGGCCAGACCGGGCCGATGCGCGACAATCCCGCCTATGACCAGATAATCCAGGGCCTGTCGGGGATCATGAGTATCACCGGCACACCGGAAACGGCGCCGCTGCGGGTCGGCTATCCCGTGGCCGACACGCTTGGCGGACTGGTCGGCGCGTTCGCCATCGCCTCGGCGCTGGTGCGGCAGAAGACGAGCGGCGAGGGTGCCTTTCTCGACGTCTCGATGCTCGAATGCACACTTTCCGCGCTTGGCTGGCCGGTTTCCAACTATCTGACCGCAGGCATCGACCCCAAGCCGATGGGCAATGAGAACATGACGGCGGCACCCTCCGGTGCGTTTCGCACCGGCGACGGGCTCATCAATATCGCCGCCAACAAGCAGGAACAGTTCGTGACGCTGTGCCGGCTGATCGGCCGGCCGGAACTGGCCCTGGATGCCCGCTTTGCCGAGCGCGAGACGCGCAAGCGCAACCGTGCGGCGCTTAAAGTCGAGATCGAGCACGCCCTGGCGGGCGCGCCGGCTGCGGCCTGGGAAGAGATGCTCAATCGCGCCGGCGTGCCTGCCGGCAGGGTGCTGACGATCCCGCAAGTGCTGGCCGAGCCGCAAGTCCTCGAACGCCAGGTGACCGCGAATTTCGACGATGTGGCTGGTATGGACAAACCGCTGACCGTTCTGCGCGGCGGCTTCATGGTCGATGGCGAGGCGCCCTTGCCGACAAAGCCGCCGCCGGCGCTCGGCGAACATATGGGCGAGGTGTTCGCCGACCTGCCACCGCGCGTCAACACAAAGGCAAGCGCATGAGCGGCACGGAGAAGAAGACAGGCCGTGAGCGCGGCGAGGAATGGTGGCAGACCGACATCATCGAGATGCGGCCTGGTGTCATCCGGCTGCGCGGCTACGAGATCCAGGATCTGATCGGCCGCGTCAGCTTCCCGGCGATGATCTGGCTGATGCTGCGCGGCGAACTGCCCAGCGAGGATCAGGCCGCGCTGCTCGGCATTGCGCTCGGTGCCGCCGTCGACCACGGACCGCAGGCGCCATCGATCGCCATCGCGCGCATGGCTGCAACCTGCGGCGTCGGTATCAACAGCGCCATGGCCTCGGCCATCAACGTTCTCGGCGACGTGCATGGAGGCGCCGGCGAGCAGGCGCTTTCCTTCTATGGTGACATTGCCGTGGCGATCGATGCCGGGATGACGCTGAATGAGGCGGTCTCGGCGCGGCTCGACCGGTTCTTCGCCGAGGAGAAGGGCTATGTGCCGGGACTCGGACATCGCTTCCATCCCGTCGACCCGCGCGCGCCGCGCTTGCTGGAACTGATCCGCGAATTCGCCGCACGCGGTGCCGTCAATGGACGTTTCGCCGACATCGCCGCTGCGATCGAGGCTGACGTCGAACGCCGCAAGGGGAAAAAAATACCGCTCAACATCGATGGCGCCACCGCCGTCATCTATGGCGAACTCGGTTTTCCGCCGCCGCTGACGCGAGGGCTTTTCGTGCTGTCGCGCTCGGTCGGCATCCTGGCGCATGCTTGGGAGCAGTCGCAGCAGGCCGAGCGAAACAAGGGGCCGCTGCCGCGCGAGTGGCTGTGGGCCTATACCGGCACGCCGGTGCGGCCGTTTCCCGAAAGCGATGACCCCGGCGAGTGAGGCTTTACGCCTTGTCCACCTGCATAGGCTGGGGAAGCTTCAGCGTCTTCACCAACGTTGAAAGATCCGGCTCGTCGATGAGCATGGCCGCATCGGCTGGTGCCAGCCAGGCCCGCTGGCGTCGTTTGGCTTCCTGCCAATCGGCCAGTTCCTCCGTTACCTCGAGCAGATAGACGATGACGTCGACGCGGACAAAGCGATTGGCCAGCCGCTTCCAGTAGGAATAGGTGCCTGCCGGCTGCTTCAGCGTCTTGCCGAGTACGCCGGCTTCCTCCTGCGCCTCGATGGTGGCCGCCTTGCGCCCGCTCTTGCCCTTCATCGGCCAGCCCTTGGGTACGATGAAGCGCCTGGTGGTGCGCGACGTAACCAGCATGACCTCGATGTCGCCGCGCGCGATCAGCCGAAAGGGAACAGCCGCCACCTGGCGGATTCTTTCGCCCTTTTTTGCCTTGCGTACGGCTTTCTTCTTGGTGGCTGCCATTCGTCAATCCAGTCGATGCAATGCCGCATAGCGCGACAAGGCGTCGTTGCAAAACCAAAACTTTCGCATGTGCCGCCAAAACTTTCGCATATGCCGAAAGACACTCGAAATACCTAAGTCGGCTAAATAAATGAAAAAGGCCTTGTTGTCAGCGGCAATTGCTCACGGCGGTGGTGCCGATTATCTGGGTCTGGCAGCTTGGCTTGAGCTGCTGCACGACCGGGGGCGGTTGCTGAACGATCTGGCGGTCCTGGGCGCGGTACTGCCGCTGTTGCTGCTGATATTGCTGCCGCTGTATCCTGTTTTGCAGGATTTGCAGGTCGTTCTGCCGGATCAGCGCATTGTTGCCGGTAGCGGAATTGAGCGCTTGTGCGGAAGCCGGCAGGCAAACGCCCGCCAGCACTGCCGTGGCCAGCATTGCCACTGTGAAGATCGTTGATGGCCGAAGTGCCGACATTCGCTCATTCCCGCGCAAAAAACTCTGCCCACTGATATAGGACGTTTGCGCGGCGATGCCATGGCCAGCGGGTCGAGCGACCAAATCTGCTTGTCACCCCCGAAGGTCGCTTCGCGGCGGCGGAGAATCTGCCTGGCAACCCCGCATTGCACTTGACGGAGGCCGTCGATTCGCCGCTCTATCGGGTCGGCGCCGGCCTTGAGCTGAATGGCGTCAATGGCGTCGGCATGTCCGTCAGGTATAATGGCGCCTTCGGCGAAACGGTTAAACAGAACGCGATCAGCGCGTCTCTCAAGGTCAGTTTCTAGCTGGCCCGAGGCGGAGCCGGGCGGGAGGGATCTTGATGAGGAAGTACGCGCATTTCGTGGCGATGCTGGGTGTTGCCTGCACCGTCGGCGTGGCGGCCGTGGCGGCACAAACCAAGAGCGACAGGGCGGTCGCGGCACCCGCTGCCGCGGATGCGCCGCAGTTGCCCGGCGGCGCGTCGGCACTGTCTGAAACCCACGGCGACTGGACGGTCAATTGCCAGATATCGGGCACGGCCAAGACCTGCAGCCTGTCGCATCAGCAATTCAACAAGCAAAGCAATCAGCGGCTGCTGGCGATAGAGCTGTCGAGCAAGACCGGCGAGGATGCCACGGGCACGCTTGCGTTGCCGTTCGGCCTGGCGCTGGCCAAGGGGGTCAGCCTGACCATCGACGATCAGAAGCTGGACGGCAGCCTGGCGTTCAACACCTGCCAGGTCGTCGGCTGTCTGGTGCCGGTGGTGTTCGATGCGACTGTCACGCCACTGCTGAAATCAGGCACCACACTGAAGATCGACGCTTTCGCGGCAGACACCGGACAAGCGGTGAGCTTTTCCATTCCGCTCAACGGCTTCGCCGGCGCGCTTGCCCGGACCGCCGAGCTTTTGACCAATTGATGTAGAGCCGCAGGACTTAAAGCGCGCCGCCTGAATGCCGTCTCGCGGCAGGGCGGTGCGTCACTGCAGCAGAACGTCTTTCAGCTCAAACGACGATCGTTTTAAGCCTTTCGGCGATCAGGGCGGCGAGCCGCGCCGCCACATCATCCTTGCTCATCTCCGGCCATTCCTCGACGCCAGCCTTTGACACGATCCGCACCCGGTTGCGATCGCCGCCCATCACGCCCGAAGAACCGACGCCGCTTCCCTGCGACACGTCGTTGGCGACGATGAGATCGGCGCCTTTTTTCTTGAGTTTGGCCTCGGCGTTGCGCAGGAGATCCTGCGTCTCGGCGGCGAAGCCGATAACCAGGCCGGGTCGCTGGCTGTGATGGCCGACGCCGGCGAGAATGTCGGGATTCTCGACCATGCGCAGCACCGGCGGCCCTTCGCCGGCGACCTTCTTGATCTTCTCACCGGCTGAATTCTCGGTTCGCCAGTCGGCCACGGCGGCGACGAACACCGCCGCGTCTGCGGGCAGGAGCTGTTCCACCGCGTCCCGCATCTCTTGCGCACGTTCGACATGGATGGTCTTCACGCCAGCCGGATCGGCAATGCCGACAGGGCCGGAGACGAGGTGCACATCGGCGCCGAGCCTGGCCAGCGCTGCCGCTATGGCATGGCCCTGCTTGCCGGACGAACGGTTGGCGATGTAGCGCACCGGGTCGATCGGCTCATGCGTCGGGCCGGAGGTGACGATGATCTTGCGCCCCGACAGCGACTTCGGGCCGACGTCGAGCAGTGCCTCGATGGCGGCGACGATCTCCAGCGGCTCGGCCATGCGGCCTTCGCCGGCTTCATTGCTTTCGGCCATCTCACCCCTGGCCGGACCGACGAAGGTGACGCGGTCCTTCTGCAGCGTCGCGCGATTGCGGCGGGTGGCCGGATGCGCCCACATTCTGGTGTTCATGGCCGGCGCCATCAACACCGGCTTGTCCGTGGCGATGAGCACCGTGGAGGCCAGATCGTTGGCGTGGCCGTTTGCGAGCTTGGCCATCAGGTCGGCGGTGGCGGGCGCCACCACCAGCAGATCGGCCTCGCGCGACAGCCTGATGTGGCCGACATCGTGCTCGTCCTGGCGGTCGAACAGTTCGGTAAAGACATGGTCGGCGGAGAGCGCGCCGGCCGACAGCGTGGTGATGAATTCCTGTGCCGCCGATGTCATGATCACCCGCACCGCCGCACCACGCTCGCGCAGCCGGCGGATCAGATCGAGCGCCTTGTAGGCGGCGATGCCGCCGCCAATGATGAGCAGGATGCGCTTGCCGGAGAGGCTCATGCCTGAGACCAGTTCCTGTCCAGTGTCATGCCGGCTTCAGCGCCGGTTCGATATCGGTATGGATGAAATCATTACCCTTGAAAAGCAGCGGCAGGTTTCGCGTCTTGGCCAAGGCGTAAGCGAAACAGTCGCCCATGTTGAGATCAGCACGATGATGAGATCCACGGCCATAGAGAGAGTAGGCAAGCCGTGCGACTTCAAGCTGCGCTAAATCAAAAGGAACTACCGTCAACTCGAGAAGATCGATTAGCAGTTTGAGTTCGTTGACGTTAACGCCATCACTCGACCGGCTCGCGACACAATGCGCCTCCAGCAGCGTCGCTGCGCTTACCAGTGCAACAGATGAGGTACCGAAAACGTCGACGAATGCAGCGGCATCCGGCTCCGCGCCAAGGATTGCGATCAACGCCGAGGTATCGACCGCGACTGTCACAGAAGTCCCTCGTCCCACATATGGTCAGTAATCGCTTTGAGATCAAAAGGGCGTTCCAGCTTCCGCCCGAGCGCCAAGATTTCGTCACGGGAAGCCTTCAGTCGCCACGCCCCATTCTCAAGCCTGGTTTTTGGGATTGCCGCCTCACGCAAGGCATCCCGCACTTCCTGCTCCATCGAAACGCCGCGCGCGGCGGCGCGCTCGCGGAGCACCTGCTTCACGTTGTCGTCAAGGTTGCGGACTGTTATCGTGCTCATGGTCTTGCTCCATGCCGCTTAATATAGGCAACAAGCAGCGTGCATGCAATGACAGCATTGCTGTCATTGCATGCACTCAGATGATCTTCCAGGCGATATAGACGAGCGTCAGCGCGATGACCCACAGTGCCCAGCGGCCGGAGCGGCTGTAGCGCGCCTCGGCCTTGCCAATGGCGTGGGCGGTGGTTTCGTCGAAGCGCAGGCCGTGCTCCGCCATCAGGTCGATCTCGCGCGACAGCCGGTCGGTGCGCGCCGCAAGCTCGGGAATCTGGCGGGCCAGCGTGAGCAGCGCCCTGGCGCCGTCACGCGCATCGATCATCATGCCACGCGGCCCAAGATTGCCTGATATCCAGTCGCCGACCACCGGCTCGGCCGTCTTCCACATGTTGAAGGCCGGGTCGAGCGTGCGCGCCACGCCCTCGACCACCACCATGGTCTTCTGCAACAGGATCAATTCGGGCCGCGTCGCCATGTCGAAGAGTTCGGTGACCTCGAACAGCAGCGTCAGAAGCTTGGCCATCGAGATGGTCTCGGCCGGCTGGCCATGGATCGGCTCGCCGATGGCCCGGATCGCCTGCGCGAAGGCTGCAACATTGTGCTGGCGCGGCACATAGCCGGCCTCGAAATGGACCTCGGCGACACGCAGATAGTCGCGCGTGATGAAGCCATAGAGAATTTCGGCGAGGAAGCGGCGCTCCTTCTTGCCGAGCCTGCCGGCAATGCCGAGATCGACGGCAACGATGGTGCCGTTTGCCTCGACGAACAAATTGCCCGGATGCATGTCGGCATGGAAGAACCCGTCGCGCAGCGTGTGGCGCAGGAACGACTGGATGAGGTTTGCTGCGATCGCCTTCAGTTCATGGCCGGCGGCCTCCAGGCCGGCAATGTCGTTCATCTTGACACCGTCGACCCATTCCATGGTCAAGACGTCGCGGCCGGTGCGCTCCCAGTCGACGGACGGCACGCGAAAGCCGGAGTCATCCCTGGTGCTTTCGCCGAGCTCCGAGAGAGCCGCCGCCTCGAGGCGAAGATCCATCTCGATCTTGGTGGTCTGTGCCAGCGTCTGGGTGACCTCGACCGGCCGCAGCCGGCGTGACGAGGGGATGTATTTCTCTTGCAGGCGAGCGGCGAGGAAATAGCTTTCGAGATCCTGGAAGAAACGGCGGCGCACGCCGGGCCGGATCACCTTGACCGCCACCTTGGTGGCAATGCCGTCATGGAGAGCGTCGGCGGCATGGACCTGGGCGATGGAGGCGGCGGCGACCGGGTCGCCGAATTGCGTATAGAGATCGCCGACCTTGCGCCCGAGCGAAGCCTCGACCGCCGCGATGGCCTCGGCCCTGGGGAAGGTGTGCATCTTGTCCTGCAACGTGGCGAGATCGAGCGCCATGTCGTTGCCGACGACGTCGGGCCGTGTCGCCAGGAACTGGCCGAGCTTTACATAAGATGGACCGAGTCGGACGACCGCCTTGGCCAGCCGGTCGCTGCGCTCATAGGCCAGCGCGCGGCGGCGGGTGAACAGCCGCGCCATCCGCCAGCCGAACTTCGGCAGGCCGGACAGCTCCTCACCCGGCAAGGCGGCGACGACACCCTCGCGGACCAGCACCCAGCCGGCCCTTACGAGCCGGAATCCTGCACTGACATTGCTCATGGCAGCGCCAATCCTGCCGGCTCTTTGAACCGGCATAGCACGCGTCGATTATGAGAAATGCGGTCCGGCCTCAAAGCTTCCAGCCCGAATGAAGTGCTGCAATACCGCCGGAATAGTTGCGGAAGGAAACGCGGTCGAAGCCGGCGCGGGAAATCATCGTCGCGAAATTCTGCTGATTGGGAAACCTGGCGATCGATTCGACCAGATAGGAATAGGGTTCGCCGTCGCCAGTGACCATCTTGCCGATCTTGGGAATGGCGTTGAACGACCAGGCTTCATAGGCCTTGTCGAGCAGCGGCATCTCGACCTCGGAAAATTCCAGGCACAGGAAGCGCCCACCGGGCTTCAGCACGCGAAACGCTTCGCCCAAGGCCACCTCGATGCGCGGTACGTTGCGGATGCCGAAAGCGATGGTGTAGGCATCGAATGTGGCATCAGGGAAGGGCAGTTCCTCGGCATTGGCCTCGACGAAATCGGTGTTGCCGGACAGGCCCTTCTTTTCGGCCCGGTCGCGGCCGACAGCCAGCATCGAGCCATTGATGTCGAGCACGGTGGCATGAGCATTGCCGTGGCTGGCATCGACGATGCGGAAGGCGATGTCGCCGGTGCCGCCGGCAACGTCCAGCACGCGCCAGCCGATCCTTTTGGGAGGATTGAGCCAGGTGACCATGGCGTCCTTCCACAGCCGGTGCAGGCCGGCCGACATCAGATCGTTCATCAGGTCGTAGCGGTTGGCGACCTTGTGGAAAACATCGTTGACCAGGGACTGCTTGTCGCCAGCCCCTACACGCTTGAAACCATAGGAGGTTTCCATGCCGCCCGCGGCCGTGGTTCTCTCAACTGACATTTTTTTGATCCGTCATAAAACCGGCGGGACCATAGCCGATCGATGGTGCGGGCGCTATTGTTTAAGGCGCGGTGTTCAGCCGCGCTTCCAGGTGGCGGGTTTTCGAGACCTGGACGGACCGACGGGATGATTGAATGCCTTTGAAAGCGGAACTGCACTGCCACATCGAAGGGGCAGCGGCGCCCGAACTCGTCGTCCGCCAGGCGCAGAAATACGGCAAGGACACCTCGCCCTATATCCAGAACGGTTCCTTCGTCTGGCACGATTTCACCTCCTTCCTGGCGGCTTATGATTTTTCCGCCGATCTGTTCCGGACCGAGGAGGACTATGCGCGGCTGGCCGACCATTATCTGACCAGTCTCGCTCGCGATGGCGCCATCTATTCCGAAGTGTTCACCTCGCCGGACCACGCGAAAAAGGCCGGGCTGTCGCCGAAAGCCTATACCGATGCGCTCGGCGAAGGCATGGCCCGCGCCAAGGCCAAGACCGGCATCGAGGGCCGCATGATCGTTACCGGCGTGCGCCATGTCGGCGTCGAGTCGATCGAGCAGGCGGCGCGCTTCGCGGCGCGCTGCGGGCATCCGCTGGTCACCGGTTTCGGCGTTGCCGGCGATGAGCGCATCGGCGATATGGAGGACTATGTCAGGGCTTTCGAGATCGCCCGCGAAGCCGGGCTCGGCATCACCATCCATGCCGGCGAACTGACGGGCTGGGAGACCGTCCAGGCGGCGCTCGATCATATCCGTCCGTCCCGCATCGGCCATGGCGTGCGCGCCATCGAGAACCTGGACCTCGTCAGGCGCATCGCCGACGAGGGCGTCGTGCTGGAATGCTGCCCCGGTTCCAACATCGCGCTCAAGGTGTTCGACAGTTTTGCCGACCATCCGTTTCCGTCCCTGCAGGCGGCAGGCTGCAAGGTGACGCTCAATTCCGATGATCCGCCCTATTTCTGGACCTCGCTGAAGCGCGAATACGACATTGCCGCCGAGCATTTCTCGATGAACGAAAAGGCGCTGGCCGCCGTTACCCGTACAGCCATCGAAGCCGCTTTCGTCGACAGAAAGACAAAGACGGCACTTCTTGCCCGGTTGAGCAGCGCGGCACGCTGATTTCCGCCGACAAAGCTGTGGTCGGTGCGGGCCAAGCGGTTCCTTGGCCGGCGCATTGCCGCTAGGGTTCGCCCAGGCAGCTTGAAGCGCGGCGCGTCCGAAAGGGCCATGCGCGCATTTTCGGGCGCAGGCATCAGGAGAACACCATGAAGGGCGTCACCGTCGTCGACCACCCGCTTGTCCAGCACAAGCTGACCATCATGCGCAAGAAGGAAACCTCGACGGCCGGCTTTCGCCGGCTGCTGCGCGAAATCTCGCTGCTGCTCGGCTACGAGGTCACCCGCAACCTCGAACTGACGACGACGACCATCGAGACGCCGATGGAAACCATGGAAGCGCCGACGCTTGAGGGCAAGAAACTGGTCTTCGCCTCGGTGCTGCGCGCCGGCAACGGCTTGCTGGAAGGCCTGCTCGACCTGGTTCCGGCGGCCCGCGTCGCCCATGTCGGTCTCTACCGCGATCACGAAACGCTGGAAGCGGTCGAATATTTCTTCAAGGCGCCGAGCGACCTCGCCGACCGGCTGGTGATCGTCGTCGATCCGATGCTGGCCACCGCCAATTCGGCGATCGCGGCGATCGACAAGCTGAAAGAGCGTGGCGCCACCAACATCCGTTTCCTTTGTCTTCTGGCGGCGCCCGAAGGCATCGAGCGCTTCATCAAGGCGCATCCGGACGTTCCCGTCTTCACCGCTTCGATCGACCGCCAGCTCAACGAGAAGGGCTACATCATGCCCGGCCTTGGCGACGCCGGCGACCGCATGTACGGGACCAAGTAATATCAGGCAAAGTCGCCTGGTACGATTTACCAAATATTTACGCAAAGGCGCGGTTTTGGCGCGCGTTAAAGCGGCAAACACCATCCGGGTCTAACGATCGGCTGTCACTGCAGCGCCCCGCGTCCATTTCGGACGCGCAAAGGACGCTGTAGCACTTGATTTGCGTGAGCCTTCGAAAATCGATCCCGATTTTCGGGGTCATGCGGCGAGACCGATCCATGCTGCGCAAACTTCTGATCCTCGCCGTTTTCGCCGGTACATCGGCCTCGATACCGATTGTGTATCAGTCGAATCCGCAACTCGTCGAAAACCTACTGCGGTCGGCGGTGCCGGGCAAACAAGCGGCCGAAGCCCAACCGGACGTCAACCTGGCATCGGTGCCCAACAAGCCCGTGGCACCGCTGCCGATGGGCCGCAAGGTCGTCGTCGCGGCTGACGAACGCGGACACTTTTCATCGGCCTTCAAGCTCAATGGACGTCAGGTCGACGGCATGATCGACACCGGCGCCACGCTGGTCGCCATCAACATTTCGACGGCGCGCAGAATCGGCCTGTCGTTGAACGCTTCCGACTTCAACCGCGAGGTCAACACCGCCAACGGCACCATCAAGGCGGCCGTGGCCATGATCGACCGCCTGCAGATCGGCAACATCACGGTCAATGACGTCCAGACCATCGTGCTCGACGACAGGGCGCTGCGCACCAATCTGATCGGCATGAGCTTCCTCAACCGGCTCGACAAATACCAGGTCGAGAACGGCACGCTGCTGCTCGTCCAGTAAGGCTATTCGTTTCCGCAATTCCCAAGGGAAAGCGCTATGCGCTTTTCCCGGGAAACCGTTTCACACTTTTCCTGGAATTGCTTTAGCCGCGCGGCAGAATCCGCCGGATGACCGACTTGTCGGCGGGCGGCTTCGAGGCGCCGACCGTATAGGCCGAAAGCACGGTTGCGGCAGCGCTCTCGGCATCGGCCGATGAGCGGGCATGGACCAGCGCCAGCGGCTCGCCGGCCCCAACCTCCGCACCGACCGGCAACAGCTTGGTGATGCCGACCGCGGGGTCGATCTTGTCGTCCGGCCGCGTGCGTCCACCTCCCAGGCCGACCACGGCGAGCCCGATATCGCGGGTGGCGATGCCGGTGACGAAGCCGTTTGCGGTCGCCTTGACGGCGAATTCGATCGCCGCCGCCGGCAGATATTTTTCCGGTTTCTCGATGAAATCGGCGGGGCCGCCAAGCGCGGCCACCATGCGTGCGAAAGTGGCGGCGGCGCGGCCGCTGGCGAGCGTCTCGGTGGCGCGCCGCATGCCATCCTGGTTGGACGACACCAGCCCGGCCGACTGCAGCATTTCGGCGGCCAGCGCCAGCGTCACATCCTCGAGCCGACGGTCACGATACCGGCCGGTGAGGAAATCAACGGCGTTGCGCACCTCGACGGCGTTGCCGGCGGCCGACGCCAATGGCTCGTTCATCCCGGTGATCAACGCCGAAGCCTTCAGTCCGGCGCCGTTGGCGATCTCGACCAGACTGTTGGCGAGCGCGGTGGCGTCGCGCGATTTTTCCATGAAGGCGCCGTTGCCGACCTTGACGTCGAGCACCAGCGATTGCAGCCCGGCCGCCAGCTTCTTCGACAGGATCGAAGCGGTGATCAGCGGCACCGATTCGACCGTGCCGGAGACGTCGCGGATCGCATAGAGCCGCCGATCGGCGGGCGCGAGGTCGGCGGTCTGGCCGATGATGGCACAGCCTGTTTCGAGCACCGCCTTGCGAAACAGCGCGACGTCGGGCTGGCTGATGTAGCCGGGGATGGCATCCATCTTGTCCAGCGTGCCGCCGGTGTGGCCAAGGCCGCGGCCCGAGATCATCGGTACATAGGCGCCGCAGGCGGCGACGATCGGCGCCAGCATCAGCGAGACATTGTCGCCGACGCCGCCGGTCGAATGCTTGTCGGTGACCGGGCCGGGTAGGTCCGACCAGTCGAGCACATCGCCGGAATCGCGCATTGCCAGCGTGAGCGCCACGGCCTCGTCGCGGTTCATGCCGTTGAAGAACACCGCCATGGCGAAGGCGCCGGCCTGGCCGTCCGTAACGGCGCCCGACGTCACGCCCGCGACGAAGCCGGCGATCTCCTCTTCCGACAGCCTGAGGCCATCGCGCTTGCGGCGGATGATTTCCTGGGGAAGCATCAGGTCTCCAGCAGTCCGTCGTGGAACACGCGCTGCAGGATCGTCGCCAGCCGCGCGCCGCCGACCGGTGCCATGTCCTTGGTCTCCTGGTGCGATAGCTCGGCCCCGGTCATGCCGGCCGCCAAATTGGTGATGACCGAACAGGCGGCGACGCGCAGTCCGAGGAAGCGGGCGAGAATGACCTCAGGTACGGTCGACATGCCGACCGCATTGGCGCCCATGATGCGCGCCATGCGGATCTCGGCCGGCGTTTCGAAGCATGGACCGGAGAACCACATATAGACGCCCTTGTGCAGGGTGGTGCCGGTCGCATTTGCCGCCCGTTCGATGGCCTGGCGGATGCCGGCATCATAGGCTTCGGTCAGGCCGACGAAACGCCGGTCGCTTGGTTCGCCGATCAGCGGATTGGTGCCCGAGAAATTGATATGGTCCGATATCAGCATCACCGAGCCTGGCGGCATGTCCGGATCGACCGATCCGGCGGCATTGGTAAGGATCAGTTTCGTGATGCCGATGCCGGCCAGCACTTCCAGCACCGGCCGCATCGCCGCGGCGTTGCCGTGCTCGTAGTAATGGGCGCGGCCCGACAGCATCAGCACCGGCACGCCGGCAAACAGCCCTGCCACCACTTCGCTGGCGTGCCCGGTGACACCGCTTCTGGGAAAACCCGGCAGGTCGGCATAGGAGACGCGGATCGGGCCCTCGATCTGGTCGACCAGACCGCCGAGGCCCGAACCGAGCACCAGTGCCGTGGCCGGCGCCAGGCCGTCCAGCCTTTCGACGAGATGATCCAGGGCTTTTTCCGTCATCGCTGCCAGCTGTTCATTTGAGCCCGTTGTTCACTTCAAAATATCGCCGCGGAAGCCGTAAGGCAGCATGTCGCCCATGGTCACGGTCTCGGCCACACCCGCATTGTCGCAGAGATAGAGCTTTGTTTCCGGCCGGCAGAATTCGGCAAGCCGCTGGCGACAGCCGCCGCAAGGCGAGCATTTGGCCATGCGTTCGGCAAGGACGGCGATCTCCACGATCTTGCCGCCGCCGCCCATGATGTAGTGGCCGAGCGCCGTGGTCTCGGCGCACCAGCCTTCCGGATAGGAGGCGACTTCGATGTTGGCGCCGGTAAAGACGCGCCCGTCCTCGGTGCGCAAGGCAGCGCCGACCGGAAACTTGGAATAGGGCGCGTAGGCCTTGGCCATGGCGGCCTTGGCGGCCTCGAACAGATCATGCGACATTCAGGTGTTCTCTCCGATGATCGTGTTCAAAACCCGGCGCAAAGCCGACCCGTCGCTCAACGTTCCTTGACATAAGGCACGCCGCCGGCGCGTGGCGGGATTGCCTTGCCGATGAAGCCGGCGAGCAGGATCACGGTGAGGATGTAGGGCAGCGCCTGCATGAACTGCGCCGGCACCTTGCCGATGATGGGCAGCGGTGATCCCTGCAGGCGGATCGACGCCGCGTCCAGGAAGCCGAACAGAAGGCAGGCGAACATGGCGTTGACCGGCTTCCACTTGGCAAAGATCAGGGCTGCCAGCGCGATATAGCCCTTGCCGGCGGTCATGTCCTTCACGAATCCGCCATTTTGCACCATCGACAGGTAGGCGCCGGCAATGCCGGTGAGGATGCCGGTGCAGATCAGCGCCCTGTAGCGCAGCCAGGCGACCGATATGCCGGCGGTATCGACGGCGGCCGGGTTCTCGCCTACGGCGCGCAGCCTGAGGCCAAAACGGGTGCGAAACAGCACCCACCAGGTGAACGGCACCATCAGGAAGGCAAGATAGACCAGGATCGAGTGGCCCGACAGGAGCTCGGCATAGATCGGTCCGATGACCGGCACGTCGCGGATGGCCTCGGCGCCCGGCAAGGTGATGGCCTCGAAGCGCTCGCCCGGTTGCAGCGCCGGCGTGCGCCCGCCCTGCTGGAACCAGGCCTGGCCGAGGATGATGGTCGAGCCGGCGGCGATGAAGTTGATCGCCACGCCGGAGACGATCTGGTTGCCGCGATGGGTGATCGAGGCAAAGCCGTGGACCATGGCGAAGGCGACCGAGATCAGGATCGCCATGCCGAGGCCGAGAAAGGCCGAATGGAACACGGAAGCGGCCGCAGCACCGGCGAAGGCGCCGACCAGCATCTTGCCTTCGAGGCCGATGTCGAAGATGCCGGCGCGCTCCGAATAGAGCCCGGCGAGGCAGGCAAGCAGCAGGGGCACCGAGAGGCGGATGGTGGAGTCCAATGTCTGGATGATCGCGTTGAACACATCCATCTCAGGCACCTTTCCCCTTGACCGCTTCCATACCGACCGATCGCGGACTGAACGAGGCGAACAGCGCCTGGATGTAGGGCCGGAACATGTGCTCGAGGGCACCGGCAAACAGGATCACCAAGCCTTGAATGATGACGATCATATCGCGGCTGATTGCCGGCATCTCGAAGGCGAGCTCGGCGCCGCCCTGGTAGAGCATGCCGAACAGGATCGCCGCCAGCACGATGCCGACAGGGTGCAGGCGGCCCATCAGCGCCACGGCGATGCCGACGAAGCCGGCGCCGGAAACGAAGTCGATGGCGACATTGTGCTGATCGCCCATCACCGGATTGAGTGCCATCATGCCGGCCAGCCCGCCCGAGATCATCATGGCGGTGATGATGATGCGGGTTTCGGAAATGCCGGCATAGCGTGCCGCTTTCGGGCTGTGACCGTAGGTGCGCATTTCATAGCCGAGCTTGGTGCGCCAGATCAGCAGCCAGACCAAGAACGCCATGACCAGGGCCAGCAGGAAGGTGACGTTGAGCGGCGCCGAACGGATCTTGGCGCCGAACAGCTCGATGATCCAGTTGAGCTTGGGCAATTCCGCGCCGGCGAGGAAGTTGCGCGTCTGCGGCGCTTGCGAGGCGGCTGGCTTCAACGGGCCGACCAGCAGGTAAACCATGATCGAGGCGGCGATGAAGTTGAACATGATGGTGGTGATGACGATGTGCGAGCCACGCTTGGCCTGCAGATAGGCCGGGATGAGCGCCCACAATGCGCCCACCGCCGCCGCAGCAATGATCGCCAGCGGGAAGGTCAGCCACCATGGCAGTGTGCTGTCGAAGCTCAGGCAGACGATGGCGATGCCGAGGCCGGCGATGTAGGCCTGCCCTTCGGTGCCGATGTTGAACAGGCCGCAATGCGCGGCCACCGCCACCGAAAGCCCGGTGAAGATGAAGGTGGTGGCATAAAAGAGGGTGAAGGCGATGCCGGTGCCTTTGCCGAAGGCGCCTTCGACCAGGATGACGGCTGCGCGCAACGGATTCTCGCCGACCAGAAGCACGACGAAGCCGGCGACGACGAAGGCGACGAACAGATTGATCAGCGGGATCAGGCCATAGTCGGCCCAGGCCGGCAGTTTGGCGTAAGGCGCGCTCATTCGGCGGCCTCCTGGTGCTCGATGCCGGCCATCAGCAGGCCGAGCTCGCCCTCGGTCGCTTCGGGGCCGCGCTCGCCGACGATGCGGCCGGCAAACATCACCAGGATACGGTCGGACAGCGAACGGATCTCGTCAAGCTCGACCGACACCACCAGCACCGCCTTGCCCTGGTCGCGCATGGCGATCAGGCGCTTGTGGATGAATTCGATGGCGCCGACATCGACGCCGCGTGTCGGCTGGCCAACGATCAGAACACCAGGGTCCTGTTCCATCTCCCGCGCCAGCACGATCTTCTGCTGGTTGCCGCCGGAAAAATTGGCGGTCTTCAGCCGGCAGTCGGCCGGGCGGATGTCGTATTTGGCGATCTTGTCCCTGGCATCGTTGCGGATGGCATCGATGTTGAGGAACGGCCCCTTCAAATAACGGGGATCATCGTGATAGCCGAGGATCGAATTCTCGTTCTCCTCGAAGGCCAGCACCAGCCCGACGTGATGGCGGTCCTCCGGCACATGCGCGAGGCCACGGTCGCGCAGTTCGCCGGGGTCGGCGGCGCCGGTCAGGTCGATCGGCTTGCCGTCGAGCATGACCGAGCCGGACACGGCACGCCTGATGCCGGAAATCGCCTCGAGCAGTTCGGATTGTCCGTTGCCGGCAACACCGGCGATGCCGACGATCTCGCCGGCCCTGATATCGAAGGAGATGTCGTCGACCATGGTGACGCCGCGCGTATCCTTCACCGTCAGGTTCTTGACCGCGAGCTTGACGGCGCCGGCCTCGGCCTCGCCCTTCTCGACCCGCAAGAGCACGCGCCGCCCGACCATCAGCTCGGCCAGTTCCTCGACCGTGGTCTTCCTGGTCTCGCGCGTCGCCACCATCGTGCCCTGGCGCATCACCGACACGGTGTCGGTGATGGCCATGATCTCGCGCAATTTGTGGGTGATCAGCACCACCGTCTTGCCCTGGTCTTTCAACTGCCCGAGGATGCGGAACAGATGGTCGGCCTCGGCCGGTGTCAGCACGCCCGTAGGCTCGTCGAGGATCAGGATCTCGGCGCCGCGATAGAGTGCTTTCAGGATCTCCACCCGCTGCTGCAGGCCGACCGGCAGTTCCTCGATGATTGCATCGGGATCGACTTCCAGCCCGTATTCACGCTCCAGCCGCTCCAGTTCGGAGCGCGCCTTGGCGATGCTCTTCTTCAGCAGCGCATCGCTTTCGGCGCCGAGGATGACGTTCTCCAGCACCGTGAAATTGTCGACCAGCATAAAGTGCTGATGCACCATGCCGATGCCGAGCGCGATGGCGTCATTGGGGGTTTTGATCGAGGCCGGCTGGCCGCCAACGCGGATCTCGCCGCTGTCGGCCTGGTAGAAGCCGTAGAGGATCGACATCAGCGTCGACTTGCCAGCTCCGTTCTCGCCGACAATGCCGTGGATCGTGCCGCGACCGATCTCAAGATTGATGTCCCGGTTGGCGCGCACCGCACCAAAACTCTTGTTGATGCCGATCAACTCGATTGCGGCTTGCGCCATGCAGCCTGTCCCACTCTTATTTTTTTATCGCTTGGTCAAAACGCCTAGCATGACGCTCCGCCCGTGCCAATTGCCGGAGCCGGTTCACTCTCGACAAATCCCGGTGCGCTTGTCAATTTGCAACGTGGCCGGGGCCTTCACATTCGCTAGTATGACGGCGCCGGAATTCGCATTACGGCGCAAGACATCGCGGTCAACGACATCGCGATGAGACTGGGGAATTCACATGATCACGCCCGCTGACCGGCTGACGACGCTGGAAATACGCGCCGCCGAGCAGGAGAAGATCATCGAGGAACTGTCCGGCCAGATCGCCGAGCAGTGGAAAGTGATCGAGCGCATGCAGCGCAAGCTCGACGCGCTGACGGATCGCTTCCTGGCGCTGGAGGAGCAGACAGGAGATGAAGTGCCGGTAACCAAGCCGCCGCACTGGTGAGGAAAAAGGGAAGGTGCACGCCGTGGTCAGTGAAAACGATCGCATCGCGCGGGCCGGCGAATATGTGCTCGGTCTTATGAACGACAAAGACCGCGAACGGGCCGAACGTGACCTGGAGGTCGATCCCGCCTTCCGCGACGCGGTCGTGCGACTTGCCGAGCAGATGTATTTCTTCGACCGTTACGGAAAACGCGGCCTGCTGCCTGGCAGGCATTGGGAACTGGTTACCCAACGCCTAGCCGAGTTACCTCAGATGCGCAGCGTCGAGCTCGGCGGCAATGAGGTCAAACCGCGCACGGTGATCCGAAGCCTGTCCCGGCCACCATACGGCATTGGCGTGCACGCGCTTGGCGGCCGGCGCGGAGTTTTCGTTGCCGCCGGGCTGATGGTGGCGTTCGCGCTGGGCTGTGTCGTCGCGAAGCTGCTATAGGCGGGGCCGGCGCGACATCAGCGCCATCTTCTCGCCGTCCGAGCCGCTTATCTCAACGGTATTCCAGCCGAGAGCCGCGTAGAAATCACGCGCATCCCACGTGTAGAGATGGAGCATCTCGACGCCCCGTGACGCCGCATGGGCTTCCGTTGCCTTGACCAGCGCGGTGGCGATGCCTCGGCGTCGATACCTTGCATCGACAACCAACCCGGCCAGCCATGGCGTCAGATCATGTGCGGGCTCCAGTTCGTGGCGGACCAGCAGGCATGTCCCGACCGGGGTGTCGCCGATCCGGGCCACGAATGCCGCCTCGAAGCCGTCACCGGCGATCAAGTCGCGAAGCCCTGCCGCATCTTCACCGAGGGTCCTTCCGGTTCCCGCGAAAAAGGCAGCCAGGCGCAGTTGCGCGACAGCTGCTATGTCGTGCTCGCCCATGGGTTCGATCGTCGGCTGCATCCGTATCCCCAAACGGTGTCCGGCACGGAGCGAAGGTTTCGCTCGAACCCGTATAAGGCAAAACCGCCGGGCTGGCGCCCGGCGGTTTGCAGATCATGGCTGTGTGTTCGTGCCGCTCAATAGGGGCAAGCGTTGTCAGCCGTATAGTCGTGTACTTCGACCTTGCCGGCAATGATGTCGGCCTTGGCTTTTTCGACGGCCGCCTTCATCTCTTCCGTCACCAGCGCCTTGTTGTTGTCGTCCATGGCGTAGTCGACGCCGCCTTCCTTGAGGCCCAGATTCTCGACTCCGCCTTTGAAGGTGCCGTTCTTGCCGTCCATGAAGGCGGTGTAGACGGCGACGTCGACGCGCTTCAGCATCGAGGTCAGCACCTTGCCCGGCTGCAGGCCGTTCTGGTTGGAATCGACGCCGATGCCGAGCTTGCCGGCATCTGCCGCCGCCTGCAGCACGCCGACGCCGGTGCCGCCTGCCGCGGCATAGACCACGTCGGAGCCCTGGTCGATCTGCGTCTTGGCGATCTCGCCGCCCTTGGCCGGATCGTTCCAGGCAGCCGGCGTATCACCCGTCATGTTCTGGATGACGTCGGTCGCGCCCGCTGACTTGGCGCCGCCGACATAGCCGCATTCGAACTTGCGGATCAGCGGGATATCCATGCCGCCGACGAAGGAGACCTTCTTCGACTTCGAAGCCATGGCCGCCAGGACGCCGACGAGGTAGGAGCCCTCCTGTTCCTTGAACTTCAGCGACCGCACGTTCGGCAGATCGACCTGGTCGTCGATGATGGCGAAGTTCAGGTCGGGATATTCGGCGGCGACCTTGGCCAGCGCGTCCGTCCAGGCAAAGCCGGCCATGACGATCGGGTTGCGGCCGTCCTCGGCGAAGCGGCGCAGCGCCTGCTCACGCTGCGAGGCATTGGAGACCTCGAATTCGACGTAGGCCGTACCGGTTTCCGTCTTGAATTTTTCGGCGCCGTTGTAGGCAGCCTCGTTGAAGGATTTGTCGAACTTGCCGCCGAGATCATAGAGGATGGCCGGCTGGACATCCGCGGCGAAAGCCGGAAGAACCATTGCGGTTGCGGCCAGGAGGCCGAGAACGATACGTTTCATGTGATCCACACCCTGTCGGTTATTTTTTCCGTTACGCGCCGCATGCCGGCCCGGTTCTCCGGCAGGCATACGACGTCAGCCAGGAGTGTACTCCCTCCCGCTCGGCGGCAATCTGGCATGGCCCGAAACAAAATTCACGCGGAATTTTGACCTTTTGGAAAAGCTTGGTGCGGGCAAGCCGCACCGCAGCTTGTCCTTGCGCCAAGTGTCAGGCGGAGGCGGCGGCAGGGATGGCGCAAGCGACGCCAGTGCCTTTGAGGTTGCACGTGCCGTAAGGATTCTTCGCCAGATATTGCTGGTGATCGGATTCTGCGAAGTAGAATTCGGCCGCCGGCGCGATCTCGGTGGTGATCCTGCCGTGGCCGGCACCGCGCAGCGAGGTCTCATACGCATCGCGCGAGGCGCTCGCCGCCGACAATTGCGCCTCGTCGCTCGTGTAGATCGCGGAGCGATAGGCGGTGCCGACATCATTGCCCTGGCGCATGCCCTGCGTGGGGTCGTGGCTTTCCCAGAACAGCTTCAGAAGCCCAGCATAGGAGACGATCTCGGGGTCATGGACCACCAGCACCACTTCGGCATGACCGGTAAGCCCGGTGCAGGTCTCCTGATAGGTCGGATTGGGGGTGAAGCCGCCGGCATAGCCAGCCGCGGTGACCCAGACGCCTTCGATCTGCCAGAACAGCCGCTCCGCACCCCAGAAGCAGCCCAGTCCGAACATCGCCGTCTCCAGCCTCTCGGGATAAGGACCCTTGAGCGATCTTTTCAAGACCTTGTGCCTGGATGCGGTCGGGATCGCCCTGGCGCGGCCCGGCAGGGCCTCGGAGGGCTTCGGCAGATTGAGCTTCTTATTCAGCATGTCGCTGAGAAAGAACATGCGCGGCTCCTCTCCGGGTGAAACATAAGATGCCGCATGACGGCGGCTTTGTTTGAGCATCGGATTTTCCAAAACCGGCAACCGCTTTTGGGTCCGATGCTCTAGGTGGCGGCGAACTGCCCAGCACGCGGTGGCCGCCTGTAGCCTATCACATAGAGCAGGAAAGCCAGCACCGCGAACACGGCGAAGCCCGGCTGGTTCAGCACCCAGGCGATGGCGCCGTCCCACAGCAGCGGGCTGGCCTTGGTTCGGATGAAGGTTTCGAAGGCGGCCCGCGTGTCGGGGGAGACCGCCAGCCAACTGGTGTTGAGCGGGGTCAGCACCAGAACGGAGGCCGCCACGGTGCGTGTCGCGTCGAGCACCGCCATGATGACGGAAATCGACAGCGCGATCATTGCGGCAAGACGAAAGACGAAGCGAAACATCAGAACCCTCCTCCGGGCTGGTCCCTATCGAGGGGCCTTTCAGAGATAGAATGCGCATGGCTGGATCGCAATCGCCATACGCGAATTTGCAGACTCCAAACTCAGGTCAACAGAAGGCCGGACGACAGTCGGCCGGGTGGCTTTTCATTGACATATGAGGGCAGCTATGCTAACAATTTCGGCATGGTGCTGACTTGCGCCGACGACCCGCCGCACAGGCGGGTTTTTGCGTTTGGTGCCTTGCAAACCGACGTGCCGGCGAAGTCTCTAAAGCCCGGGTGAACCCGGATTCGTTGCCCTGCGCGAACTATGCGGCCGGCTTCCTTTTGCGCCGATGGACACGCCAGACGGCAAAAACGCCGCCGCCTATGGCGCCGATCGCCAGGCCGGCCAGGCCGGTGAACACGGCGAAATAGCCGCAGGCGCCCTCGAAACAGCTCATCTCGGTGGCATCAGCGATCACCGAGCCGATGGCGAATCCGCCCACGGCGCCGATGACCGCCCCCAGGACGATGCCGAGCAGCGCGGCGACGACCGAGACGAAGACAGGCGGGCTTTCGGTTTCCGGATTGACATAAACGGCATCGGCTTCGGATCCACGGCGCAGCAGATAGATGCAGAGAACGCCGATGGCGATTTGAGCAGCCATGATGGCAAGCGCCTGGCCCGAAAAGACGAAATCCGAAATCGTCAGTGCACAGGCCTGCCAGGTCACCAGCCAGACGATTGTGGCGACCTGCCAGATGATGAACCGTCGCGGGAAGCGGGCCGAGCGGCCGAAGGCGAGGCCGAGCAGGTAAAGCCCCCACAGGATGGTGACGATATCGATGACGAGCCCGCCATAGATAAGGTAAAACACGCTGTCTGGCAGGCCGGTGGCGCCGACCGCGGGCCAGACGGAGATCAGGCCGTAGACCGACCACGCCATGACGAAGACAAGCCAGCCCACCGGCACGAAGGACAGCCCGCTGTCCGGCCGCCTGACTGGCGTCTGTCCATTGCTTGATGTCATGTCCGCACAATGCCCCCGCAAAGCCTCGGCACCCGACAGGCAACTCCGGGGGAAGTCAAGGGCGGCCGGCCCCGCGGTCCTGCCTGTGCACACCATTGCAGCGGCGGCGCCTGTAAAAACGGGCATGCCGGCCGCCTTGTGAAACACTGTGTGGCCGGCAAAGCGAATAGACTGCCGTTATGGCTTGGCATTCGGCGCCGGATCGACTAGATGAGCCCCGCGCCTGTTGCTTCGGCTCAGGTGCGGGGAAGGGCGTTCGCTGGTTGGCGGCGCCGGCGCGGATTTCCACGCCTCAGCCCAAGGGAGGTGCATCTCCCCAACCCGCACGGCGAAACCGGCCGACGCGACATGCATGGACGGAGAGGTGGCCGAGTGGTTGAAGGCGCACGCCTGGAAAGTGTGTTTACGGGAGACCGTAACGCGGGTTCGAATCCCGCTCTCTCCGCCAATTTGCACCCCAGCCGGAGTTGCCTGGAGCCGGCGCCCAGGGCACACGGACCAAGGCAATCCTCGTCGAGCGCCACGGAGGACCCGAGGTTCTGCAGCTTGCGGAGATCGGCTTGGCGCCGCCATCGCGTGGCGAGGTCCAGATCCGTCACGCATTCATTGGGGTCAACTTCATCGACGTCTATTGCAGGGACCGGCTATTTCGACCTCCTGCAGCCGCCGGGCGTTCCGGGCATTGAAGCCGCCGGTCTCATCGTAGCGGTCGGCCCGGAGGTTTCAGGCTTTTCAGTCGGCGACCGCATTGCCTATGCATGCCCGCCGGTCGGCGCCTACTGGCGCAGGCTGCCGACGCTCATCGCGATCTCGAGGCCAGGAGGACAACCAGGGCGCTTGTGCTGAAGGTGTGATAGTGTTGCCCCGGTGCTGTCATATTCTGAACAGGGCCGAATACCGGAGAATGGCAGCAAAACGGTCGATCATCTCGCCCTAGGCCGTGAACTCATAAATTGGGGAGACCGGGATCGGTGGGAAACGGACGCCGACTTCCTGTACCGAGCTGCTTGGATAGGCGCCATGGTCGCCAAGGTCTGACGATCCTTATTTCAACCGTACTCAGTCGCGGTAGCGCAGCGTTTCCAGCACGAGTGCGAAAGCCGGCGAGGGTTGGCGCCGGCTTGGATAGTACAGGTGATATCCCGGCCGGAGTGGGCACCAGTCCTCAAGAACACGCACCAGGCGACCCTCTTCAAGGGGGGAGGTCACTAGGTCCTCGGGCAGGTAGGCGAGCCCGAATCCCTCAAGGCTGGCCTGACGGATCATCGCGAGGGTGTTGAACGCTGCGTGTCCTTGAACGCGCACCTTTAACTCCCGCCCCTCCTGGCGAAACTCCCACGGTGCGAGCCCGCCTGTGGGCAGTCGCAGGGGTATGCACGCGTGATCGGCAAGGTCTTCAGGCGTGACCGGACGGGAGCGGCTTACGAAGTATGAAGGCGCTGCCACAACCGCCATGCGGAAGTCTGGTCCGATGCGCGCCGAGATCATGTCCTTGTCCACCTGTTCGCCAAGCCGCACACCCGCGTCGAAGCGATCGGCCGCAATGTCTGCCAAGCCGTAGTCATGGATGATCTCGACCCTGATGTCGGGATAGTCGCGCATGAGCCCGACCATGGCAGGCCAGATGATAGTCTCGCCGGCATGCTCCACGGTGGTGATCCGGACTGTGCCGGCCGGCTTGTCGCGCAGGGCGCTGAGGGCGGCAATTTCGCTTGCGATCTCATCGAACTTGGGAGCGATGCTTCGGAACAGACGATCCCCCGCTTCGGTGAGCGAGACGCTGCGGGTCGTGCGGGTCAGCAGCCTAACGCCGAGGCGCTCTTCCAGCGTCCGGATCGAATAGCTCAGAGCCGACTGCGACACCCCGAGCTTGGCGGCCGCCTTGGTGAAGCTGCGCTCGCGGGCGACGGCGATGAAGGTCAGGAAGTCATCCAGACTGTCGCGACGCATTCATCAACCCCACTTCTAAGCCCATGCAGATTATACCATCTAATTGCATGCCGCTAAAGGAGCTAACTTCCTGACCTCAAGGCCAGACGGTCCGGAGCAACTCTCCGCGCAATGCCTACCGTCCAACTGGCCACCGAAGGAGAACAAAATGAAGAAGGTAATCGTGGGCGCGCTCGCCGCCCTCACCATGATCGTGAGCCCTGCCGCCTTTGCTCAGGAAGCGACGGGCGCCGTCCCCCGCGCCTACATGATCGGCAGCTATGACATCAAGGATAAGGCGGTGTTTCAGCAGTACATCGAAGCCGCCTCGCCGCTCGTCACCAAGTATGGCGGCCGGGTGATCGTCTACAACCCCAATGTCACTGCCATCGAAGGAAGCTCGAGATCGGTGATAGCCATCGCCGAGTTCCCGAGCCTTGCTGACGCCCAGCGCTACTACAACTCGCCGGAATACACGGCGGCCCGGCAGTTTTTCACCAAATCGACCGAAGGATTTCGCATCATCACCGAAGGCGCCGGCCTTCCGCAGTGACGCAGTCCGCTGGCGGATGGATACCGGCATGGGCGGCGTCAGCCCCTGCTGGCCATCGCGTCCGAATTCGAGGCCGAGCTGCGGCCTAGAGAACAGGAGCGCAATATGAGTGTTTGGTTCATTACCGGCGCAGGCCGGGGCCTCGGTCTGGATATCGCCAAGGCCGCATTGGCGGCGGGCCACAAGGTGGTGGCAACCGGCCGCAACACGGAAAAGGTCGCAAGGGCCGTCGGAAAGTCCGAGAACGTCCTTATCGTCAAGCTGGACGTGACGAGCGCGGCCGACGCCGAAGCCGCTGCCCAGGCAACGCTTGACCGGTTTGGCCGCATCGACGTGCTGGTCAACAATGCGGCGAGTTTCTTTGCCGGGTATTTCGAAGAGCTGACCGCCGAACAGATGCAACTGCAGCTCAGCACCAGCCTCGTCGGTCCCATGAACGTGACGCGGGCCTTTCTGCCAGCGATGCGCAAGCAGCGGTCCGGCAGGGTCATTTCGATCTCTTCGACGGCCGGGCTAATGGGCTTCGAGTTCTGCACGGCCTATTCAGCCTCGAAGTTCGGCCTCGACGGCTGGATGGAGGCGCTGCAGACCGAAGTCGTGCCGTTCGGCATCGAGACGATGATCGTGAACCCGGGCTTTTTCCGCACCGAGCTTCTCACGGAAGAGTCGACCAACTATGCCGCGCCTTCCGTCGAGGACTACAACGAACGGCGGACGGCGCAGATCGCTTTCTGGCGTTCTCAAAACGGCAAGCAAGGGGGTGACCCCGCAAAGCTTGCGCACGCACTGATCACGCTCGCGGCTGGGGACGTGCTGCCCCATCGTTTCCTTGCCGGTGCCGATGCCATTGCGACGGCAGAGCAGAAGATTGCCATTCTGCAGCAGCAGATCGATGCCTATCGCGAGCTCTCGAGTTCCCTCGCCATCGACGAGAATGGCCATAACTAAGCGACCCCTGCGGAACATCCGTACTTGCGGTGCTGGTGGCTGAACACCACTGGCACTGCAATTCCGAGGTGAAGACTTCGTGGCTGCGGCAGCCCCAAAACGGCCACCTGTGGATTGATCAAATACGTCCGCTAAGAGGTCGATTGTCGACTGGCGGCTCTCCTATTGCAGCGGAATCTGATTCCAGACTCTGCATGAGCCGATATGACCTGACCGACTCCGAATGGCACGTGATCGAGCCACTTTTGCCCAAAAGGCCACGAGGGGTGCCGCGTGTCGATGATCGGTGCGTGCTAAACGGCATCTTCTGGGTGCTGCGATCCGGTGCGCCTTGGCGGGATCTACCAGAGCGGTATGGTCCACGCACCACCTGTTACAATCGCTTCGTCCGATAGCGGAAAGCAGGCGTGTGGGACCGCCTCATGGACGCTATCACCAAAGTCCATGACGGCAAGGTGCAGATGATCGACACCTCTATTGTTCGCGTCCACCAGCAGGGCGCGACGGCAAAAAAGGGGGATCGAGATCATTGTCTCGGTCGTTCCCGAGGCGGGCTGACAACCAAAATCCATGCTCTTGTCGACGCCAAAGGCATGCCGATCAAATTGATGCTCACGGCAGGTCAGATGAGTGATATTGCCTCGGCAGCAGACCTGATCACGGATCTGCCGGAGGGTGCCATGCTACTCGCCGACAAGGGCTATGATGCCAACGCCTTGCGTAATGCGGTCAGCAAGCGAAAAGCATGGGCCAACATCCCGCCCAAGGCCAACCGCAAGGACCCAATCTGCTTCAGCCCCTTCTTGTATAAGGCCGCAACTTGGTTGAGCGCTTCTTCAACAAAGCCAAGCAGTTCCGCCGCATCGCAACCCGCTACGACAAGTTGGCTGAGAACTATCTTACCGCGCTCAAACTCGTCGCAATCCGCATCTGGCTACGCGGTAATGAGTCTACGTCCTAGATCACCGCTTCCTCGAGGAACGGCTCGTTGCGCTCTATGCGCTCGTAACAGAACGGCGACAGATCGAGCGTCTGGAAAGCCCCGTGAACGATGAGTTCTGAAACTCCCCGGCCCACGGCTGGCGACTGTTGCAGCCCGTGCCCCGAGAAGCCGTTGGCAAACATGAAATTGGTCACCTGCGGGTGGAAGCCGACGATGCCGTTGTGGTCGAGCATGTTGTACTCGTAGTGGCCGGTCCAACTGGTCTGGACCTTGAGGGCATCGAAGGCCGGGACGCGATGCCAGAGCGCCGGCCAGATATATTCGTCGAACTCTTCATACTGCATTTCGAAGTCGTCGTAGCCGGCCGGCCCGTCGCCCTGCGGGGTGTTGCCGGTGAGAAAAAGCTCGCCTTCCGGGCGCACGAATGTACCGGAAAGGTCGATGACGTTGGGCATCCGGCCAGGGATCGGATTGGCACTGGCGAAGACGAAGCTGTAGCGCTTGTACGGCGCGACCGGGATCGACAGGCCGGCCATGGCTGCGACCTGTTGCGCGCGCGGACCCGCGGCGTTGACCAATGTTCCGCAGGCGATCGTCTGGCCGGTCGCGAGGCGCACTGAGACGACCCGCCCGTTGGCGATGCCAAGCTCCGTCACGGCATTGTCGATATACTCGACACCGCTGGCGCGGGCGGCTCGGCGGAAACCGTTCATCAGCCCCATGGAATCGAACCAGCCCTCTTCCCGGGCCCCCCAGGAACCGCCGCCGAGATCATCCACGTTGAGCCAGGGAAAGCGATCCTTCAGCGGGCCCGGCTTGAGGAAGACAGTGTGAGCCCCGAGACTTCGCTGCAGGTCGACGCGCTCGCGGGCCGCTTCGACGCCGTCCGGGGAGCAGCAGTAGAGATAGCCGTGCTCACGAAAGCCGAGATCGGGCGCCGGCTCGTCCTTGTAGAAGGGTGCCATGCGCTCATGGAAGGTGCGGATGACCTCAATGCCGAACTGGCTGATCTTCACATTGATCGGATTGGAATATTGCTGCCGGATCGCGCTGGTGGACAGCGCTGTCGATGAAAACTCGTAACTGCTATCGCGCTCGACCACGAGGATCGATGCACCGCTGCCCAGCGCCTGGCTCAGCCAGTAGGCCGTGGACGAGCCGACAACCGCTCCGCCGACGATGACGATGTCGTAGGCGTTGCGCGATGGCGCTTTGTAAGGCGGGATCGCCATGGCTCCGACTCCAAGCTACTGGTTGAACAAAGCGATCAGGGCATCCGAGCCCCGCGCAAGAAGGCCAAGGTCCGAACCGACGGCAACCATGGTGAAGCCTTCGGCAAGGTAGCGGTCGGCATCGGCCCTCGCCGGCGCCAGGATGCCGCTTGCCTTGCCTGCCGCCGTTGCGGCCTGACGCACGGACGAGATTGCCTCCTGGACATGTGCCGCGCCGGGATTGCCCATCGCGCCCATATTGGTGGAAAGATCGCCGGGACCGACGAAGAGAACGTCGACGCCGTCGACCGCCGCGATCTCGGCGGCATTCGCCACGCCCAATTCATCCTCAATCTGCACGGCGAGAAGCTGCTGCTCACGCGCCTTGGCGTGGTAGCCGGCGATGCGGCCGAAGGCGTTGGCGCGGTGACCGACCGAGAAGCCGCGAAATCCGCCGGGCGCATAGGTCATGGCCGCGACGATGGCGCGGGCCTGATCGGCGGTCCGTACATTGGGGATCATCAGGCTGCGTGCGCCGATATCCAGCGCCTGCTTGATCAGATTGGGATCGTCGGAGGGCAGCCTGACGACAGCCTCGCTGTCGAAGCCGCCCATCACCTGAAGCTGCGCCATGATGCTGCGCAGATGGTTGGGGCTGTGCTCGCCGTCGATCAGCACCCAATCGGCTCCGGAGCCGGCGACGATCTCCGTGGTGAGCGCCGAAGCCAGCGAGCACCAGATGCCGATGTGAGCCTGGCCAGCCGCTGTGGCAGCTTTCAGCGTGTTGAGGCGTTCTTGCATCTTGCGATCATCTCCAATCATCTGGATTGAAATTTGTATGATGTCCTATATCATATGGCTACAAAACGGTGCAAGATGCGATGTGCGGACTTTCGAATGGGAGCTGGAGAATGAGGATCGGGTTCATCGGGCTTGGCGTCATGGGAGCACCGATGGCGCGCCACCTGGCCGATGCCGGGCATGAGATCGTCACCGTTCTCAATCGCTCCCCTCTACCGCAGGGCCTGACCGCATCGGTCGTCGCGTCCGCCGCCGAAGTGGCACGGCGGTCCGAGATCATCATCACCATGCTGCCCGACACGCCTGACGTCGAACGCGTCCTGTTGGGCGAGGACGGCGTCCTGGAAGGACTGTCAGCCGGCAAGCTGGTCGTCGACATGAGCTCGATCAGCCCCATCGCCACGGCGGCGTTCGCGGCGAAACTGCGAGAGAAGGGAGCCGGCTACCTCGACGCCCCGGTCTCGGGCGGCGAGGTCGGCGCCAAGGCGGCAAGCCTCACCATCATGGTCGGCGGCCCGGCCGCCGAGTTCGAGCGGGCGCTGCCGATCTTTGAGACACTCGGCAAGAACGTCACTTCGATCGGCGAGCAGAATGGCGCCGGGCAGACCTGCAAGATCGCCAACCAGATCATCGTCGCGCTCAACATCGAGGCCGTGGCCGAAGCGCTTGTCTTCGCCAGCAAGGCCGGGTGCGACCCGACGAAGGTGCGCGGCGCCCTGATGGGTGGCTTCGCCGCTTCACGCGTCCTGGAAGTGCATGGCCAGCGCATGATCGACCGGACCTTCGCCCCAGGCTTCCGCATCAAGCTCCACCAGAAGGATCTCAACCTGGCGCTTGACAGTGCCCGCGTCCTTGGCGTGGCGTTGCCGAACACCGCCATGGCGCAGCAACTGATGAATGCCTGTTCAGGCCATCCAGGCGGCGCCGAGGCCGATCACTCGTCTCTCGTCCGGGCGCTGGAGATCCTGAGCGGCCACGAACTGTCAAAAGAAAAGGAGTAAAACCGATGCGCGGAACCGGCAAGGCCGAGATCTTCGTGATGCTGGCCCATCCCGTGGCCCATGCCAAGAGCCCCGGCATATTCAACGAGATCTTCGAGCAGAAGGGCCTCGACAGCCTCATGGTGCCCTTGAGCTGCCGCCCGGAGGATTTCGAGACCTTCTGGGCCGGCATCACGGCAGCCGAGAATATCAGGGGCGTGATCATTTCGGTGCCGTACAAGGTTGCCGTCTACCACAAATGCTCCGCCGCGCATGACCGCGCCGCGCGGGTGGAAAGCGCCAACTCGGTGCGACGGCTGCCGGATGGCAGCTGGTATGCCGACAATTTCGACGGCGTCGGCTTCATCGATGCGCTAAAGGCAAACGGACATCAGATCGCCGGCCGCCGCATTCTTCAAGTCGGTGCCGGCGGCGCCGGTGCCTCGCTCGCCTATTGTCTCGCGGAAGCCGGCGCCGACGAAATCCGCCTTACCGACATCGATACGGCGCGTGCCGAGAAACTGGCGGCGCTGGTTGGCCGCGCGTTCCCGAAATGCCGCATCCAGGTCGGAGGGGCCGAGCCTTCCGGCATGCATATGGCGATCAACGCCACACCTGTCGGCATGCATGCCGGCGATCCGCTGCCGCTTGACGTCAGCCGGCTGACCCCGGATATGACGGTCGTGGACATCATCATGGAGCCTGCGGAAACCGCTCTGCTGCGGGCGGCCAAGGGGGTCGGCTGCCGCGTTCAACCGGGACGCCCGATGATGGATTTCCAGGTCCGGGCGATGTCCGAATTCTTCGACATCGAAGGCAAGGACCGTGGCCATGGCTGAGACACCGACTGCCGTCGTCATCGGCGGCACGTCCGGCATCGGACGCGCTATCGCGCAGCGCTTCGCCGAAGACGGTTATCATGTGGTCGTCTCCGGCCGGGATGCGACGAGGGGCAATGAGGCGGCCGGCTCCTGCCAGGCGGCAGGCGCGCCGCGTGCGCTATTTGTCCAGACAGATGTCGCAGATAGCGGCTCAGTCGAGGCTCTGGCACGGATTGTCAGCGACGGGTTCGGCACGCCTCACGTCGTCGTCAACTGCGCCGGCATCTTGCAGAGCGGCAAGTACGTCCTTGATCAGGATCTGGACGAGGACGAGAAGATGTGGCGGGTGAATTATCGCGGCACGCTGTTGGGGTGCCAGGTGTTTGGCCGGCTGATGTCGGCCGCCCGGCGAGGCGCGATCCTGAATGTCGGCTCGCTCGCCTCTTTCGCGCCGCTGTCGCTGCCGGCCTACACGCCGGGAAAGCATGCGGTCCTGGCCCTGACCCAGATCCTCGCCGCCGAACTCGGCCCGCATGGCGTTCGCGTCAATGCGGTCGCGCCCGGCTATACACTTTCCGATGGTTTGAAGACCAAGATCGCCAAGGGTGAACGCAACCCCGAAGCCATACAGGCCACCACGGCACTGCGACGCTTCGTCGAGCCGCGCGATGTCGCCGAGGCGGCATTGTTCCTCTGCTCGGAGCGCGCCGCTTCGATTACCGGCGTCACCTTGCCGGTCGACGCCGGCTGGCTGGTTCAGGCGCCTTACGCACAATATCTGCAGGGAAATCCCATCCGGCAAACGCCGGCTATCTGACAAGGATAATCCAGTGAGCAATATCCGGCCAGTGAGCGACATCCAGCGCTTCGACTTCGATACCCGCATCCACCACGGCGTCATCCATAACGGCACGCTCTACCTCACCGGCCAGGTCGCGAGGCCCGGCCAGTCCGCGGCCGACCAGATGCGCGAGGTGCTCGGCAAGATCGATGCGCTGCTTGGCAAGGCGGACACGGACAAGACCCGCATCCTTCATGTGCAGATGTGGCTGGACGACATCAGGGATTTCGACGAAGTCAACGCGGTGTGGGACGCCTGGATGCCCGGGGAGCACGCACCGGCGCGCTCATCGGGCGAAGGACGGATGGCGAAGCCCGGAATGCTGGTCGAACTGATCGTCACCGCGGCGGTTTGAATGGTCCTGCCGGTTCGGGCATCATCCCGAATCTGGCGAGAGGGAGACTGATGACGAAGCGCAAGCCGCTTTCCACCGTCGTGGCGGAGAGCCTGTCCGAGAAGATCCGTTCCGGACAGCTGCTGCCCGGCGCGCAATTGCCGACAGAGGCGGAGCTTTGCGCCGAGTACGATGTCAGCCGCACGGTGGTGCGGGAAGCTGTGGCGCGACTACGTTCCGAAGGCCTGGTGGTGCCGCAGCAGGGGCGCGGCATGTTCGTCAGCGAGACGCCGGCGCCGCGCAACTTCTCGATACCGGACGAAGCGCTCAGGACCTTGCCGGAAACCATTGCGCTGCTCGAGCTGAGGTTGAGCGTCGAGGTGGAGTCGGCGGGATTGTGCGCGGAACGGCGCACCGATGCGGAAGCCAGCGTGATCCGCACCTTGATGGAACAGGTCGACGCCCAGCAGGCCGATCCCGCCGTCGTCCAGATCCACTACGACTATGATTTCCACCTGGCGATCGCCAAGGCGGCACGAAATGAATTCATCCACGGTTTCCTAGGCTATCTCGGGCCGATGATCGTGCCGCGCTTCCAGCTCGGCTATCTGGTCACGCCCGAACTCAAGGACAGCTACTACGCGCGCATACACAGCGAACATAAGACGATCGTCGACGCCATCGAAAGGCAGGATGGCCGCGCCGCCCGCCAGGCCATGCGCAAGCACCTGCACAACAGCCTCGGGCGGGTGCGCGCCCTGGCCCGAGCCTCTGGCGTGGAGGCAATCGAAGCCGAGCAGAAGGCGGCGGCGGCCTCACTTTTCACCGACATGAAAAGGCCTGTCTCGACAGGCGGATGAGGCCTCGGCGAATTCGATCGCATCGGCGCGCCTGAGCCGAAAATTAGACATCCGTTGCGAAAGCCGTGTTTTTTGTTCCGTCACCGGCTGCGCGGGTTTCCCAAGGGTTGAAGGCGCCAGCTTGCCAGCGTTTCCCTGGGTTTTCGGCTGCTGCGGTTAAACCAACACCCCAAGGGATTTTGGAGGCGTTCGAAATTTTCGAAAGTTTATCTTTCCTTTTTGCTGGTTTTCTTGGTTTCGCGGCATCGGCCCGGGCCGCAAACTGAAAACAGACAATCAGGAAAGTCCACGTGACGACAGCCTTCATCACCGGTGCGACGAGCGGCATAGGGCGGGCCATAGCGATCGCGCTGAGCGACGCCGGCTACGACGTCTATGCGGTCGGGCGCAGCCAGGCCGCGCTCAAGGAGCTGCAGGCACAGCGGTCCGGCATCGTGCCGATTGCCGTCGACGTCACCGACCGCGAGGCCCTGGAAGCGGCCCTGGCGGATCTCACCATCGACGTGCTGATCAACAATGCCGGGGTCATGCCGCCGCTCGGCAACTTCGCCGATATGAAGATCGCTGACATCGACACCACGCTCGAGGTGAACCTCAGCGCGGCAATCCTGCTCACGCGCCTCGTCGTCCCGCAAATGCGCGAGCGGCAGTCCGGGCATGTATTGTTCACCGGCTCCACAGCGGGCCACGCGGCATACTCCAACGTTGCCGTCTATTCAGCGACCAAGGCGGCGATATCAGGCTTTGCAGCAGCGCTGCGCGCCGACCTCTCCCCATCAGGCGTACGCGTCACCGAGATCGTTGCCGGCCGTGTCGAGACGCAGCTCTACCAGGACATCCTCGACGCCAACGCGCGCGCAGCCATGTACGCCAGCAAAGTGGTGCAACCGGATGACGTGGCCAGGATGGTCGTCGCTGTGCTTGGGCTCCCCGCATGGGCCGACGTTACCCGTTTCGACATCATGCCGACTTGGCCAACCTCGCCAAGCGGTACCAAGTAAGGAAAACTGGGATGAAAGATCTTTCCGTTCTGATCGTTGGCGGTGGTGCCGGCCTCGGTGCCCTCTTAGCCGAGATGGCTGTCGAGGCCGGAGCGGCAAAGATCGGCATCATCGACATCAACCAGGAAGCCGCCGAGTCCGCGCTGGCGACCGCGAAGGCCAGCGGACTGCCTACCGCGACCGCCCTTTGCGACATCCAGGTAGGCCCAGAGTGCCACGCCGCATTCGAGGCGATCGTTTCGAAACTCGGGCGCGTCGACACGCTGATCAATTGCGCCGCGATCTACCCTCGCCGCCCGCTCCTCGAAATCACCGACGCCGACTGGGATGCCTCCAACGGCATCAACATCAAGGGCACCTACCACATGATGGTGGCGGCGGTTCGCCACATGCAATCGCAGGAGCCGAAGAGCCACGTCCGCGGGCGGATCGTGAACCTGACCTCGGTCGACGCCTTCAAGGCGCATCCGCAGAACGCTCATTATGCGGCGACCAAGGCCGCCGTCGTCAGCCTTACCCGATCCTTTGCCCATCACGTGGCGAAGGACGGCATTCTGGTGAATTCGGTGGCGCCGGCCGGCATGGCGACGGAGAAGGCAAAAGCGCTCGGCTTCCTGGAGGAACTGGCCAAGGCGAGCCCGCTCGGCCGCGGTGCCGAGCCAAAGGAAATTGCCGAATGGGTGCTGATGACGGGCAGCCCCAAGAACACTTACATGACCGGTGAAAACGTAATTGTTTCAGGCGGTTACATATACGCCTGAGCCTCTTTCGCCGCAGGCGACTGAACTCTGGCAGTGCATGACCGAGGCAGTGCATGACCGACCGGCCACAAGCAGGGAAAGGAACGGGATTTTCGATGACCGGCAAGCTGCGCCTTCCCTCGCTGAATGCTCTGCGCGTGTTCCACGCGGTCGCGCAGCACAAGAGCTTTCGGCAGGCGGCGGATGAATTGCTGGTCACGCCGCAGGCCGTCGGACAGCAGATCAAGCTTCTGGAGGATACGCTCCAGGTAACGCTGTTCGAGCGTAAGGGCCGGTCGATCGAACTGACCGAGTCGGCCATTCTTCTGTCGCACTATGTCAAAGCCGGCTTCAACGAGTTTGCCGAAGGCGTTCGCCGCGTCACCAAGTCGAACTATCGGGACCGCATCAACCTGAATGCAAGCCCATACTTCGCCACGCACTATCTCCTGCCGCGGCTTTCGTTGTTCCGGGAAATCTTGCCGGGCGCGGATCTGCGCCTGACGACGATGGTCGACCTGCCCGATTTCGGGCGCGACGATATCGATATGACGGTCCAGTGGGGCTACGGCAACTGGTCCGACTATGAAACCACGTTGCTGGTGCCGGACCCGAAGATCATCTGCTGCACGCCGGCGATCGGCGAAAGGATCAAGTCGGCGCATGATCTGACACAGTTCACGTTGCTCGACACCGTCAAGTCGAAGCGTCTGTGGCCGGACATATTGCGCCACCTTGGCGTGGAGCTGACGGATGGCGACCGCAGCATCAGCTTCGACGACGCCGCGACCATGCGCCGGGCGACCTTGCAAGGCATAGGTGTGGGCTTGGTTTCCGTCATCGACGCCGAGGAAGATTTCCGAGCGGGCACGCTGGTCGCGCCGATCGGCCGCGACGCCATTGCCGATATGAAGCCAGAGGAAGTCCCGGGCTTCTATCTTGTCGTCCCGCGCGGACATCTGCGTGTGAAGGCGGTCGCCGCACTTCACCGATGGCTGGCTCAGCAGGACTGGCGCGGCGACCTCACGATTTCCTCGTTACCGAAACCGGCCCCGCTTTCCGACTAGAAGCGGCTTCGAGACCGAGGCCTGAAAGACGCTTTTCGGGCCTCCAACAACAAGAAACCAAACAACCTCAACAGTGGAGACGGAACATGAAAATGATGAAATGGGGGGCTTCGGCCCTGGCCCTTGGCCTCGTACATTTTGCGGCGCCGGCGGAAGCCGCCGGCGGCAAGACGCTCGAAACCGTCAAGGCACGCGGCATGCTGAACTGCACCGGCCATGACGGCTCCTATCTCGGCTTCGCCGAGGTGGACGACAAGGGCAACTGGAAGGGCATGGACATCGATCTCTGCAAGGCGGTAGCCGCGGCCGTGTTCGGCGACCCGGCGAAGCTGAAGGTCGTTCCGATCAGCTGGGCCCAGCGCTGGCCGGCCTTGCAGTCCGGCGATGTCGACATCATCATCAAGGCCTCGGGCGGCACGCTCAGCCGCGACACCGAACTTGGGCTGCAGTTCTCCATGTCCTACTATCTCGGGACCACCAAGGTGATGGCGCACAAGGAGCTGAACCTCAAGTCGCTCAAGGATGCCGCAGGCGGCACGATCTGCATTCCCGCCGGCACCTCGCAGGAACAGCAGGTCGCTGCCTATACGGCCAAGCTCGGCATCAAGCTCGAACCGGTGCTCATCGAGAAGACCGAGGAGCTCGAGCAGGCCTATTTCTCGGGACGCTGCGATCTTTATGCGCAGTGGGGTCCGACACTGGCCATTGCGCGCATCGCCAAGAGCAAGGTCGACGACCACGTCATCCTGCCCGACGTGCTCGCCGTCGAGCCTGAAGTCATGATCATGCGGCAAGGCGACGACAACTGGGTCGACATCGCCAACTGGACGCTGAGCACGCTGATCTTTGCCGAGCAGGAAGGTATCACCTCGAAGAACGTCGACGAGATAAAGGCCAAGCCGACCTCACCGCAGGTCGCCAAATTCCTCGGCGTCACGCCAGGCATGGGCAAAGGTCTCGGGCTCTCCGACGACTGGGCCTACAAGGTGATCAAGAACGTCGGCAACTACGGCGAAATCTTCGATCGCGATCTCGGCAAGGACTCGCCCTACAAGATGGATCGCGAACTGACCAATTTGTGGAACAATGGCGGTGTCCTGTTCCCGCTGGTTGTCGATTGATCCGTTCTGAACGCATCCCACTCCAGGTCCCGCCCGGCTCCCACCGGGCGGGACCGCGCGGCAATTCGGGAAGGATTTCTGAATGGTCAGCCTGCTGAGAAATCAAAAAGTCCGCAACGCACTGTTGCAGGTCCTGTATGTCGGCTCGATCGCCGCGATGGTGCTTGCCGGCATTGCGATCGCCAGACAGAACCTGGCGGCGCAGGGGATCACCTCCGGATTCGACTTCCTGTTCAAGTCGACGGGCTGGGACCTGAACTTCTCGCTGCTGCCCGCCACGGCGAACGATCCTTATTGGTGGTACTTCCTCATCGGGATCATCAATACGCTGTTTCTGGGAACCGTCGGCCTGACGCTGGCGACGATCGTGGGAACGATCGTCGGCCTGGCGCGGACATCCTCGAACGAATTGGCCCGGCTGCTCGGCCGCACCTATGTGGACATCTTCCGAAACATCCCGCTGATCCTCCAGGTTTTTTTCTGGTATGCCGTCATCACCCATCTGCCGACGCCGCGCGCCGCGCATGAGGGATGGGGCTTTCTCCTCACCAGCCGGGGGCTTTACATTCCGTTCCCCAATGTCAGCAGCGCCGCGCTCGCTGCGGCGACATTGGCTGTGATTGCCGCCATCGCGCTGCCGATCTGGCTGGGCAGGACATCGCGCCTCAGCCTGCCGGTCGGCCAGCGTGGCGGCATCCAGCTTGCCTGCGCGGCGGCGGCACTTGCCTGCGCGGCCGTCGTTCTGGTGGCCGGCCGCCTGGCCGACTTGCCGCTGCTCGATTTCCCGGCGCTGCAAGGTCTCAATCTGAGAGGCGGCCTGCGCATTCCGCCGGAATTTGCGACACTGGCCATCGCGATCGCCATCTATGGCGGCTCCTACATCGCCGAGATCGTGCGCGGCGGGTTCAAGGCTGTCGGCAAGGGCCAGGTCGAGGCGGCTCTTTCCCTGGGCCTCGGCCCGTGGCGGGTCTTCATGCTGGTGCGGCTGCCGCTGGCACTACGCGCCATGCTGCCAATCCTCGCCAACCAGTATGTCTGGCTGATGAAGGCGACCACAATGGGCATCGCGGTGGGCTTCACGGATTTCTTCATGATCGTGGCGCTGACGATCAACCATTCCGGCCAGACAATCGAAGCGATCGGCATCCTGATGGCTGGCTTCCTCGCCATCAACCTCAGCCTCGCCGCCATCTTCAACCGCATCAACAAAGCAATCGCCCTCAAGGGCAACCAGTTGAGGGGGTGAGGGATGGAAATGGTCGTTGTCGCCCCTCCTGCCCTTGGAAAGATCGAGGATCTGAGGCGGCGCTTCTTTGCGACACCCCTGCAGGCATTGCTGTCGCTGGCTTCCCTGGCGATCATGGTCTTCCTGGTCTGGAAGCTCCTGAATTGGGCGGTTTTCTCGGCCGTCTTCACGACGAGCGGCGGACCCGAAGCCTGTCAGGCGGCGGCGGGAGCCTGCTGGTCGGTCATTGCCGCGCGATGGCGCATCATCCTGTTCGGCCTCTATCCCTATGACGAGCAGTGGCGGTCGGCCCTGGCTTGCCTGACCGTCGTGGTCATGACGGTGCTAAGTTGCATTCCGGCCTTCTGGACGGGTCGCCGCATCGCACTCGTATGGGGAGCCGGAACGGCGCTTTTCTACGTGCTGATGAAGGGCGGCGTGCTTGGTCTGCCCTATGTCGGCGAGGAGGCCTGGGGCGGACTGGCGCTGACCCTGTTCATCTTCGTGACCACCTGCCTGATCGGCTTCCCGCTGGCAATCTGCCTGGCGCTGCTGCGCCGCTCCGGCCTGCCATGGATTTCCCGCACCACCGGCCTCATCATCGACGGAGTGCGTTCATTGCCTCTGATCTCGATCCTGTTCACCTTCGCCATCGTGCTGCCGTTCGCACTGCCGCAATGGCTGGTGGGCGACAAGCTGTACCGGGTGATCCTGGGCTCGGCCCTGTTTTTTTCCGCCTACCAGGCGGAGATCGTCAGAGGTGGGATGCAGGGCGTTCCCAGTGGGCAAGAAGAGGCAGCCATGGCGCTTGGCATGCGCTATTGGCAGCGCGTCGGCCGCATTCTTCTACCGCAGGCCATGCGCAATGCGCTGCCGGCGACGATCAACCAGTTCGTGATCTCGTTCAAGGAAACCTCGCTGGTGATCATCGTCGGCTTCTTCGAGATCCTGGCCTCCGGCAATGCCGCCTACGGCACTGGCGAGTGGCGCTTCGCCTACGTCGAGGTCTATGCCTTCATCGCCTTCATCTACTTCATCTTCGTGTTCAGCCTGTCCCGCTATGGCGCTTTTCTCGAGCGCCGTATGTCGGTCGGCGAACGATAGGGGGCGTTTACGTGATTTCAGGAAGCTCGCCCCGATCCAGCGGCCCCGCGGTGCTGATCGAAAATCTCGACAAATATTACGGGACATTCCAGGCGCTGCGAAAGGTGAGCTTGTCCGTGGATCGCGGCGAGAGGATCGTCGTCTGCGGCCCGTCCGGCTCCGGCAAGTCCACCATGATCCGCTGCATCAACCGTCTGGAGCAGCACAATGGCGGCCGGATCACCGTGCTCGGCACCGAGCTCAACGACGATGTCGGCAACATCGACGGGATCAGGCGGGAAGTCGGCATGGTGTTCCAGCACTTCAACCTGTTTCCACACATGACGGTGCTGGAGAACTGCATGCTCGCGCCCATGATCGTGCGCAAGGTGCCGCGCGCGGATGCCGAGGCGACCGCCCGGCGCTATCTGGAGAAGGTACGCATTCCCGAACAGGCGATGAAGTATCCCGGTCAGTTGTCCGGTGGCCAGCAACAGCGGGTCGCGATAGCGCGTGCCCTTTGCATGCAGCCCGAGATCATGCTGTTCGATGAGCCGACCTCTGCGCTCGACCCGGAAATGATCGCGGAAGTGCTCGACGTCATAGTCACGCTCGCCTCCGAAGGCATGACAATGATCTGCGTCACGCATGAGATGGGTTTTGCGCGCCGGGTTGCCGACCGGGTGATTTTCATGGATGGAGGCGAGATCGTCGAACAGGCGCCTCCCGATGAATTCTTCACCTCTTCCCGCAACGAGCGCACGCGGCAGTTCCTGTCGCAAGTGCTTGGTCACTGATCGATGCAACGATCCCGCGTCAGGCCGCAGCCATGTCCGTGACTGATCCCGTCACCGCCTTGCGCGAGATGCTCGGACCGAAAGGCTGGCTTTCGGGCAGCGATGCCAGGCCCTATCAGCGCGATTGGCTCGATCGCTACGGCGTCGCGGCTCTGGGCGTGGCCAGGCCTGCGGACACCTCCGAAGTGGCCAGTGTCGTAAAGGCATGCCACACGGCCGGACTGGCGGTCGTGCCGCAAGGCGGCAACACCGGGCTTTGCGGCGGCGCCGTCGCCGATCGGCCGGATGCAGTGATCGTTTCGCTTTCGCGCATGACGGCGATCGGCAAACCGGACTTGGACAGCGGCTCGATCCTCATCGAGGCGGGGGCCGTGCTTGCCGCGCTGCACGAGGCGCTGGAACCGCACGGCCTGATGTTTCCGATGCATCTCGGCGCGGAAGGCAGCGCCAGGATCGGCGGCTTGGTCGGCACCAATGCCGGCGGCAGCCAGGCATTCCGGTATGGCATGATGCAAGACCTCGTGCTTGGCCTGGAGGTCGTGACCCCTGACGGGGCGATATGGAACGGGCTGCGCGCGGTGCAGAAGGACAATGCCGGCTACCAGTTGCGCAAGCTCTATTGCGGCGCGGAAGGAACGCTTGGCATCGTGACGCGCGCGATCCTGCGGCTCTACCCGATGCCGCGGCGGCAGGCGAGCGCGCTTGTCGTCATGCCCGATTTCGCCGCGGCGGTTTCGTTCGGCACCTTTCTGCGGGGCGAGGCGGGGGAATTCCTGACCGGCCTCGAGTTCTTCTCCGACATCGGGCTGGGACTGGCCCTCAAACACCTGCCCGACCTAGCCTACCAGTTGGAGGCACGCGGCGAGGTCTATGTGCTGGTCGAACTGGCATCGGGCGCCCCCCGTGTTCCGCTCGACGAGATACTGGCTTCGGCGCTGGAGTGGGGGATGGAGCAAGGCCTGGTGCTGGACGGAGCATTGGCGGCGACGGGCGCGCATCGCGCACAATTCTGGCGGCTGCGAGAGGAGCAACCGGAAGGACAGAGGCTGGAAGGCGAGCAGCTGAAGCACGACATCTCGGTGCCTCCGGGCGCTATCGCCCGTTTCGTCGAGGCCGGCGCAGAGATCTGCGACGACATTCTTCCCGGCGTGCGGATAAACCCATTCGGGCATCTCGGCGACGGCAACATCCACTACAATCTGTCGCCGCCGGAAGGCCGCGCCGGCTTTGACGGCAAGGCCGAGCGGTTCGCCGAGGCGCTATCGTCGCTTGCCACGGAAATGGGCGGCAGTTTCGCGGCCGAGCATGGACTTGGCCGCGCCAAGGTCGCCACGGCCGACCGAAACCGCAGTCCGTTGGAGCGCGAACTCATGGCGCGGCTCAATAATGCATTCGATCCACGGGGAACGATGAATCCGGGCGTGCTGGTGCACGCTGCTCGGCAAAGAAAAACTTTCGAATAGACGGCATTTCTTGATTTCGCCCCGAACCGCCTGCGTGCACCTATGAACCGAAGGCAGGCTCGATCGACCTGCCGCCAAAGTGAGGATGTCGAAGCATGATCCGCAATGGCGGCCGCCTTCTCGTCGAGTGCCTGATCGGGCTTGGCGCGACCAGGAGCTTCGGCGTGCCCGGAGAAAGTTATCTGGCCGTCCTGGACGCGCTGCACGACACGCAGGGAAAGCTGGACTACACGCTTTGCCGCAATGAAGGCGGCGCGGCGTTCATGGCCTCGGCCTACGGCAAGCTTACCGGCTCGCCAGGCATCTGTTTCGTGACGCGCGGCCCAGGCGCCACCAACGCCAGCATCGGCGTTCACACGGCCATGCAGGACAGTTCGCCGATGATCCTGTTCGTCGGCCAGGTCGGCACCGACATGAAGGGCCGCGAAGCCTTTCAGGAAATCGACTACCGGGCGGTGTTCGGCACGGTCGCCAAATGGGCGGTCGAGATCGACGATGTCGCGCGCCTGCCCGAGATTGTGGCGCGGGCATGGACGACCGCATTGACCGGACGACCTGGTCCCGTCGTGGTCGCGCTGCCCGAGGACATGCTGACCACCATGACCGAAGCGGCTCCGCTCAGCGCACCGGTGGCCATTTTCGAGCCGGCGCCGGCGCCGGAAGCGATCGCTTCGGCCTTCAGGCTGCTGGCCAAGGCCGAGAGGCCGGTCCTGCTTATGGGCGGCGCCAACTGGACCGTGGACGGACGCGCGGCGCTACAGGCTTTCGCAGAGGTTTCCGACATCCCTGTCGTGGCGGCCTTTCGCTATCAGGACCAGTTCGACAACCATTCGCCGGTCTTTGTCGGCGAGGCCGGCGTCGGCATGGTGGCGCATGTCAAAGCCCTGCTCCGCGACGCCGACGTGATCCTGGCCGTCAATGTGCGTTTCGGCGAGATGACCACGGACGGCTATACGCTGCTGTCCGTGCCGTTGCCGCGCCAGAAACTGATCCATGCCCATGGCTCCGATCGCGAGATCGGCAAGATCTATGTGCCGGCCATCGGTATCCATGCCGGGCCGAACGCTTTCGCCCGGGCGTTGACGCCCGTCAAAGGCGGCTGGGCGGACTGGCGCGCGACGGCCCGCAAAGCCTATGAAGGGACATTCGGCGCGCCCGTCCAGCCCGGCCCGGTGGACATGGTGGAGGTCAGCGCCTGGCTGCGCGAAAACCTGCCTGCCGACGTCATTCTCACCAACGGCGCCGGCAATTTCACCGTCTGGCCGAACAAGTTCTTCAAGTTCGGGCCGGACGCACGGCTGCTCGCCCCGCAGTCTGGCGCCATGGGCTACGGCCTGCCGGCGGCAATTGCCGCCAAGGTTGCGTTTCCAGAACGCACGGTCGTCTGCTTTGCCGGCGACGGCGACTTCCAGATGAATTGCCAGGAACTCGGAACCGCCATGCAGGCTGGCGCGCAGCCGATCGTGCTGATCCTCAACAACGGCATCTACGGCACGATCCGCGCCCATCAGGAGCGCCACTATCCGGCGCGCGTTTCGGGCACGTCGCTCGAAAACCCTGATTTCGTGACACTGGCAAAGGCCTATGGCTTCCATGCCGAGCGGATCGAGGCGACGCGCGATTTCGCGGCGGCGTTCGATCGGGCGCTCGGATCCGTGACGGGAGCGGTCCTCGACATCGCCATATCTCCCGAAGCGCTGACGCCCCGACAGACCCTTTCCCAGATGCGTGACGCCGCGCTCGCTTCCCAGAAGGCCAAGGCATGACCTCCAAAGACGACATCCGTCTCGGCGCGGACATCGGCGGCACGTTCACCGACGTCGCGCTCGACCTCAGGGGAACGATCTTCTCCACCAAGGTGTTGACCAATTATGCGGCGCCCGAGCAGGCGATCCTGGACGGCATTGCCGTCGTCACGCGCGATGCCGGTATCGCGCTTGACGAGATCGGCATCATCATCCACGGCACGACGCTGGCGACGAATGCGCTCATCGAACGCCGTGGCGCCAGGACCGCGCTGGTCACCACCGAAGGGTTCCGCGATGTCATCGAGATGCGTACGGAAAACCGCTTCGAGCAGTATGACCTCGACCTGCAGCTGCCGGCGCCGCTAATCCCGCGCGAGCACCGTTTCACGGTAAAGGGCCGGATCGGCGCGGAAGGCCAGGAGCTTCAGCCGCTCGACGAAGCCGCCCTGGAAGGCATTGCCGACCGGATCGGGGCCGGCGGCTTCGGCTCCGTGGCGATCGGCTTCATCCATGCCTACACCAACCCTGATCATGAGCGCCGGGCACGCGCTATCCTGTCCCGCAAGCTTGCCATCCCGATTTCGATCAGCGCCGAAGTCTCGCCGCAGATGCGCGAGTTCGAACGCTTCAACACGGTCTGCGCCAACGCCTATGTGCGGCCGCAGATGGCGGACTATCTCGCGCGTTTCCAGACGCGCTTGAAGGAGATGGGCGCCGAGTGCCCGGTCTTCATGATCCATTCGGGCGGCGGTCTGATCTCGGTGGAGACGGCCTCGGAATTTCCCGTGCGCCTCGTCGAGTCCGGCCCGGCCGGCGGCGCCATCTTCGCCGCCGACATCGCCAGGCGATTCGGCCTGGAAAAGGTCGTCTCCTATGACATGGGCGGCACCACTGCAAAGATCTGCCTGATCGAGGATTATGCGCCGCGCACCGCCAGAACCTTCGAAGTGGCGCGTACCTATCGCTTCTGCAAAGGTTCCGGCATGCCGATCTCCATTCCCGTGATCGAGATGATCGAGATCGGCGCCGGCGGCGGCTCGATCGCCTGGGTCGACGCCATGGGCCGCATCCAGACCGGTCCCGAAAGTGCCGGATCGGAACCTGGCCCGGCCTGCTACGGCCGCGGCGGCAGGCGCCCGGCCATCACAGATGCCGACCTGGTGCTCGGCAAGCTCGATCCCGACAATTTCGCCGGCGGCGCCATCAGGCTGGACACGTCCGCATCCGAACAGGCGATCCTGCGCGATGTCGGCGAACGCCTGTCGCTCGATGCCATGGCGACGGCCTTCGGCATCTGCGAGGTGGTGGACGAGAACATGGCCAATGCCGCCCGCGTCCATGCCGTCGAAAACGGCAAAAACATTTCCGACAACGTGATGATCGCCTTCGGTGGCGCGGCCCCGCTTCACGCCGCGAGGCTTTGCGAGAAACTCGGCATCGACCAGTGCATCGTCCCCAAGGGCGCGGGCGTCGGATCGGCGATCGGCTTCCTCAAGGCTCCGTTCGGCTACGAAGCCCTGGCATCCCGGCTGACGCGGCTGTCGCAGTTTAAGCCGGCCGAGGCCAATGCTTTGCTCGACGACCTCAAAGTGTCAGCCGAAAGCTTCGTGCGGGCAGGGGCCAACGGTACGATCACATGCGAAATCACCGCCTTCATGCGCTACGCCGGCCAGGGCTGGGAAATCCCCGTGCCGCTGCCGGACAAGCCGTTCGGCAACGATGCCGCAACCACGCTCGAGGATTTGTTCCAGGCGAATTACCAACGCTTCTTCGGCCGCGCCATCGAAGGACTTGGCGGCCTGGAAATCGAGATCGTCACCTGGTCCGTGAAGGCGACGGATGTCCGGCCTGCTGTCGCCAGGCACGAGCTGATCACCGGCAAGCGGACCACTCAGCCGGCAACAAGCCGCGCGGTGTTCGATCCGGCCAGCGGTGCGCCACGGACCTATGGCATCGTCGAACGGGAGGGGCTGTGCACCGGCGATCGGGTGGCGGGCCCGGTCATCATCGTCGAACGCGAGACGTCCACCGTCGTCACCACGAGCTTCGACGCCGTCATCCAGAGCGACGGCGCAATCCTTCTGATCCGCAAAGGCAGCCAGGCATGAGCGACATCAGTGAAATCCGCATGCAGGTTATGTGGAACCGGTTGATCTCGGTGGTCGAGGAGCAGGCCCTCACCTTGCTGCGCACGGCTTTCTCGACATCGGTGCGCGAATCCGGCGACCTGTCGGCGGGCGTGTTCGATCCCCGCGGCCAGATGCTGGCACAGGCGGTGACGGGAACGCCCGGCCATGTCAACACCATGGCCGAGGCGGTGCTGCATTTCATGAATGAAATCCCGCGCGAAACCATGTTCGAGGGCGACACCTACGTCACCAATGACCCCTGGTTGGGCACGGGCCACCTGCACGACATCACCATGGTGTCGCCGTCGTTCCTGAACGGCGAATTGGTTGCGTTCTTCGCCTGCACTGCGCATGTGGTCGATGTCGGTGGGCGCGGCTTCGGCGCTGACGGCAAGTCGGTCTACGAGGAAGGTATCCAGATCCCGATCATGAAGTTCGCGGAGAAGGGCAAGGTCAATTTCGATCTCGTCAGGATCCTGCGCGCCAACGTCCGCGAGCCGAACCAGGTCATCGGCGATTTCTATTCGCTCGCCGCCTGCAACGAAGTCGGCCACCGACGCCTCGTCGACATGATGAAGGAGATCGGCCTGGCATCGCTGGACGGGCTTGGCGAGTTCATCTTCTCGCGCACCCGCGACGCCATGGTCGAACGCATCAAGGCGATGCCCAAAGGCAGCTGGTCGAACGCGCTGGTGACCGACGGCTACGACAAGCCGGTGAAGCTCGCGGCGACCGTCACGGTTCGGGACGCCGGCGTCGAGGTCGATTTCACCGGTACCGACCCGATGAGCCGATGGGGCATCAACTGCCCGATTATCTACAGCAAGGCCTATGCCTGCTACGCGTTGAAATGCGTGGTGGCGCCCGATATTCCTAACAATGCCGCGTCGCTCGCCTTCTTCACCGTGTCGTCTCCGGTCAACATCCTGAACGCCGTGCGGCCGGCGCCGGTGGCGCTCAGGCACATCTTCGGCCACATGGTTCCCGATCTGGTGCTCGGCGCGATCGCCAAGGCGATGCCCGGCAAGATTCTTGCCGAGGGCGCCGGCGCACTGTGGAACATCCATATCTCGGTTCGGCCGGTCTCCGGCGGTTCGGGCCGCCGCGCCGAGGTGCTGATGTTCAATTCCGGCGGCATGGGCGCGCGCCCCGGCCTCGACGGATTGTCGGCGACGGCCTTCCCCTCCGGCGTCCATACGATGCCGATCGAGGCAACGGAGCACACCGGCCCGATCGTCATCTGGCGCAAGGAGCTGCGGCCCGATTCCGGCGGCGACGGCGAGTTCCGCGGCGGGCTCGGGCAGGTTATCGAAATCGAGGCGATCGAGGGCCATGAATTCGACTTTTCGGCCATGTTCGACCGCGTCAATCATCCCGCCCACGGGCGCAACGGCGGCGGGCCTGGAGTGGCCGGCGTGGTCAGGCTGGACGATGGCACGCAGATGCGACCCAAAGGTTGGCAGCATGTTCCGGCCGGCCGTCGGCTGATCCTCCAATTGCCGGGCGGCGGCGGCTATGGCGATCCGTCCAAGCGCAGCACCGAGGCGCGGGCGAACGACCGCTCCAAGGAATACATTTCGGAGAACGGCAAATGAGCTACATTGCCTCGCGCCTGTCTGCGGTGAAGCCTTCGGCGTCCATGGCTGCTTCGCAAGCAGCCAAGGCCCTGCGCGCCAAGGGCGTCGACGTGATCGATCTTGGCTTGGGCGAGCCGGATTTCCCGACACCGAGCCACATCATCGAAGCGGCGCATTTCGCCGCGAAGGCCGGCCAGACGCTATACACGGGTGCCGCCGGCACGGCCGAGGTGCGCGAAGCCGTGGCCGGCAAGTTCCGCCGCGAAAACGGACTGGACTACACGGCGGACGACGTCGTCGTGGCCAATGGCGCCAAGCAGATCATCTTCAACGCGCTGATGGCGACGCTGGAGTCTGGTGACGAAGCGATCCTGCCGGCGCCCTACTTCGTCTCCTATCCCGAGATGGTGAAGCTGCTCGGCGGCACGCCTGTCGTTATCGAGTGCCCGGAAACTTCGGGCTTCCGGCTGACGCCGGAGCTGCTCGAAAAAGCCATCACGCCAAGGACGAAATGGCTGTTCCTCAACATGCCCGGCAACCCCTCCGGCGCCATATATTCGCAATCGGACCTGCGGGCACTCGGAGCGGTTTTGGCAAGGCATCCGCAGGTGCTGGTGCTTTCCGACGAGATTTACGAGCACATCCTGTTCGACGGACGCGACTTCGTCTCCTTCGGCAAGGCTTGCCCGGAACTCAGGGACCGCACCCTGATCGTCAACGGCGTCTCCAAATCCTATGCGATGACCGGGTGGCGTGTCGGCTATGCCGCCGGGCCGGCGCCGCTCACCAGGGCGATGGCGACCATCCAGAGCCAGTCCTGCACGTCCGTCTGCTCGATCGCGCAAGCGGCGACGGTGGCCGCGCTCAACGGCCCCCAGGACGAGGTGGCACGCTTTCGGCAGGCGTTCGAGGCGCGCCGCGACCTTGTCGTCGACGGCATCAGGCGAATCAACGGTCTTACGCTTTCGCCACCGGAAGGCGCCTTCTATGCCTATATCGGCTGCGCCAGCCTGATCGGCCGCAGGACCCCAAAAGGCGTCGTGCTCGAGGACGACACGGCAGTGGCGAATTATCTCCTGAACGAAGGGCGCGTGGCCTCGGTGCCGGGCGCCGCCTATGGACTTTCACCCTATTTCCGCATCTCGACCGCGACCGGCGAAGAGGTGCTGACCGGAGCGATCGCGCGCATCAACGCCGCCGTCGCGCAAGTGGAGTAGATCATGCCGCATTACGAACGCATCCTGATCACCGGCGCGGCCGGCCGCCTCGGTTCGGAACTGCGAAAGGGGCTGGTGCCGCTGGCAAAAACGATCCGCCTGGCAGGCCGCGAACCGTTCGGCGATCTTGCTCCACACGAGGAAGAAGCGGTCTTCGACCTCGCCGATATGGAGGCGACGATTGCCGCCACCAAGGATTGCGACGCGATCGTGCATTTCGGCGGCGCACCACTCGAATGCGAATGGCAAACCATCCTGGATTCCAGCATCCGCGGCTCCTATCACATCTACGAGGGCGCCCGGAAACACGGCGTGAAACGAGTCATCTATGCCTCCTCCGTACATGCCGTCGGCTATCACGAGGTCGAGGCGCATATCGGCGTCGACGCGCCGGTCCGTCCCGACAGCCTCTATGGCGTGTCGAAGAACTTCGTCGAGAGCCTGAGCCGGCTTTACTGGGACAAGTTCGGCATCGAGACGGCGTGCCTGCGCATCTTTTCGTCCTTCCCCGAACCGGCGGACCGTCGCATGCTATGGTCATACCTCTCCTTCGCCGACTGTGTGCGTCTGGTCGAGGCAGCTCTCACCGCGCCGCGCGTCGGCCATACGATCTCCTTCGGCCTTTCCGACAACAAGGTGAAAACGGTCGACAACAGCGGCGCCAACCATCTGGGGTTTTCTCCGCAGGATAGTGCCGAGCCGTTCCGCGCAGCGGTCGAGGCGAAGACGCAGATTCCGGATCCCAAGGCGCCATCGGTGAAGTATCTGGGCGGGTGGTTCTGCGAGCTTGGCCATCCGGACGACGAGCCGGCGTAGCTATCGAAATACCAATCCGCTAGATGGCGCAGACCGGAAGCCGAGATGCGGCAGGCGATGGATTCACGCATGGTGGCGGAGATCGAGCAGGTTGTCGGCGGTCGTCATCGGTTTTGGGATTCTCACCTGATCTGGTAGTGGGATCCAAATCACAGGAGATGGCATGCCGAACGATGTACTCGTGCGCGACAGCAATGGCGCTCAATTGAATGACGGCGATTCCGTCACGCTGATCAAAGACCTCAAAGTCAAAGGCACTTCGGAGACCATCAAGCGCGGCACGTTGGTGAAGGCCATCCGGCTGAACGGCAATCCCGGCGAGATCGAATGCAACACCAAGCAAGTGAAAGGCCTGGTGCTCAAGACGGAGTTCGTGAAGAAGGCGTAAGCCTCAAGGCGGCAAGCGATCTCGATGGCTCCTTCGGGATTCCGGAAAGCCTGCCGTCGCCAAGTGGGTCGCGGAGCCATTGAGCGTCCGGCACCCGACTGTTGCGCTGTAAAATTGATGATTTCGCCGACCAGGCACAAAAAACCGCCAAGACCTAAGTCTGGAACCTCCTGCCCCTCCGCGCGTTTCACGGCGTCCCGTTCGCGGACCCGCCCGGATATCTCTCCAAGCGCGCGAAAAAACCAGGAGCCCGCTTCATGCACGACAAGCTGTTTCATTCACCGGTCGCACTGTCGGTCGGCCTCGGCTTCAAGCGCGAGATTGCCTCGCTGGCCGAAATGCACGATTTCCTCGCCAATTGGACCACCTCCCGCCGCGGCCCGCTCTACCGAAATGCGGTGAAGGCATGTGATCTGGCCGTTCCAGGTTATGTGAGCGTCGAGCAGGCGCGCCGGGCGCTGCTCGAATTCGCGCAAGCCGCCGGCATCCTGTGGCCGGACCTCGAGCCGGTGGCGGGCGTGCACGCCGTTGCGCGTGGTTATGGCGGCTACGCCGCCTGAAGATTGATGTTCCCCGTGGCGGCTGAAGCCACACCACCATAGAAAGCCCGGCTGGCCCCCAGCCGGGCTTTCCCGTTTCCGGCAGCTCGCAAGGAAATCGCAATCCTGTGGTTGGCCGTGTGCCTTGGGCGACAATGCCTGGGTGGAGTGTTGAGAAGAGCCCGCGCAAAAATCTTTATGACATTCCTATTTCTTTCCACTGCGCCCTGTCTCGAACCTTTATGGCGATTGGGTCCATATTCCCTTCAGAAAACACAACCGGTTCCGTCACCAAAGATGCGACGGGCCACTTTCGATATATTGCGAACTCTCCTGTCAAATCCGCAAAGCACAAAAGAACAAAAGGAATAAACACAATGGATATAGCCGTTATCGGGATCGGAATTTTGTTCTTCGCTTTTTGTCTCGCCTACATAAAAGCTTGTGACGCGCTCTAGAGCGAGGCTGAAAAAATGATCGTCGACTATATTCTCGGTGGCGGCGTTACGCTGTTCCTGCTCGCCTACCTGACATACGCCCTCGTTCATCCAGAACGCTTCTGAAGGCACGGAAAGCCCACAGCCATGACACTGAACGGTTGGATACAGATCCTGGTCTACTGCGGGATCGTCATATTGCTGGTGAAGCCGCTCGGCGGCTACATGCACCTCGTCTTCAACGGCGACCGCACGCTGCTTTCGCCGGTCCTTCGCCCGCTTGAGCGCGGGCTTTATCGTATCTGCGGAACCAGCGAACGCGAGGAACAGCACTGGACCACCTACGCGGTCGCCCTGCTGCTCTTCAACCTCGCCGGCTTCCTGGTGCTTTATGCCCTGCAGCGTCTGCAGGGCAGCCTGCCTTACAATCCTGCCGGCATGACAGCGGTTGAACCAGGGCTGGCCTTCGACACCGCCGCCAGCTTCATGACCAACACCAACTGGCAGAACTATGGTGGCGAGAGCACGATGTCCTATCTCGTGCAGATGGCCGGGCTGACGGTGCAGAACTTCGTTTCGGCGGCCACCGGCATTGCCATCGCCATCGCGCTGATCCGCGGCTTTGCACGGGCCTCCGGCAAGTCGATCGGCAATTTCTGGGTCGATATGACCCGCTCCACACTCTATCTGCTTCTGCCGTTCTGCATCGTGCTGACGCTGGTCTATGTCTGGCTCGGCATGCCGCAGACGCTCGGCGCCTACGTCAACGCCACGACGCTGGAAGGCGCGCAGCAGACCATCGCCGTCGGCCCGGTCGCTTCGCAGGTGGCCATCAAGATGCTCGGCACCAATGGCGGCGGTTTCTTCAACGCCAATGCCGCGCACCCGTTCGAGAACCCCGACGCGATCTCCAACCTGATCCAGATGGTGTCGATCTTCGCCATCGGCGCCGCCTTGACCAACGTCTTCGGCCGCATGATCGGCAACCAGCGCCAGGGCTGGGCGATCCTCTCGGCCATGGGCGTCATGTTCATCGCCGGTGTCGCCATCTGCTATTGGGCGGAAGCCGCCGGCAACCCGCTGGTGCATGCGCTGGGCATCGACGGCGGCAACATGGAGGGCAAGGAGACGCGTTTCGGCACCGCCCTGTCGGCGCTGTTTGCCGTCATCACCACGGCCGCTTCCTGCGGCGCGGTGAACGCCATGCACGGCTCGTTCACCGCGCTCGGCGGCATGATCCCGATCATCAACATGCAGCTTGGCGAAGTCATCGTCGGCGGTGTCGGCGCGGGTCTCTACGGCATCCTGATGTACATCGTCGTTGCCGTCTTCGTTGCCGGCCTGATGGTCGGCCGCACGCCCGAATATCTCGGCAAGAAGATCGAGGCCAAGGAGGTCAAGATGGCTATGCTGGCCATACTATGCCTGCCGCTGGCGATGCTGATCTTCACGGCCATCGCCGTCGTGCTGCCGACCGGCGTGGCGTCGATGGGCAATGCCGGCCCGCACGGCTTCTCCGAGGTTCTGTATGCCTACACTTCGGCGGCGGCCAACAACGGTTCGGCCTTTGGCGGCCTCAGCGGCAACACGCCCTGGTACAACATCACGATCGGCATCGGCATGCTGATGGGCCGCTTCCTGGTCATCATTCCGGCGCTGGCCATTGCCGGCTCGCTGGTGGCGAAGAAAACGGTTCCGGCTTCCGCCGGCACCTTCCCGACCGATGGCCCGCTGTTCGTCGGGCTGCTGGTCGGCGTCATCCTGATCGTCGGTGGCCTCACCTTCTTCCCGGCGCTCGCCGTCGGGCCGATCATCGAGCACCTGGCGATGGCTCACGGGCAGACCTTCTGAGACCGTCATGTCCTGGTTCAATGCCATGCGCCGCAAGGTCGGCCACAGGGACGATCACGGAAAGGAGGAGAGACCTCCTCCTTTCCCGACCCTGTCGACGTTTCTCGGCCTTGCGGCAGTCATGCTCGTCCTCTGGCTGCTGGCCTACAGGCCGCCGCATTTCCTTTCGGCATCCAATCATCGGGTGCCGTCCAACAACACCGAAGCCGGAGCTTCAAAATGAGCAACTCGAAATCAGCCAGCATCATGGATGCCCGCATCTTGGTTCCCGCCATTGGCGGCGCCTTCCGCAAGCTCGATCCGCGCACGCTGGCCAGGAACCCGGTGATGTTCGTCGTTGCCGTCGTCTCGGCGCTCACCACGGTGCTGTTCGTCAAGGACCTGGTCACCGGAGGCGGCAATCTCGGCTTCACGCTGCAGATCATCATCTGGCTTTGGTTTACCGTGCTGTTCGCCAACTTCGCCGAAGCGGTCGCAGAAGGCCGCGGCAAGGCGCAGGCGGATTCGCTGCGCAAGGCACGCACCGAGACCCAGGCCAAGCTTTTGACCGGTGAAGACCGCACCAAATACAAACTCGTGCCCGGCACCAGCCTCAAGGTCGGCGATGCCGTGCTGGTCGAGGCCGGCGACATCATCCCGTCCGACGGCGAAGTGATCGAAGGCGTTGCTTCGGTCAACGAGGCTGCGATCACGGGCGAATCCGCGCCGGTCATTCGCGAATCCGGTGGCGACCGTTCGGCGGTCACCGGTGGCACCCAGGTGCTGTCCGACTGGGTCCGCGTCCGCATCACCGCCGCCTCCGGCCATACCTTCCTCGACCGCATGATCTCACTGGTCGAAGGTGCCGAGCGCCAGAAGACGCCGAACGAGATCGCGCTCAACATCCTGCTCGTCGGCATGACGCTGATCTTCGTGCTGGCCACCGCGACGATCCCGAGTTTTGCCTCCTACTCGGGCGGCTATATCTCGGTGACCGTTCTGGTGGCGCTGTTCGTCACCTTGATCCCGACCACGATCGGCGCGCTGCTTTCGGCCATCGGCATCGCCGGTATGGACCGTCTGGTGCGATTCAACGTGCTGGCCATGTCGGGCCGCGCCGTGGAAGCCGCAGGCGACGTCGACACGCTGCTGCTCGACAAGACCGGCACGATCACACTAGGCAACCGCCAGGCGACGCAGTTTCGCCCGGTCAAGGGCGTCACCGAACAGGAACTGGCCGACGCGGCCCAGCTTGCCTCGCTCGCCGACGAGACGCCGGAAGGCCGCTCCATCGTCGTGCTGGCCAAGGAGAAATACGCCATCCGCGCCCGCGACATGGCAACGCTGCACGCCACTTTCGTGCCCTTCACAGCGCAGACCCGTATGAGCGGCGTCGACATCGATGGTTCATCGGTGCGCAAGGGCGCCGTCGATTCCGTGCTTGCCCATGTCAACCAGTCGGCAGCCGCCGCCCATGGCACGCGCCCAAGCAGCGAATCCATCCGCGATCTCCAGTCCATCGCCGACGAGATCGCCAAGTCCGGCGGCACGCCGCTGGCGGTCGAACGCGACGGGCGCCTGCTCGGCGTCGTCCACCTCAAGGACATCGTCAAGGGCGGCATCAGGGAGCGTTTCACCGAACTGCGCCGCATGGGCATCCGCACGGTGATGATCACCGGTGACAATCCGATGACGGCGGCGGCGATCGCCGCGGAAGCCGGCGTCGACGACTTCCTCGCTCAGGCCACACCGGAGGACAAGCTGAAGCTGATCCGCGACGAACAGGCCAAGGGCAAGCTGGTGGCCATGTGCGGCGACGGCACCAACGATGCACCCGCCCTTGCACAAGCCGATGTCGGCGTCGCCATGAACACCGGCACGGTTGCCGCCCGCGAGGCCGGCAACATGATCGATCTCGACAGCGATCCGACCAAGCTCATCGAGATCGTCGAGATCGGCAAGGCGCTCTTGATGACGCGGGGTTCGCTGACAACCTTCTCGATCGCCAACGATGTGGCCAAGTATTTCGCCATCATTCCGGCGATGTTCGCCGTCTTCTACGTCGCACCGGGACAGACGACCGGCCCGCTGCAGGCACTCAACGTCATGCATCTGGCGACGCCGCAAAGCGCCATCCTGTCGGCCATCATCTTCAACGCGCTGATCATCATCGCGCTGATCCCGCTGTCGCTGAAGGGCGTCAAATACCGCGCCATTGGCGCCGGCGCGCTGCTCAGCCGCAATCTTCTCGTCTACGGCCTCGGCGGCCTCATCGTGCCGTTCGTCGGCATCAAGGCGATCGACATGATCGTCACCGCGCTTGGCCTCGCTTAACTCTTTGTTTTAACGCAATTCCGGACGGAAAACCGCTTCACACTTTTCCTGGAATTGCTTTGAGGAACATCTCCATGCTCACCCAGCTAAGACCCGCGATCATCATGATCGTCTTCTTCACGGTCCTGACCGGCCTGATCTATCCGATCGGCATGACCGGCATCGCCCAGGCGATCTTCCCGCGCCAGGCCAATGGCAGCCTGATCGAGAAGGATGGCAAGGTTATCGGCTCCGAACTGATCGGCCAGGGCTTTGCCAGCGACAAGTATTTCCATGGCCGCCCCTCGGCCGCCGGCGACGGCTACAACGCCGCCGCTTCGAGCGGCAGCAATCTCGGCCCGACCAATCCCAAGCTGATCGACCGCATCAAGGGCGATGCGGAAAGACTGAAGGCGGAGAATCCGAACCAGCCCGTCCCGATGGACCTGGTGACGACGTCCGGCAGTGGCCTCGATCCCGATATCAGTCCCAAAGCAGCCTACTTCCAGGTCGCCAGGGTGGCCAAGGCCAGGGGGATCGATGAAGCCAAGGTCAAGGCGCTTGTCGACAGTCAGGTCGAGGGCAGGGAACTCGGCTTCATGGGCGAACCGGTGGTCAATGTGCTCGGTCTCAACCTTGCGCTGGACGCCGCGAAACAGTGAATGGTGCGGGCTGGGGATCGACAGTATCTCCGGCGCCATCCATGATCGGTCCCGATGCCGGACGACAGAAACAACGACGCCAGACCTTCTCCCGACGCACTGCTTGACCATGCCGAGCGGGAAGGTCGCGGCCGGCTGCGGATATTCCTGGGTGCCGCTCCCGGCGTAGGCAAGACCTATGAGATGCTGATGTCGGGCCGCGCCAGGCTGACCGACGGCGTGGATGTGGTGATCGGTGTCGTCGAGACGCATGGGCGCAAGGAGACACTGGCCCTGGTCGAGGGTTATGAGGTCATTGCCCGCCGCAAGGTCGACTACAAGGGGCGCATCCTCGACGAGATGGACATCGACGCCATCCTCGCCCGGCGCCCGGCGCTGGTTCTTGTCGACGAACTCGCCCACACCAATGCGCCCGGCAGCCGCCATCCCAAGCGCTATCTCGACGTCCAGGAAATCCTGACGCACGGCATCGACGTCTACACGACGCTCAACATCCAGCATGTCGAAAGCCTGAACGACGTTGTCGCCCAGATCACCAAGGTCAGGGTTCGCGAGACGGTTCCCGATTCCATCATCGACCAGGCCGACGATGTCGAGATCATCGATCTCACTCCCGACGACCTGATCAAGCGGCTCGAGGAAGGCAAGGTCTATTTCCCCAACACCGCGCAGCGCGCGATCGAGAACTATTTCTCGCCGGGCAATCTGACGGCGCTCAGGGAGCTGGCGCTGCGCCGCACCGCGCAGCGCGTCGACGACCAGTTGCTGATCCATATGCAGGCCCACGCCATTCCTGGACCGTGGGCTGCGGGGGAAAGGGTACTCGTCTGCGTCGACGCGCGTCCGGGCGGGGCGGCGCGTATTCGCTACGCGCGCAGGTTGGCCGACCGGCTCCGTGCCCCGTGGACGGCGCTGCATGTCGACAGCCCTCGCTCGGCCAGCATGCCCGAAGCGGACAAGGATCGGCTCGCTACGAACCTGCGGCTTGCCGAACAGCTCGGCGCCGAGGTGACCACCATTCCCGGTCAGAACATCGCGCAGGACATTGTTCGCCATGCGACGGCGAACAATTTCACCCATATCGTGGTCGGCAGGCCGACCCGGTCGCGCTGGCGGGAATTGATCGAAGGCTCGCTCACCTACGATCTCATCCGCAACGCCGGTGACATCAGCGTCCATGTCATTTCAGGAACCGAACGCAACGCCGAGGTGACGTCGAGGAGTGTCAAGGCGGCGGACGAGCAGTGGCAGTTCGAGATCTGGCCCTATCTCAAGGCCACGGCCTTTGTCATCGGTTCGCTCGCCTTCGCCGTCGTTCTCGACCAGTTTCTCGACGTTCGCAACCTGGCGATCATTCTTCTCATCGGCGTACTGGCATCGGCGGTAACCGGCGGTCTGTGGCCGGCTCTGTACGCTTGTTTCGCCAGCGCCCTTGCTTTCAATTATTTCTTCCTGGAGCCTCGTTATACGCTGACGATCCGGGATCCGGAGAGCATCGTCGCGCTTGGCGTCTTTCTCGTCGTTGCGGTCATCGCCAGCAATCTGACGGCGCGCGTGCAGCGCCAGGCGGTCGCCGCCCGCTCGCGGGCGCGGGCCACGGAAGACATCTACCTCTTTTCAAAGAAGCTCGCCGGCGCCGGCACGCTCGACGACGTCCTTTGGGCCACGGCCTTCCAGATCGCCTCGATGCTGAAGCTGCGGGTGGTGCTGCTTTTGCCGGAAGACGGGACCATCACCGTCAAGGCCGGCTATCCGCCCGACGACACGCTGGCCGAAGCCGACATCGCCGCCGCCCGCTGGGCCTGGGAGCACAATCGTGCCGCGGGTCGCGGCGCCGACACGCTTCCAGGCGCCAAGCGCCTCTATTTGCCCTTGCGGACGGGGCGCACGGCCATCGGGGTCGTCGGCCTGGACAACGACAAGCAGGGTCCGCTGCTGACGCCCGAGCAGCAGCGGCTGCTTGACGCACTGGCCGACCAGGCGGCGGTCGCCATCGAACGTATTCAATTGGTTGCCGACGTCGACCGTGCCAAGCTCGCGGCCGAGGCGGACAGGCTGCGCTCGGCGCTGCTCACCTCCATTTCCCATGATCTGAAAACGCCGCTCGCTGCCATCATGGGCGCGGCTGGCACGCTGCGGGATTTTTCAGTCGCGCTTCCCGAACCGGACCGGGCCGAACTGCTGTCGACGGTGCTGGACGAATCCGAGCGGTTGAACCGCTTCATCGCCAATCTGCTCGACATGACCAAGATCGAGTCCGGCGCGATGGAGTCGAACTACGCCTTTCACTATGTCGGCGACATCGTCGGCTCCGCCTTGCAAAGGGCCAGGAAAATCATTGGCGAGCACAAGATCGAGACCGACATCCCCAAGGATTTGCCGATGTTGAAGGTCGACCCGGTGCTGTTCGAGCAAGCGTTGTTCAATCTTCTCGACAATGCGGCGAAATATGCCCCGGCAGGCTCGACGATTCGCATGCAGGGTTGGACCGACAATGGCTCCGTCCTGCTGCAAATCATGGATGAAGGGCCAGGCATTCCTCCCGGCGATCTGGAACGGATTTTCGACACGTTCTATCGAGTGCGCAAGGGCGACCAGATCCGCGCCGGTACGGGGCTCGGCCTGTCGATCTGCCGCGGCTTCGTCGAAGCGATGGGTGGCACGATCATGGCGGCAAACCGGACCGACGGTTCGGGCGCGGTGTTCACCATCAAAATGCCCAGGCCGGCAAATCCGCCCAATTTCGACGCTTCGAATACCGACGACCACGATGTGGGTGACCTGGCATGACAAACTCGAACGTCAGAATATTGGTCGTCGATGACGAGCCGCCGATCCGCAAGCTGCTGCGCGTCGGGCTCGGCAGCCAAGGTTATGCGGTCAGCGAGGCGCCGAACGCGAAGGTGGCGATCGAGCTGATGGAGGCGGAGAAGCCGGACCTCGTCCTGCTCGACCTTGGGCTGCCCGGCATGAGCGGCCATGAACTGCTGCGCAAATGGCGCGACGATGGTCTCGACATTCCAGTGGTCATCCTGTCCAGCCGGACCGACGAGGCCGGCATCGTCCAGGCCCTGGAACTCGGCGCCGACGACTATGTCACCAAGCCTTTCGGCATGAATGAGCTGGTGGCGCGCATTCGCGTGGCGCTCCGCCACAAGTTCCAGCAGCAGGGCGAGAAGCCGATTTTCCAGACCGGCGATCTCAGCGTCGATCTGGTCAAGCGCATCGTCAAGGTCGAGGGCAAGGAGGTAAAGCTCTCGCCGAAGGAATACGACATCCTGCGCATGCTGGTGCAGCACGCCGGCAAGGTGCTGACCCATCATTTCCTGTTGAAGCAGGTCTGGGGCGACTCGACCGACGTGCAGTATCTCAGGGTCTATGTGCGGCAGCTCAGGCAGAAGATCGAGAAGAGCCCCGACCAGCCGCGCTACATCACCACCGAGACCGGCGTCGGCTACCGCCTGCGCGAGGTCGAGTGAGCAGGCCAGGTTTTAGCCGATAGCTTCCCGTGGCTGGCCAAGCGGTCTGGAAACCCGCAAGGCCGCGAGGCAGCCGACAATGCCGAGCGGCACGAAGGCAAGAAACAACCACGACGCGACATTCGCCGCCGCGTCGTGGTTCAGACCTTGCGAAAAGCCGCTGGCGTTGGCGACGATGCCGGCGAGTGCGGCGCCCACGGCATAGCCGATGCGCTGCATGGTCGGCACCGCCGCCGAGGCGATGGTCTGCTCGCCCTCCGGCGCGGAGGCCACGATGACGCGCGTGAGGAAGGGCCAGGCCACGCCGAAGCCGCCGCCTTGCAGCAGGGCGCAGATCAGGATCAGCGGAATGGAGCCCAGCGGTATCGCATACGCAAAGCCTGCGATGCCGGCCGCGATCATCACCGCGCCGCCGACGATGATCAGCCGCTCGCGCTGCGGCGGCGCGTTGGCGACCAGGATCGACAGGATCGACCAGGCGATCGATTCGGCGGCGATGATGTAGCCGGTGGTCAGCAGCGGAATGTCGTGAAGACTGGTCAGCAACAGCGGCCCGTAGACGCCGAAGGAACAGGTCGCCACCGAAAAGGCGGCAACCATGGTCATGCCGGCGCCGACCGGCGTGCGCCACGAGAACAGCCGCGCCGGAAACAGCCGCGAACGCGGCTTCAGCGCGTCGATGGTGAAGAACAGCACCAGGCCTATCAGGCCGAAGGCCATCAGCAGCGAAGAGCGCAGCAAGGCGATGTCGACGCCGGCCGAGGCAATCAACACCACGGCGACGGCAAGGCAGCCAAGGGCCGCGAACGGGAAGGGCGGCGCCTTGCCCGTGCTCGTCTTGGGTTTCGTCGCCTGCGGCGTGTCGAGCACGATGAAGCTTGCCAGCGCCATGGCAGTGCCGCCGAGAGTAAAGATGCCGAAGGCCCAGCGCCATGACAACAGCTCGGTCATGATCGCGCCGAGCAATGGTCCGCTGAAGGCGGCGACGCCCCAGATCGCCGACATGATGCCGAAAAGCTGCGGCCAGATGGCGCGCGAGAACAGTCGTTCGACCGAGACGAAGGCCAGCGACACCAGCGCACCGCCGCCAAGTCCTTCGATCAGGCGGCCGGCGAGGAACAGTGGCATGGAAGGCGAGGTGGCGCATATCAGCGCGCCTGCTGCGTAGAGCAGCGCGGCGACCACCATGTTGGTGCGCAAGGGGACATAACTCACCAGTCGTCCGGCGGCTGCGCCGGCAACGATGGCGCCGAGTTCGTAGATCGCCAGCGACCAGCCGACGAGCTGTACGCCCGCCAGTTCGCCGACCATGGCCGGCATCACCGTTGCCACCATCGTCTCGTTGGTGGCGTGCAGCAGGATGCCGAGGCTGATGAAGCAGAAGCGCGCCAGGTCGCCGCTTGCCCACAATAAGCGCCAGTCGACCCTGTTCGTGCTGATCTCGGTCATTTCCACCCCTGTCTTGCATATCTCGACGCCAGCGCAGCACGCCAGAAGCCAGTACGGGTTTCCGGCAGGACCATGCGAATCGACAGCGCCGGATCGAGGCGTTGTGGCGTTCGGGGCAGGCTTGTAAAACCTCAACCGGGGTTGAGCTCAAGCGGTTTTTTTGAAGATCGTTCGCGCGGCAGCCTTTCCGGTTGCGGGTTCGTTGCGCGATCAGTTCTCGGTGCTGCGCAGCTGGAATTGGCTGACGCCGATCGCGAGGTTCATGCCGGTCTGCGTCTGCAAGCTGAGCGGCTGCAAGGTGAAGGCCTGAGAGGAGCCGCCGACCAGCAGATTGGCGCCGGCGCCGACGGCGGCCGTCACCTCCGCGCTGGCGCCGATGTAGTCGCCGGCCAGCGCACCCGGCGCATAGATGTTCTTCAGCGGCGTCAGCACGATCCACTGCATGACCGTCTGCTTCGTCGTGCCGATGTCGAGGCCGTATTTGTTGACAGCGCCGAAATAGGCTTCCGGCGCGAAGCTTTTGTCGGCGGGGTTAAAGGTGCAGCTCAGATCCTTGCTTGAGCCGAAGATGAAGCCGGTGCCGCCGCCTATGGCGCAGTCAAGCGTACCGACTTCCATGCCTCGGTCCTGCGCCTGCACCGCTCCGGATAGCGTGGTGAACATGGCGGCAGCTATGGCTGTCTTCAGCATGATGGTTCCCCTCCAAAATCAAACGGCGCGAAACCATCCTATTTGGTTCCGCGCCGCGGGGTGAGGGGTCATGGAGCGCACGGCTCCATGTAATCACTTGAATGAGTGGATCAGCTGGAGCGAGGTCACGGCCACGGCAAGGTTGACGCCGGTCTGCGCCTGGACGCTGAGCGGCTCCAGCATGAAGGCGCTGTCCAGGCCGCCAACCAGCAGATTGGCGCCGCCGCCGGTCACCACGCTCGCTTCGGCGTTGACACCGTAGTAGCTGCCGGCGAGATCGCCTCCGTCACGGTCCCGGGTCGCAGCCAGCACGGCCCAGACGAGCTGGCCCTGATGCGTCTGGCCGACATCGAGGCCGATCTTGGAGATGACGCCTGTGTAAATCTCGGACGGCCCGTGATGATGAGGCCGGAAGACACAGGACACGCCCTTGTTGGAAGCGACGATATAAGCGGTGCCGCCGTCGATGGTGCAATCGAGCGTGCCGAGTTGCAGCTTGCCGGCGCTGGCCGGAGCCACCGCGAACATCGTCGTGGCGAGGGCAGCGGCGCAGGCGAGTTTCTTGATCATGGGAGGGTCCTTTCGCAAAATACTTTCAACAACGGCTTGGGTGGGTAGACCGTTCCGCCGAAAACTTGGCGCGATCAAGGCAGGGGCCGAAAGCCTCCTGCCGGGGTTAATGCGCGGTTGCGAAGTGCGTCCTTTCGGACACGCAAAGAATCCCGCAGCACTTGGATGTCATGCGGATTTGTATGGGAAGCCGAACCGAGATCAGCTGACGCGGGCGAGGCCATCCTTGGCCGGCTGGTAGGTAGGGTCGAGGCGAACGGCTTCCTTATAGGATTTCGCGGCCTTCGCCTTGTCGCCGCGCCGCTCATAGATCAGCGCCTGGTTGGACCAGGCCTCGGCATTCCTGCCGTCGAGCTTGATCGCCATGTTGAAATCGGAGAAGGCATTGTCTTCGTCGTTGGTCGCCAGATAGGAGAGGCCGCGGCCATTGTAGGGTTCGGCGGCGTCCGGCGCCAGCGAGATGGCGGTCGAGAAGTCCTCGATGGCGAATTTGTGCTGGCCCTGGCTCTGATAGATCAGGCCTCGATTGTGGTAGGCGCGCGCGTCGGTCGTATCGAGCTGGATCGCCTTCTGAAAGTCGTTGAAGGCGTCCTGGGTGCGACCCGCCTTGCGGTAGAGATTGCCGCGGCCGATATAGGCGGCGTCATAGTTCGAGTTGATCTGGATCGAACGGTTGTAGTCCGCCAGCGCGGCTTCCTGGTTGCCGAGGAAGCGCTGGATGAGCGCGCGATTCGAATAGGCCTGGAAGAAATTCGGATTGAGCTGGATGGCTTGATTGAAATCCTTGAGCGCCGCCTGGTACTGACCGCCACGGCCATAGGCCGAGCCGCGCACATTGTAGCCTTCGGGATCCTGGGGATTGCGCTGGATGACCGCCGACAGCGAGGAAATGTTCTCGCTCGACCCTTGCGCCTTGTCGATGTTGTTGAATTCACCGGTCGGGCCCGCCGTTTGGCAGCCGGCAAGCGCCAGTCCGGAGAGCAGGGCTGCTGTCAGGGCGAAACCACGCAATGCGGTCCCGCGCTCCACGCTCGTTGCGTTCATGTCTGCCCTGTCCTCACTTCAAGCCGCGTCGTTCAGGTCCGGCTCCCCCTCCGGACCGGTCACATCAAAACAAAAAGGTGGCGGCGATTCCACATCGCGCCACCTCTGATATCCTTCGAAAAGGACGAAAAATTGGCGTTAGAACCGCGGCGGACGCGGAGCGCCACCTGCACCGCCGGCGGCGCCAGCAGCGACCGGGCGCGGCGTCATCGGCAGTAGGCCTTCGCGCTGGGCGCGCTTGCGGGCCAGCTTGCGGGCGCGGCGAACGGCTTCAGCCTTTTCGCGGGCGCGCTTCTCGGACGGCTTCTCGTAGTGACCGCGCATCTTCATTTCACGGAAAATGCCTTCGCGCTGCATCTTCTTCTTGAGAGCGCGAAGCGCCTGATCAACGTTATTGTCGCGGACGAGTACCTGCACGGGCAATCCTGTCTTTCGGGTTTGATATCAACAGGCAAGCGGCCATAGCCACTAGCCTCCGCGGCGGTTTACACCACGAATTGTGGCGGCTGATAGCAGAATCATGCCGCGCTGTCCACAGCGGAAATGAATTTGCGGGGCCAGCCGCCGTCTGTTTGCCTTGATATAAGGAGCCGACTAGGCCGTCGCGAGGTGCAGCAACTCGAAATTTTCGAAGAACTCGCCGTAGTCGCAGGTGATCTCCTCGCCCACGCCGATGTCGCGGGTCGCGGTGGCCCCGCCATATTGCGAAAAATCCGTATTCGGATTGCTGGAATGGTTCATGAAGCGGCCATTGTCGACTTCATAGACCAGGAAACCTGGCCGGTCCGGGCTCGGATAGGCATAGCGGTCGAGCAGCTCCCTGAGATGCGGGGGTGCCGTCTCGTATTTGTCCATGGGGATCAGCCGGTCGAAATCCGGATCGAGCCGCCAGATCGAAGCGCCTTTCCTGATCGGCTCCGCGGCGAACACGCCGACACCTTCGATCGCACTCGCAGTCACATAGGTTCTGATCAGCATCATGGTTCCAGACCCGCTTTTGGACATAAACGGAATCGCCAAATCGCGGCGAAAAATCAAGAGCGGCCGTTTGCCTGGCGGTTATGAGCATGCATCCCGCCGCTGGAATCTTCACGTCCGGTTGATCGACACGCCGCCATCGGCAAACAGAGCCGCTCCGGTGGTGAAGCTCGAGGCGTCGGAGGCGAGATAGAGTGCCGAGCGGGCGATCTCCTCCGGCATCGCGATACGCTTCAAAGCATGCAGGCCTTCGACGAAAACCCGTGATTCCGGGGTCTTGAAGGTTGCCGCCGGTGTGTCGGTGCCGCCGGGCAGCAGCGCGTTGACCCGCACGCCTTTCGGGCCGTATTCGGCGGCCAGCACCTGTGTCAGTCCGATCAGGCCGGCCTTGCTCGCGGCATAACTAGTCATGCCGGGCATGCCGACTGTGTGACCAACGAAGGTGGAGGTGAAGATCAGCGAACCGCCGCCGCGCTCGATCATTGCCGGCACCTGGTATTTGGCGCCGAGAAACGCGCTGGTGAGGTTGGTGTCGAGCGTCTTGCGCCATCCCTCCAGCGGCAGGTCCGAAATCGGCCCCATCCGGCCAACGGCGCCGGCATTGTTGAAGGCGATGTCGAGCCCGCCGAACTTTTCGACCGCCAGATCGACAAGGGCCTTTGCATAGGCTTCGTCCCTGACATCGCCGGCAAGCGCGATGGCCGCGCCATCATTGTCTTCTATCTCGGCGACGAGCGTATCGAGCTCGGCCTGACGGCGGGCGGCGACGATGACCTTGGCGCCTTCCTCGGCAAAGAGTTTTGCCGAGGCCCGGCCGATGCCGGAACTGGCGCCGGTGACGATGGCGATCTTGTTTGCGAGTGCGAACATTTTTGCATCCTTTTCTTCGCGCCGGCCTGACCGGCAGTTGGGGTGCTTGGTCGCAGATCGAGGCAAGGCGAGCCACCCGATACGTGCCAAGATGCTGGAAAGCGCCGACGCACCAGATGCGTCTTTTTCACCACGGCGCAAAACGGCAAGCGCCGTCGCAAACAGCGCAAGGGTGGAAGTGCTGTTTCGCTAGTGATACACCTCGCGCGCCGGGACCGAACGAACGCCGGCCGCCATTCGCGAAGCCTTTTTGGGGCGAGGTTGGGACGTTGAAGAAATATTCGGTATTCGCCATCGCCCGGGAAGCCATGCGCGGCCACAAGGGCTGGGAGGAACAGTGGTCCTCGCCTGAGCCCAGGAAAGAATACGACGTCATCATCGTCGGCGCCGGCGGCCATGGCCTGGCCACCGCCTATTACCTCGCCACGGTGCATGGCATCACCAATGTCGCGGTGCTGGAAAAGGGCTGGCTCGGCGGCGGCAACACCGGCCGCAACACCACCATCATCCGCTCCAACTATCTCTATGACGAGAGCGCCGGCATCTACGACCACGCGCTGAAGCTGTGGGACGGGCTCAGCCAGGAGCTCAATTACAACGTCATGTATTCGGCGCGGGGCGTCATGATGCTCGCGCACAATGTGCACGACGTGCAGGTGCTGAAGCGTCACGTTCACGCCAACCGGCTGAACGGCATCGACAATGAGTGGCTGACGCCGGAGCAGGCGAAGGAATTCTGCCCACCGCTCAACACCTCCAAGGAGGCGCGCTATCCGGTGGTCGGTGCGTCGCTGCAGCGGCGCGGCGGCACGGCCCGTCATGACGCCGTTGCCTGGGGCTATGCGCGCGGCGCCTCGGCGCGCGGCGTCCACATTATCCAGAATTGCGAGGTTACCGGGGTCAAGCGGGCGGCCAATGGCGCGGTGATGGGCGTCGACACGACGCGCGGCTTCATCGGCGCCAAGAAGGTGGGCGTCGTTGCCGCCGGCCATTCCTCCGTCATCATGAACATGGCCGGCGTGCGCATGCCGCTGGAAAGCTATCCGCTGCAAGCGCTGGTGTCGGAACCGGTCAAGCCGGTGGTTCCCTGCGTGGTGATGTCGAACACGGTGCACGCCTATATCTCTCAGTCCGACAAGGGCGAGCTGGTGATCGGCGCCGGCACCGACCAGTATGTCTCCTACTCGCAGACCGGCGGCTTGCACATATTGCAGCATACGCTCGACGCCATCTGCGAGATGTTCCCGATCTTCACGCGCATGAAGATGCTGCGCTCGTGGGGCGGCATCGTCGACGTCACGCCCGACCGCTCGCCGATCCTGGCCAAGACGCCGGTGCCCGGCCTCTATGTCAATTGCGGCTGGGGCACGGGCGGCTTCAAGGCGACGCCGGGATCGGGCCATGTCTTTGCCCATACGATCGCCAGGGACGATCCGCATCCGATCAACGCGCCCTTCACCATCGAGCGCTTCCGCACCGGACGGCTCATCGACGAGGCGGCGGCGGCGGCGGTGGCGCACTGATGATGGCGCAGATGGCTGTCGCGATGCCGCTGATGCTGGCGGGGGAACAAGTGCTGGCGGGGGAACGGGGCATGTTCCATTTTCCCTCGCCGGACGAAGTGCGCACGCAGCCGATCAGCCGCACCGGCAACGAAACCGTCTGGCCGTTTTCGGTCGATGACGGCACGCTGGCCTGCGTCTGGAGTGGCGGCCAGAGAGTGGTGATGTTCTTCGAGGGACGACCCGAAGGACTCGACGAGGCCGAGACATTCCAGCCGCGTCAAGTCATCGTCACCACCGATCCGATGCAGCTCACCCTCGGCAACATGGCGTCCCGCGATCTGTTTCGTCCCGCTGCAAGCGTGGAAGAGCGCATCCGGCTCGTCGCACCGTTCGCGACCTTGGGACAGAAGCTTTGCGATCAACCGGCGGGCGCCCACGTCGGCCACGGCGAATTGTAGGAACCAGGACAATGCTTCTCATCCGCTGCCCCTATTGCGAGGAAGAGCGTCCGGAACTCGAGTTCCGCAACGCTGGCGAGGCGCACATCGCGCGCTCGGCCAATATGGCCGGCGAGAGCGACGACGATTTTGAAAAGTTCTTCTTCATCCGCTCCAACCCCAAGGGCATCATTTATGAGCGCTGGCGGCACATGCATGGCTGTGCGCGCTTCTTCAATGCCGTACGCGACACCGTCACCGACAAATTCGTCATGACCTACAAGGCCGGCGAGCCCAAACCCACCAAGCTGCCGAAAAACTCCAACGAAGTGGTTGCCAAATGAGCGGCGCGTTCCGCATTCCCGGCGCTGGCCGCTTCAGCCAAGCCAAGACCGCGCGGTTCAGCTTCGATGGCCAGTCCTATGCCGGCATCGAGGGCGACACGCTGGCCTCGGCGCTGCTCGCCAATGGCGTCCATCTCGTCGGCCGTTCGTTCAAGTACCACCGTCCGCGCGGCATCCTGTCGGCGGGCGCCGAGGAGCCGAACGCCCTGGTCGAAATCAGGCGCGACGCGGCACGCAAGACGCCGAACGTGCGGGCGACCGTGCAGGAGCTCTATGATGGGCTTGATGCGCAGTCGCAGAACCGCTGGCCGTCACTGTCCTTCGACCTCGGTGCGGTCAGCGATATCGCCTCGCCGCTGCTTTCGGCCGGCTTCTACTACAAGACCTTCATGTGGCCGAAAGCGGCGTGGAAGACGCTCTATGAGCCAAAGATCCGCGCCGCGGCCGGTCTTGGCGTTTCCCCGGACCAGCCGGATCCCGACCATTATTCATCGCGCTATGCGCATTGCGACGTGCTGGTGCTGGGCGGCGGTGCGGCAGGCATCGCGGCAGCGCTTGCGGCGGCCGAGACCGGCGTGCGCGTCATCCTCGCCGACGAGCAGGCCGAGTTCGGCGGCAGCCTGCGTTTCGAGAGCGGCGCGAAGATCGACGGCCAGGACGGTTTTGCCTGGGCGCAAGCTGCCGTGGCGAAGCTCGCCGCGATGGACAATGTCCGCGTGCTGTCGCGCACGACGGCGTTCGGCTACTATGCGCAGAATTTTATCGGGCTGGTCGAGCGTGTCAGCGAACATCTGAGGACCCCCGGCCACGATCTGGCGCGCGAGCGGCTTTGGCAGGTCCGGGCCAAGCGCGTGGTGCTGGCCTCCGGTGCGATCGAGCGCCACATGGTGTTTGCCGACAATGACCGGCCCGGCATCATGCTGGCGGGTGCCGCGCGTACCTATCTCAACCACTATGGCGTCGCCGTCGGCAGGAATGTCGGCGTCTACACCGCCAATGATTCCGCCTATGCAGCGGCGATCGACCTGAAGAAAGCCGGCGTCAACGTGGCGGCGATCGTCGATCTGCGCGACAATCCGACCGGACCGGTGATCGATGAGGCGAGGGCGCTCGGCATCGAGGTCAATTTCGGCCGCGCGGTGATCCGCGCCGGCGGCAAGCTCAGGGTCTCGTCGATGACCGTGCAGCCGAAGAATGGCGGCGGCGAACGCACCATCGCGGTCGATGCGATACTGATGTCGGCCGGCTGGACGCCGTCGGTGCATCTGTTCTCGCAGTCGCGCGGAAAGGTCGCCTTCAACGACGAGACCAAGCGCTTCGTGCCGGGCATCTATGCGCAGGACTGCGTCTCGGTCGGCGCCTGCAACGGCACCGATGGGCTGTCGGCCACGGTGGACGAGGCCTATGCGGCGGGCGTCAGGGCGGCGAAAGATGCCGGCGCCAAGGCCGCCAAGAGCAGCAAGCCGAAGGTCGATGCGTCGGAGAGCTGGTCGCGCGGTATGTTGGGCGCGGCGCCCGGCGCCGGGCCGGACACGACGGTGAAGGCGTTTGTCGATTTCCAGAACGACGTCACCGCCAAGGATATCCGCCAGGCGGTGCACGAAGGCATGCGATCGATCGAGCACGTCAAGCGCTTCACCACCAACGGCATGGCGACCGACCAGGGCAAGACCTCCAACATGCACGGCCTGGCGATTGCCGCCGAGGTGCTGGGAAAGCCGATCCCGGAGGTCGGCCTGACCACGTTCCGCGCGCCCTATACGCCGGTCACCTTCGGCGCGATCGTCAGCCATGCGCGAGGTCCGCTGTTCGACCCGACACGCAGAACCGCGATCCATCCCTGGGCCGAGGCGCAAGGTGCCGTGTTCGAGGATGTCGGCCAGTGGAAGCGCGCCTGGTATTTCCCCAAGGCGGGCGAGGACATGCACGCGGCGGTCGACCGCGAATGCGTCGCCGTGCGCAAGACGGCTGGCCTGTTCGATGCCTCGACGCTGGGCAAGATCGAAGTGGTCGGGCCGGACGCGGCCAAATTCATGGAGCTGCTCTACACCAACCCATGGGAGAAGCTGGAGCCCGGCCGCTGCCGCTACGGCATCATGCTGCGCGAGGACGGGTTCATCTATGATGACGGCGTCGTCGGCAGGCTGGCCCCCGACCGTTTCCACGTGACGACGACGACCGGCGGCGCGCCGCGCGTCATGAACCATATGGAGGACTATCTCCAGACCGAGTTCCCGCATCTCAATGTCTGGCTGACCTCGATCACCGAGCAATGGGCTGTTATCGCGGTGCAGGGACCCAAGTCGCGCGACATCATCGCGCCGCTGCTCGAAGGCATCGACATGTCGGACGAGGCGCTGCCGCACATGTCGGTGCGCGAAGGCAAGATCTGCGGCGTGCCGACGCGGCTGTTCCGCATGTCGTTCACCGGCGAGCGCGGCTTCGAGGTGAACGTGCCGGCCGACTATGGCCAGGCGGTCTGGGAAGCTCTGTGGGCCGAAGGCCAGAAGCATGGTGCGGCTGCTTATGGCACCGAGGCGATGCACGTGCTGCGCGCCGAAAAGGGCTACATCATCGTCGGCCAGGACACCGACGGCACGGTAACGCCGAACGACGCCGGCCTCGATTGGGCGGTCGGCAAGAAGAAAACCGATTTCGTCGGTATCAGGGGTTTGACGCGGCCGGATCTCGTTGCCAAGGGCCGCAAGCAATTGGTCGGCCTGAAGACCAGGGATCCCAAGGTGGTGCTGGAAGAGGGCGCGCAGATCGTCGAGGACCCGAAGCAGGCGATCCCGATGAAGATGATCGGCCATGTCACCTCGAGCTACTGGTCGGAAAATTGCGGCCGCTCGATCGCTCTGGCGCTGGTCGCCGGCGGCCGCGACCGGATGGGCGAGACCCTCTATGTGCCGATGCCGAACGGGGTGATCGAAGTGGAGGTTACCGGCATGGTGTTCTTCGACGAGACGGGAGGGCGCCTCAATGGCTAAGGCCGCTGCAAGAAAGACGGCTCCGGCTGCATCGCCTTCGGTCGAACGCCGTCCGGCGCTGGCTGGGCGCAGCACCACTGCCGCCAGCGTCAAGGTCGAGGTGCTGCCGCCGGCCGAGCGCGTTTCATTACGGGCGCCGGAGGCTTCGGTCGCAGCGCTTTCAAAGGCGCTCGGCGTGACCTTGCCGAACAAGCCGAAAACCGCTGCCGCGAACGGCGGGCGCACCGCTCTGTGGCTCGGCCCCGACGAATGGCTGGTCATCGATGAGGCCGACAACGATCCGCTCGCCGATTGCGCCAAAGTATCCGCGCTGCATTCGGCGGTCGGCGTCTCGCATCGCAACATCGCGATATCAGTGACGGGTGCCGGAGCGGCGGCGGCGATCAATGCGGGCTGCCCGCAGGACCTGTCGCTCGACGCCTTCCCGGTGGGAGCAGCGTCGCGCACCATCCTGGGCAAGACCGAGATCGTGCTGCTGCGCACGGGTAACGACGCCTTCCGGGTCGAATGCTGGCGTTCCTTCTCGGACTATGTCTTTACTTTGCTGTCCGAGGGATCGCGCGACGCGGCGGTCTGAACTCGGAACGTTTTGCAGGGCACGCTCGTTCTGCATCCGCACGCCGAGGGAGAATGCCGATGCCGTCGAATTCCGCGCCGAAGTCGCCGGTCATAAAGACATCGGCTGTCCGCTCGCTCGAACACGAGCGGCACGAAGCGCCGAGCGCCGAAGACGAACTCGAGGAAGGCCTCGAAGACACGTTCCCGGCCAGCGATCCGATATCCATCACTGGAACGGCCATTCCTGGAGCTCCGGCAAAACCAGGCAAGGCCAAGACCGTGCCCGGGCGCAAGAGGCGCAAGCCGTAGTTTCCATCGGGCAAGATCTCATCGGGCCTTCTCAATCCCCTTGGACATGCTATTTAAAGCGCTTTGGGAGATGAAAATGCCGACAAAAGCGATCGTATGGGGCGAGAACGTCCACGAGCAGACCAATGAAGCCGTGCGCGACCTCTATCCCTTGGGGATGCACGGCACCATTGCCGCCGCCCTCAACCAGGACAAGGGCATCGAGGCGACCACCGCCACCTTGCAGGAACCCGAACATGGCCTGAGCGAGAAGCGCCTGGTGGCCACCGACGTGCTTTTGTGGTGGGGCCACGCGGCGCATGGCGAGGTCAAGGACGATATCGTCGAGCGGGTGCAGAAGCGGGTCTGGGAAGGGATGGGCCTGATCGTGCTCCATTCCGGCCACTACTCGAAGATATTCAAGCGGCTGATGGGCACGCCCTGTTCGCTGAAATGGCGCGAGGCGGGCGAGCGCGAGCGCGTCTGGGCGATCAACCGCGGCCACCCGATCGCGCAAGGCATCGGCGAGTGCCTGGAGATCGGCGAGACGGAAATGTATGGCGAGCCGTTCGCCGTGCCGGAGCCGCTCGAGACGGTGTTCGTCTCCTGGTACGAGGGTGGTGAGGTGTTCCGATCCGGGCTGACCTACCAGCGCGGTGCAGGACGGATCTTCTACTTCTCGCCCGGCCACGAGACCTATCCGATCTATCACAATGAGGGCGTGCAGCAGGTGCTGCGCAACGCCGTCCATTGGGCGCACAACCCGGCGCCGGCCTGGTCCGGCATCACCAACGCGCCGAACGTGCCGACGGATGCGGCCAAGGAGAAGATCGTGCAGAAGGGGCTGCGCCTGCATGCCGACGGCGACAAGGGCCTGAGTTGATTCGGGCCTGAGCTGATCGGGGCCTGAATTGCTTAAGGCGTGAGTTGATTGGGGCTTGGGGCTAATGCACCGAATTCTTCTGCTCGGCACCGGCGGTATCGCCGGGCATCATGTCGAGGAGTTTGCCGAGATCCCGGGCTGCAGCATCGTCGCCTGTGTCGACCAGGTGCCCGGCCGCGCCGCAGCGTTTGCCGCCGTCAGCAAGATCGGCGAATCTTTCGAGAGCCTGGAGGCGGCGATCGCCTGGGGTCAGTTCGATGCCGCCATCAACGCGACGCCGGATGGTGCGCATATGGCGACGACGCTGGCGCTGCTTGCCCAGGGAAAGCATGTGTTTTGCGAAAAGCCGCTGGCGCCGAACCACGCCGACGCGCTTGATATAACCGAAGCGGCCGAGGCTGCAGGGGTGGTCAACATGGTCAACCTGACCTATCGCAACTCACCGGCGATTCATGAAGCGCGGCGCATGGTGCTGGCCGGCGAGATCGGCGAGCTGCGCCATGTCGAGGCGAGCTACCGGCAAAGCTGGCTGGTCAGCCAGTCATGGGGCGACTGGCGGGTCGAGGACAAATGGCTGTGGCGCTTGTCCAGCCGGCACGGTTCAACCGGCGTGCTGGGCGACGTCGGCATCCACATCCTGGACTTCGCCACCTATGGCGCCGATCAGGACATCGTCAGCCTCCACGCCGATCTGGTGACGTTTCCGAAGGCCGAGGGCGAGCGCATCGGCGACTATCTGCTGGATGCCAATGACAGCGTGGCGATGACGGCCCGGCTCAGTTCCGGCGCGCTCGCCACGATCGCGGCGAGCCGCTACATGACCGGCCACGCCAACGATTTGTCGCTGGCCCTGCACGGCACCAAGGGCGCCATCAGGGTCGAGACCGACGGCAAGGCATCTAACCTGTCGGCCTGTCTCGGCGGCGATGTCGATCTTCAGCAATGGCGAACGCTGGCGCTGCCCAGTGTCAAGCGCAATGCGCGACGCTTTGCCGATGCGCTGGATACAGGCCGGAATGGCGATCCGTCGTTCCGGCGCGCCGCCGACATGCAGAAGCTGATCGACGCAGCCTTTGAGAGTTCAGCGGCGAAGCTGCCGATTTCGGTCGGCTGAAACTGGCCGGCTTGTGCCGGCCCGCAGATATCAGAATGCGCTCGGCACAATCCACGGATTGATGCTGATGCCGAGGCGCGGGCCCTTGCCTTCAGCGGTGTTTTGCGTGGCACCCTTCTTCTCGACCGAACCGGTCGAAGCGCAATCGAGCTTCACGTTGGTCTTGGTGTCAACGCAGGCCGCCACCGGCGCATGCTTGACGGGGTGGGTGGTGTTGGCGGCGAAGGCCGAGCCCGAAAGTGCCAGCACGGCGGCGAGGGTGAGGAGTGTCTTTTTCATTGTCAGTCTCCGTTTTCGACGGGTAAATTTCTCTCGTACATGTACGATACACTGTACATATACGCCCGTCGATCGCGAAGTTCAAGGAAAACCGTACGCGTACGATAAATTTTTTGTTAACCAAGAAACCCCCCAGGTCTGGAGGGGAATACACAAACCAAAGGAAACGGGGTTCAGCAGTTGACCGGTGTCTCGGTCAGTGGCGGCACGTTTTGCGTGCTGAGCGTGGCAAGCGTGAAATCGCACATCCGCTTCACGAAGGCCTGCGGGTCGCCGAAGGGGTAGAACGGAAAGGTGATGAGCAGCGAGATCGTGCCGTGGCCGACCGCCCACAGCATGGTGGCGATGGCGCGCGGATCGCCCTGCAATTTGCCGGCGGCGACGCAGGCCTCGACCCTGCTGATCAGCACCTTCATAGCGGGGTTGCTCTCTTCCATTTCGTTGTAGCCTTCTGGCAGCTTGGTCTTTTCGGTCATGAACACGGTGCGGTATTCGTTGGGATTGCCGAGTCCGAAAGCGGCATATTCGGTCATCACCGCCTGCAAGGCCTCGATCGGATCGTCGGACGGATGCTCCTCGATGCGGCGGGCAAGCGTCTCGAATGCATCCTCGGCCAGAGCGAACAGGATGTCCTGCTTGTCGGCGAAGTAGGAATAGACCGACATCGGGGCGTAGCCGACCCGCTTGGCCAGCTTGCGGATGGTCAGGCCTTCATAGCCTTCCTCCTGGACGAGCTTGTGCGCGGCCTCGACCAGTTCGGAGCGCAGTTCGGCCTTTTGTTTCTCGCGGCGTGTCGGGACGCTCGGCGGCAAGATCTGGTGCCTTTGGTTGGTTGGTGTCTGGCTAAATTATATACGCTGTACGGAAACGGACAAGAGCGCGGGAGGTTCCCAAGCGGTATGCTTCGGATCGTGCCGACGCTTGTCGAAGTTGGCGGCACCCGTGATCAGCACCTTTGCTCCGTCAAAGCGGCCCATCACGCCTCCTTGTCGATCAGCTTCGCGGCAAGACGCGAAAGCAGCTTCACCGCCTCGCCATAGGTCCGGGCTTTTTCCGGATTGGAGGCGTTGCCGTCCAGCGCCCGCTTGTAGACGCCTTGGCAGATCGCGGCCAGCCGGAAGAAGGAAAAGGCCAGGAAGAACGTCCAGTTGCCGATACCGGTGAGCCCGCGCCGCCGGCAGTAGGCGGCGACGTAGTCCGTTTCGGAGGGCAGCCCGAGCGCCGCGCGGTTGATGCCGCCCAGGCCGCGAAAACCCGACGCGTGCGGCAGCCGCCATTGCATGCACTGATAGGCGATATCGGCGAAGGGGTGGCCCGATGTCGACAGTTCCCAGTCGAGCACCGCCAGAACCTTTGGCCGGTCCGGCGCGAAGATCAGATTGTCCAACCGGTAATCGCCATGCACCAGCGAGACGCGGCCGTCATCGGCGGGCATATGCGTCTCCAACCAGGCAATCAGCCGATCCATATCGGCGACGGTGCCGGTTTCCGAAGCGCGGTACTGGCTCGTCCAGCGCGCCAGCTGGCGCTCGAAATAACTGCCCGGCCGGCCGAAATCGCCGAGTCCCACTGTTTCGACATCGACCTCGTGCAGCGCGGCAAGAGTGGCGTTCATGGCATCGTATATGGCGGCGCGTTCTTCGTTGTCGCGAGCCTCCGGCAGGGCCGGATCCCAGAAAATGCGGCCGTCCAGGAAATCCATCACGTAGAACATGCGGCCGATGGGCGAGTCTTCCGCCGACAGATGCAGCATGTCAGGAACAGGCACGGCGGTGCCGGCAAGCGCGCTCATCACCCTGAATTCGCGGTCGACCTGATGCGCCGATTTCAGCAATTGCCCCGGCGGCTTGGCGCGCAGCACGTAACGGCCGCTTGCCGCCGTCAAAAGGTAGGTCGGGTTCGATTGGCCGGATTTGAACTTCTCAACTGCCTCAAGGTCGGAAAAGCCAGGTATGTTCGCCTTGAGGTAAGGCGCAAGCGCTGCCTGGTCGAGAACGGGATCACTCATGCCGTCTCGGGCTGGCGTTCTATCAAGGTCAGCGTCAGCCAGCGCGCGGTCAGCGCCGGCTTCTTCGAACCCTCGATCTCGATCGTCACGTCATGCGCGGTCTGCACCCAGCCCGACGGCCTGACCTTGACGTCGGCCAGCACGAAACGCGTGCGGATGCGCGCGCCGGTCTTCACCGGCGCCAGGAAGCGCAGCGAATCGAAGCCGTGGTTGACGCCCATCTTGCCGTTTTCCAGCGGCGGCATGGTCTCGAAAGTCATCGCCGACAACAGCGACAGCGACAGGAAGCCGTGCGCGATGGTGCCGCCGAACGGCGTTTCGCGCATGGCCCGCTCCGGATCGCAGTGGATGAACTGGTGGTCGTCGGTGGCGTCGGCGAACTGATCGATCATGCGTTGCGTGACCACCCGCCACGGCGACACGCCAACCTCCTTGCCGACACTGGCCACAAGCACATCGAGACTGATCGGTTCCACGCTCATGTCCTCCAGTTCACCCCCGGCTTCTGTGGCCGGAAAATGTCATTCCTTGAACAAGGTCAGCCCGTGCTGCACCGACTGTCCGCCGTCGATCGGCAGGATGGCGCCGGTGATGTAGCTGCCTGCACGGCTGCACAAATAGAGCGTTGCGCCGGCAATGTCATCCGGTGCGCCGATACGGCCGATCGGAACATGGCTGCCGACATGCCTGGCCTGCTCATCCGTACTGGTGGCGAATGCCGTCATCCGGCTCTGGAAGGGGCCGGGAGCGAAGGCATTGACGGTGATGCGGCGGCCGGCGAACTCGAGCGCAAGGGTGCGGGTCAGATGATGCACGGCTGCCTTGGACGCCGTGTAGGAATAGGCGTCGTCGGCCAGCGGCTGCGTGCCCATCACCGAACCGAGATTGATCACCCTAGCCGGATCGGCGTCGCTGGCGGCAGCGTCGAGCAGTGGCAGCAATTCGCGGGTCAGATGGAAGACTGCGGTGACATTGACGCCAAACACCTTGGCCCAAGCCGAATAGGGGAAGCTTTCCAGCGGCGCGCCCCAGGAGACGCCGGCGTTGTTGACCAGAATATGCAGTTTCCCGGTCCGCGCTTTGACCTCGGTAACGAGTGCGGCAATGCCGGTTTCGCTGGAAACGTCCCCGGCGAAGCCTTCGGCCCGGCCGGATGCGCCAAGCTCGTTCAACTCTTCGGCGACCTGGATGCAATCCTCGCTCTTGCGCGACGCGATCATCACGCTGGCGCCGGCCCTGACCAGCGCGGTCGCCGCCATGCGGCCTATGCCGGTCGCGGCACCCGTCACCAGCGCGGTCTTGCCGGCCACCGAAAACAGCTCGTCCAGATAGCTCATCACAATCCTCCGCGCTCGGCATGCGGGCAAACAGTTCGCGTTGACAAGGCTATCCGAAGTACGGTCATCCTTGCCACTGACAAAATGCCTGGCATGCATGAAGGGTTAGCGACCGATGACGGAGATGAATCTCGGCATGACCGAGCGGCTGAAGCCGATCCACACGCGCGTCGCGGCCATGGTGCGCGACGAGATCATGCCGCTCGACAGGGAATTTCTGAGCGAGGTGGGCAAGGCAGGCAACCGCTGGGTCTACAGTGCGCGCCAGAGCGAGATCCTCGAAGGGCTGAAGAAAACCGCAAGGGAGCGCGGCCTGTGGAATTTCTGGCTGACCGGCTCGGAACTCGGCTACGGCCTTTCCACCGTCGAATATGCCTATCTGGCCGAGGAGATGGGCAAGGCGCATCTCGGCGCCGAGACCTTCAACTGTTCGGCGCCCGACACCGGCAATATGGAGGTGCTGGAACGGTACGGCTCGGCCGACCACAAGAAAGAATGGCTGGAACCGCTGATCGAGGGCAAGATCCGCTCGGCCTATCTGATGACCGAGCCGGATGTCGCGTCGTCCGATGCCACCAACATTGCCATGCGCTGCGAACGCCAGGGCGACGACTACGTGCTCAACGGCGAGAAATGGTGGGCTTCGGGCGCCGGCGATCCGCGCTGCGCCATCTACATCGTCATGGTCAGGACCGGCGGCGATGACGAGCCGCAGCACCGCCGTCATTCGATGATCCTGGTGCCATCAGGCACAAGGGGTGTGACCAAGGTCCGGGCCATGCAGGTTTATGGCGATGACGACGCGCCGCACGGCCACATGCACCTTCGCTTCGACAATGTGCGGGTACCGACATCGAACCTGATCCTCGGCGAGGGCAGGGGGTTCGAGATCGCGCAAGGGCGGCTCGGTCCCGGCCGCATCCACCATTGCATGCGCGCCATCGGCCAGGCCGAGATGGCGCTCGAGATGCTGTGCCAGCGTTCCTTGCGCCGCGAGGCCTTCGGCCAGAAGCTGGCAAAGCTCGGCGCCAATTTCGACATCATCGCCGAATGCCGCATGGAGATCGAGATGGCCCGGCTGCTCTGCCTCAAGGCGGCGTGGATGATCGACCAGGGCGACGCCCGCGCCGCAGCCCCCTGGATCAGCCAGATCAAGGTGGTGGCACCCCGCGTCGCGCTCAAGGTCACCGACGAGGCGGTGCAGATGTTCGGCGCGCAAGGCATCAGCCAGGACACGCCGCTGGCGCGGTCGTGGACGCATCTGCGGACCTTGCGCCTTGCCGACGGGCCGGACGCCGTGCATCGCCGGCAGGTGGCGCGCACCGAGCTGAAGAAATACACGCAGGAAAAGGTCTGAGCGTCGGCATCGTCATCCGGCGATGCCGACAGTCCAAGCACGGAGTGTTCCAATGGCCGTCTCCTCCGAAATGAAGGCGCTGCTGCTGGTCGGCGACGGCTACACCAGGACGCCGAGCGGCAGTGTGCTGGAGGCGATGGAGCCGTATGTCGAGCTGGGCAACATCGCGGTGCCGACACCCGGACCGACGCAGGTGCTGATCAAGGTCAGCCTCGCCTCGATCAACCCCTCCGACATCGCCTTCGTCAAGGGCCAGTACGGCCAGCCGCGCGCCAAGGGACAGCCGGCCGGCTTCGAGGGCGTCGGCATCGTCGTCGCCAGCGGCGACGAGACCTATCCCCAAAGCCTGATCGGCAAGCGCGTCGCCTTTGCCACCGGCGCCACCAACTGGGGCTCGTGGGCCGACTATGCCGTCGCTGAAGCTGCTGCATGCATTCCGCTGCTCGACACGGTCCGCGACGAGGATGGGGCGGCGATGATCGTCAACCCGCTCACCGCGCTCGCCATGTTCGACATCGTCAAACAGGAAGGCGAGAAGGCCTTCGTCATGACCGCCGGCGCCAGCCAGCTCTGCAAGCTGATCATTGGCCTGGCCAGCGGAGAGGGCTTCCGGCCGATCGTCACCGTGCGCCGCGACGACCAGATCGCGGCGCTGAAAGCGCTCGGCGCGGCGCACGTCCTCAACGAAAAGGCGCCGGATTTCAAGGCGGCGCTACGCGAGGTGATGAAGGCCGAGCAGCCGCGCATCTTTCTCGACGCGGTGACCGGGCCGCTGGCTTCCGCCATCTTCGACATCATGCCGAAGCGGTCGCGCTGGATCATCTATGGGAAGCTCGATCCCGAACACACTGTTATCCGCGAGCCCGGCCAACTGATCTTCCAGCACAAGCATATCGAAGGTTTTTGGCTGAGCGAGTGGATGCGCCAGTTCCGCGATCGCCGCGGCCCGGCGATCCTGGAAGCGCAGAAGCGTTTTTCCGATGGGCGCTGGTCGACCGACGTGACGGCGGTGGTGCCGCTTGCCGAGGCGATGGCGCGGGTGCCAGCGGAACTGGCCAAGCCGAACGGCAAGGTGTTCATCCGGTCTTAGGCCAATTCGAAAGATTCGAGAAGCTTGGACGCGAGGCGCCCTTGGAGGGCTTTGCGGGCAGAGATTGCCGGCTATCCGCCGACGCGGGACCGTCAGGCCGATATGCGCGTCCATCAAGCCCCCTATGCCACGCCGCTGCGTCCGTGATATGCCGCCGCCATCGAATGCCGGGACAGGCTGGACTGAGCCTGTTCCGGGATTGTGTGGGGTGCCTTGATGACGATTTCCAAGCCGGTTTTCGACCGTTTAGGGTTTGGCCTGTGGATCGGAGCGTTCCTGGTCGTTCTTGCCATGGTCCTGTGGTCGCCGTACACGCGGACGGTATGGAAGGCCTATATAGATGGCAGCGAGGCGCTTCTGGCCGGTCTGCCACTCTACGATACCCAATCCGAGATGGGGTATCTCTACGCGCCGGCCTTCGCCGCGCTCTACACTCCAATAGTCAAGCTCGGTCCGCATCTGGGCGGCGTGATGTGGCACTCCCTCGGGTTTGCGGTGCTGACCTATGCCGCGATGCGGCAGGTGCGCAAGCTCGGTGGTGACGAGTTGATGTGGCTGCTTTCTTTCGGCCTCTTCCTCGCTGTGCCGATGGCGCTCGGCGCGATCCGCAACGGCCAGGCGACGATCCTTTTGACCGGCGCTTGCTGGCTTCTCACATTGTCGGCGCTGGAAGGACGACGGGCGGAGACGTTCTTCTGGGCTTCGCTCGCCATCATCGCCAAGCCGACCGCGATCATAATGCTGTTGTTGGTAGGAGCCCTTCGGCTCCGGTTGATACCGGTGCTGGTGCTGGCGGTGCTGTTCGTGCTCGCACTGCCTTACGCTTTTGCTCCCGCCGGCTATCTCAACGATCAGTATCGTGTCTTCGCCCAGATGTTGACCTCCATGGCCGTCGAGAACACCAGCCATTTCGTGTCCACCGATTTCACGGCACCGTTCACCACGATAGGGCTGCCGATACCGGAATTCGGCGCAACGATCGTGCGCATGGTCATGGCCCTGCTTACGCTTTCAGCCGTCATCTGGTTCGACCGCAGGTTCGAACAGGGAAAGGCGGCGCTGGCGATCTTCCTGACGGCCACCTTCTACATGTGCGTCTTCAACCCGCGCGTCGAACCTAACACCTTTGCCATGATCGCGGTACCAGCCGGTCTTGCCATCGCCCTGTTGTGGCGCGAAGAACGGGGCGGCGTCCTCGCCTCGGTGCTGTCGATGACGCTGTTCGTGACCGGGCTGAGCGGCGTCGAGCGCCATGTGCACGATTTCCTCTTCCCCTGGTTCCGGCCGGTCGCCGTCACTTTCATCGCCGGTTCGCTGATCTGGTGGTTCTGGGCCAAGGCACGGGAAAAGGTGGTGAATGCGGGAGTCGCGAATGGCTGAGTTGCGACAGAGCCTCGATATCGTTGCGCCATTCTTCAACGAGGCGGCATCGGCATCGGCCTTCGCGCGCCTGCTAGGCGAGCTCGAAGCGGCCGTGGCACAGCGCTTCGGCATGACCGTGCACAAGATCCTGGTCGATGACGGCAGCGGTGACGATGGCGCTGGACGATTTTCGCAAGCGCTGACGGGATCGTGGGAGATCGTGCGCCTCAGCCGCAATTTCGGCAAGGAAGTCGCTGTACTCGCCGGCCTCGACCAGTCGCGCGGCGACATGGTGCTGATCATGGACGCCGACCTCCAGCATTCCCTGGACATCAGCCTGAAGCTGATCGCCGAGCTGGTGGACCATCCCGACATCGACGTCGTCTATGCCCAGAACGACCGCCGCGAGGCGAGTTGGCGGCGCAGCCAGCTTGCACGGCTTTTCTACAGCCTGATCAACAGCAGCCAGCGTTTCGACATTCCCGAAAATGCCGGCGACTTTCGCGTCATGCGCGGCGCCGTGGCGCGCGCACTGACCAGCCTGCGTGACAAGCGTCGCTTCAACAAGGGCCTGTTTGCCTGGGCGGGCTTTCGTCAGAAAGCTTTGCCCTATTCGCCGGAAGGCCGCGCCAGCGGCACATCGAAATGGAGCCGGCTCAACCTCATCGCCTTCTCGCTGGAGGGGTTCACCTCGTTCTCCGTCATTCCGCTACGCCTGATCAGTCTTAGCGGGCTGCTCGCGGCGGTGGCCGGCGCGCTCTATGGCGCCAAGGTGTTCTTCGAGGTGATCTTCTACGGCATTGCCGTTCCGGGCTACCCCAGCCTGCTGGTTGCCGTCGTTCTGCTCGGCGGCCTCAACCTGACCCTGCTTGGCCTGATCGGCGAATATGTCTGGGTGACGCTCAGCGAGAGCAAGGATCGGCCGGTCTATCTCGTGCGCGATGTCGTGCGCAGCGAGGCCCCCGCCGACCGGCCGGAGTCGGGCACTTCGAACAGATGACGCGGCGCATTCGCCTGATCGCTGACGATTACGGCCTGGCGCCTGGCGTTTCCGCCGGGATTCTCGATCTTCTCGATCGGGGGCGCCTGACCGGCACCAGCTGCATGACCGGCTTTCCCGAGTGGGCAAAGCAGGCAGAGCGCATAAAACCGCTGTGCGGCCGGGCCGCTGTCGGGCTGCACCTCACCTTGACCGACCAGTTGGCCGTCACCGGCCGGTCGGCCCTGGCGCCGGAAGGCCGGCTGCCACCGCTCCGCGCACTGGCCTTACCTGTTCTGCGCGGCCGCATCGGCGATCGCCATGTCCATGCCGAGCTTGACGCCCAGTACAGCCGCTTCGTCGAGGCGCTTGGCCGCCGCCCCGATTTCGTCGATGGGCACCAGCATGTGCATTTCCTTCCCGTCGTGCGCACATGGCTGCGCACGCGTTTTCCAGAAGGCGCCGACAGGCCGGCCCTGCGCGGCGCCCCGGCGCTGGCCGCAGGAGCGAAAGTCGCCGCGATTGCCGCGCTGGCTGCCGGGTTCAACCGCTCGATGCAGCGCGCGGGCTTCATCGTTTTCCAGCCGCTCGCCGGCATCTATGACTGGCGACAGCCCGAAAAGTTCGCTGCGGTTCTGCAGGCGGCCGTCGAAGGGTTGCCGGAGCGAGGGCTGTTCATGTGCCATCCCGGCCATGTCGACGAGACGCTGCGCGCGCGCGACACCATGCAAGATGTGCGCGAGGTGGAATTCGCGGCCCTCGCATCGGACGAATTCGGCGCTGGTCTGGCCCGCGCCGGCGTCGAGATCTTGGACGGCAAGAGATGAGCGACGCCGAGCGGCCCCCGCGTTCGACCGGCAACAAGATCGTCCGCTTTGCCATTGTCGGGCTTGCCAATACAGCCATCGACCTTGCCAGCTTCTTCCTGCTGCTCAAGCTCGGGGTTTCGCCGCTGCCCGCCAACATCGCTGCCTGGTTCATCGCCGTCACCTTCTCGTTCGTGGCGAATGGCTTCTGGTCGTTCGAGCGCAATCGAGCCATCCGGCTGCATGACGCGTTCCTTCGCTTTGCCTCGCTTGGGGGACTGATTTCGCTCGGCGTCTCCAGCCTTTCGATCGCACTGTTCGCCGGCATCGTCGGGGTGTGGGCGGCCAAGATCGGCGGTGTCGTGGTGGCGGCGGTGCTGAATTTCCTCGCCGCGCGCTGGTCGATCGAAGGCCGATTGCTGAAGTAGCGGCGAAAAACCGCCACACACTTTCCTGGAATGTCTCTATTCCGCGGGCTCTACATTGGTGTAGGCGGCTTCCTCGAGCTCGCGCTTCAGTCGCGCTTCCTCGTGGGTTTTCGGCGTGACGAAGCGGCCAAGCAGGAGATAGGCGACCGGCGTCAGGAACAGCGTCGAGACGGTGGCCAGCCCCAGTCCGCCGACGATGACCCAGCCAAGTGCGACGCGCGCCTCGGCACCGGCGCCGCTCGCCAGCACCAGCGGCAGGCCGCCGAGCACGGTGCAGATCATCGTCATCATCACCGGCCGCACGCGGATGATCGACGCCTGTTCGATCGCCTCGCGCACGCCAAGCCCGCGATCACGCAGCTGGTTGGCGAATTCGACGATCAGGATGCCGTTCTTGGCCATGACGCCGACCAGCAGCACCAGGCCGATCTGGCTGTAGGCGTTGAGACTGGTGCCGCTGAGAAGCAGTGCGAAGATGGCGCAGGCGAGACCGAGCGGCACCGTCGCCATGATGATGACGGCGCTGACGAAGCTTTCGAACTGGGCGGCAAGCACCAAAAGGATGATGACCAGGGCGAAGCCGAAGATGGTGACCATGGCGCTGTTGGTCTCGCCCAGCGTTGCCGCCTCGGCCAATGGCAGGATGCGGCTGCCTGGAGGCAGAAGCGGCGTGGCGATCTCCTCGGCGCGGGTGAGCGCATCACCAAGCGCGAAGTCGCCGCTGAGGTTGGATGTGAGGGCCACCGAGGGCTGCTGCTGTTCGCGCGACAGCGATGGCGGCACGGCGCGTTCGGTCAGCGTGGCGATGGTCGACATCGGCACGAAGCGTCCGTCGGCCGTCTTCAGGAAGATGTTTTCCAGGTCCGTCGGATCGTTGATCGGATTGGTGGTCGAGACCAGCTTCACGCCATAGCTGCGATCGGCGATGTAGACGTCGACGACGTCGTTGCCGTCGAGCATGGCCTGCAAGGTGTTGGCCAGCCCGGTGATGTCGATGCCGAGGTCGGAGGCGCGCTCGCGGTCGATGGCGACGGCGAGTTGCGGCTGCGTCGGATCGATGGACAGGCGCGGGGTCTGGAAGCGCGGGTCTTTCTGCATCTCGGCGATGATCTTCACCGCCGCATCGCCAAGCGCCTTGCGGTCGTTGCCGACCAGCGCGAACTGCAGGCCGTTGCCGGCGCCGCGGATGCCGAGGCTGTTGGGCTGCACCGGGAAGATGCGCACGCTCGGCACCTGCCTGGTCAGCCGGCTGATCTCGGCCATGATCTCCTGCTGGCTGCGGCTGCGCTCGTTCCACGGCGCCAGCGTCATCACCATGAAGCCGGAGTTGTAGGAGCCGTTCTGGCCGGCATTCTCGAAAGTGCTGCGGATCTCGCCGGAATCGCGCATCGGCTGGATCAGTTTCTCGATCTTCTGCATCTGCTGGGTGGTGTAGTCGAGGCTGACGCCTTGCGGTGCGCTGATGCGCAACAGCACGGCGGCGCGGTCCTCGGTCGGTGTCAGTTCCTGGCGGATGGTGCCGAACAAGGTGAAGGCGGTGCCGGCAAACAACACCGCGACCAGAAGCACGATCCATGGCGCATCGAGGCAGGCGTGCAGGCCGCGCTTGTAGGCCGTATTGAGCGCTCCGCCGATCCGGGCGCCGATGCCGTGACCGCCTTCGTGGTGGAGGGATGCGCTGGTCAGCATGCGCGAGGCGAGCATTGGGCACAGGGTCAGCGCCACCACGCAGGACAGAAGCACCGACATGGCGAGCACGAAGCCGAATTCGCGGAACAGGCCGCCGGTCTGGCCGGGCAGGAACGAGATCGGCACGAAGACGGCGACCAGCGTCAGCGTGGTGGCAATGACGGCGAAGAAGACCTCCTGAGCGCCGAGCACGGCCGCCGCGCGGGGCCCCATGCCTTCGTTGCGTCGTCGCACGATGTTTTCGAGCACGACGATGGCGTCGTCGACGACCAGCCCCGTCGCCAGCACCAGAGCAAGCAGGGTCAGGATGTTGACCGAGAAGCCGGCCAGATAGATGGCGGCGATGGTGCCGATCATGGCGACCGGCATCGACAGGCCAGGGATCAGCGTCGCGCGCCAGTCGAGGAGAAAGACATAGATGACGATCAGCACCATGGTGACGGACAGGCCGAGCGCGATCTCGACCTCGTGCACCGCGCCCTTGACGAAGACCGCGTCGTCGCTGGTGATCTTGATCGACATGCCCTTGGGCAGGTTTTCCTGCAGTTTGGCGACGGCGGCCTGGACACCGGTCGAGATATCCAGCGTGTTCGATTCCGCCTGGCGGATGATGCCGATGCCAATGCCGGTCTTGCCGTCCGAACGCAGCGTGGTCTGGCCGACATCGGGGCCGAGCGTGACGGTGGCGATGTCGCGGATGCGCGTCGTGCCGCCGATGATGATGTTTTCGAACTCTTCCGGCGTGGTCACGTCGGCGGTCGTGCGGACGATCAGGTCCTGGTTGGTCGTGGTGATCGAACCGGCCGGTGAATCGAAGGCGACCGAGGCAAGCGCCGCCCTGAGGTCGGCAACGGTGAAGCCGAGGCTGGCGAGCTTGTTCTGGTCGACGTCGATGCGGAAGATCTTGTCGCGGTCGCCATAGACCTGGACGTCGGCAACGCCGGGCACGGCGGCCAGTTCGTCCTCGATCTGGTCCTGGACCACCACGGTCATGTCCTGGATCGACATGTTGTCCGAAGTCACGGCCAGTCGCATCACCGGGTCGGAATTGGCGTCGGCCTTGACGATGCGCGGCGGATCGGCCGTTTCCGGCATCTGGTTGGCGACACGGCCGACGGCATCGCGCACGTCCGAGGCCGCGACATCGAGGTCGACACCATCGTTGAACTCGATGGTGACGCGGCTCGAGCCGAACGAGGAAGAAGACGAGATCGATTTGACGCCGGAGACGCGGGCGACCGCGCCCTCGATCGTGTCGGTCAGTTCGCGGTCGACAGTCTCGGCAGCCGCTCCTTCGAAGGCGGTGGAAACAGTGACGACCGCACGATCGACGTCAGGCAGTTCGCGGATTTCGACGCCGTAGAAGGCAGCGAGGCCGGCAACGGCAATGAGGGTGTTCAGCACGAAGGCCATGACCGGCCTGCGGATGAACAGCGCGGTGAAGCCGGTATCGCTGGCGTTGACGGTTCCGGTCATGAGCCTTCTGCGGCGTCCGCGGCGCGCTGCTCTTCGCCGGCGAGGACCGCGCCGCCCTCGCTGACGCTCTGGGTGCCTTCGGTGACCACCATGTCGCCGCTGTCGATCTCGGCGTCGATCAGCACCGTCTCGGTGTTGCGCTGGATGATGCGCACCGGGACCCGCCTGGCCTTGCCGTCCTCGATCTGCCAGACATAGGCGCCGTCCGACCCCCACAGGATCGCCAGCGGGCTGACGGCCGGATAGGTTTGTCCCGGAAATTTCATGGTGATGCCGAACGACATGCCGGCACGCAGCGAATCGGCCGGGTTGGCGATCTTGGCCTTGACCAGCAAGGTGCGGCTCTTTTCGTCGATGTGGTTGTCGATGGCCGAAACCGTGCCGGTATAGGCATTGCTGGGGTTGGCGATCGGCGTCGCCGTCAATTGCGCACCGACCTTGACGGCGGCGGCGAAACGTTCCGGCACCAGGAAGTCGACCAGAATGCTGGAGCGATCGTCGAGCGTGGCAATCGCCGACTGGTTGGTGACATAGTTGCCGGCGGAGATCGGCAGGATGCCGACGGTGCCGGCGATCGGCGCCAGGATCGACCGGCGCTGCAGCGCAAGTTCCGCATCCTGAAGCGCTAGCTTGGCGCCCGCCAACACCACTTCGGCGTCGGCCACGGCTACCGGAGTCGCTGCGTTGGAGGCGCGCAGCGACTTGACGCGGTCGAGCTTGGCCTGCGCATCCTGCAAGGCGAGCTTGGCCCGGTTCTGAGAGATCACTTCGGTCTCGGAATCGAGGGTCGCGAGGATCTGTCCCTTGTCGACATGGCTGCCGGATTCGACCAGCAGTTCGGCGAGGCGGCCGGAGCTGTAGGGATTGACGGTCACCGAGGCATTGGCGCGGCCGGTGCCGATCGCCTGCAGCCGATCGTTGATAACAGCCGAAGTGGCCGCCAGGGCGACCACGTTCACCCGCTGGTTGCCGTTGCGGCCGTTTGCCTGCTTGGCGTTGGCGGCACCGGTCTCAGCCGGGGGCACTGCCGCAAAAGCCCAGTCTATTCCCCAGCGTGCCAGCACGTCGTGCGCGCCCGGATAAAAGCGCAGCCAGGCGCCTGCCGCCACCACCAGCACAACCAGCGCAAAAAGTATCTGTTTCCAGGCGGCCATCGGCACTCCGGTTGGTAAAACAATCCTTCCGTCTACCGGTTCCCGAAATGAAGCAGACGCAGCGAGGCTATTATAAGGCGAAGAAGCCACCTCGATATCGCGTCTTTATGACAACTCTCCAGGAGCTGCGCACATTAAATATATGTAACGTTTGAGAAAATATGCGTAACGTTCGGGATCGTCGCTACATGCACTAACGCAGACTTTCCATCTCGCGGATGCGTTTGGCACCCTCTGCTTCCAGTTGTCTGGTGACGGCGCCGATCAGCGTTTCGGCGACGACGAACAAGGCAGCCGAAGAGTCCCATGCCGACGGCACCGCGGTTCGCCCGGCGATGACATGGCGAGCAAAGCGGGCGATCGGCGACAGCCACTGGTCGGTGAACAGGACGATCTGCACGCCGCGCTGATGCGCCTTCTCGGCGAAGCGGACGAGGCTGTCCTGATAGCGCCTGATGTCGAAGATCACCAGCACATCGCGTTTGCCCATGTCGATCAGCCGGTCGCGCCACATGCTTTCCTGGCCGGCGAGGTGGAAGACATCAGGCTGGATGACGGCGAGGTGGGCGGCCATGTAACGCGCCAGCGGATCGGTGAAGCGGCCGCCGATCAGGAAGGTCTTGCCGCGCCGGTCGGCGAGCCGGGCGGCGATGTCGGCAAGCTGCTTGTCGGACAGATGCCTGAACGTCTCGCGCATATTGTCGAGCGTCGCTTCCAGCATTGGTGACACGGTACCGCCGCCGGGCGAGGGCGGGTTGAGCGTCCTTGTCGCCGGCGATTGCAATTGCGCCGCCAGTTCGTCCTGCAGGCTCGACTGGAATTCCGGATAGTTCTGGAAGCCCAGCCTGGCAACGAAACGCAGGATCGTCGGCGAGGAGACGCCGGCCGCGGCCGAGAATTCGGCAACCGTCTTCAGGCCGATCATCGGATAGGAGGCGATCAGCGTCTGGGCCGCGCGCCGTTCGCTGGCCGGCATCGTGCCGATGCGGTCGGCGATCAGTTCGGCAATGTTGGAAATCATCTTTTCCCCATCCCTGGCTTGGCCGAAGGTCTTTTGCGAGATCGCATTTGACAAAGCCGGACAAACTGTATGAAATCATCCACAGGGACGCAATGAGGCAAAATACGTAACATACGATACAGCGCTCCCCGGGGACGGCAGACTATGGAGAAAGCACGGCCCGCCAGCCTTTCATCGTCCGATACCGTGAGGGTGACGAACCCCGGCGGATCGAGCCCTTTCGTGCTGACTTGCGATCACGCCTCGAACTTCCTGCCCGCCGAATTCGGTACGCTCGGCCTTGCCGCCGAGGACCTGTCCCGCCACATCGCCTGGGATCCAGGTGCGCTGCCGGTCGCCCGCCGCATGGCGCAGGCGCTCGACGCGACGCTGGTCGAAACCCGCATTTCGCGTCTCGTCGTCGACTGCAACCGGCCGCTGGACGCGCCCGATCTGGTACCGCCGGTCAGCGAGACAACGGCCATACCGGGCAATAGCGGCTTGTCGGAAAAGCAGCGCGCGGCCCGTGTCGCCCTGTCGTGGCAGCCTTTTCATGCCACCATCGAGCAGATTGTCGAAGACAGGCTGGCGCGCGGACAGGCGACCCGCCTGGTTTCGGTGCATTCCTTCACACCGGTCTACAAGGGCCGCAACCGGCCCTGGCATATCGGCATCATCCATGACGAGGATCGCCGGTTGGCGGCGCCGCTGATATCGGCGCTGAAGCGGCTTGCCGGCGTCACCGTCGGCGTCAACGAGCCCTATTCGCCGGCCGACCGCGTCTATTTCACGCTGGAACGCCATGCGCGCTCGCGCGGGCTTCCCTGCGCGATGATCGAAATCCGCAACGATGAAATCTCCGGCGAGACCGGGCAGCGGAAATGGGCGGATCTGCTCACGGGCATTTTTTCGGATCTGGAGCCGGAGGAGGTAAGGGGCTCCCGACAACACGCATTGGGAAAGTCAGTTCAATCGGCCAGCTAAGAACGTAAAAGGGGACCAAAAATGTCAACGCAAGACTATACGGAAGTCGACAAGAAGGAGGACCTGAAGGTACTCCACGGTATGGGCTACGCCCAGGAACTGTCGCGAAGCATGAGCCGCTTCTCGAATTTCGCCATCTCGTTCTCGATCATCTGTATCCTGTCGGGCGGCATCAATTCCTTCGCCCAGGCAACCTCGTCGGTCGGCGGCGCCGGCGCCGGCATCGGCTGGATCGTGGGCTGTGCCGTTTCCGGGTTTTTCGCCCTCGCCATGGCGCAGATCGCTTCGGCGTTTCCAACCGCCGGCGGCCTCTATCACTGGGCGTCGATCCTCGGCAACCGCTTCACCGGCTGGCTCACCGCCTGGCTCAACCTGCTCGGTCTCATCACGGTGCTCGGCGCGATCAACATCGGCACTGCGTTCTTCTTCACAGGAACGTTCGGAAGCTGGTTCGGGATGACCGGTACGCCAGGCGAAATTGTCGGCTTCGTCGCTTTCATCACGGTCCTGCAGGCCTTGCTCAATCATTTCGGCATCAAGTTGACCGCCATGTTGACCGATGCTTCCGGCTTCATCATTCTCGGAACGACCGCAGTGTTGATCGTGGCCTGTCTGGTGTTTGCGCCGGCGATCGACGTCACGCGGCTGTGGACCTTCACCAACTATTCGGGTGATGCGGGCGGCGGCGTTTTCCCGCAGACCGATTCCATGGGTTATCTGTTCCTGCTCTGCCTGCTTTTGCCGGTCTATACCATCACGGGCTATGACGCGTCGGCCCACACGTCGGAAGAGACGCTGAAGGCCGCGCACTCCGTTCCGCGGGCGATCGTCTCGTCCGTGGTCTGGTCCTCGCTAATCGGCTGGGTGATGCTTTGCGCGATCGTTCTGGCGATCCCGGATCTGGCGGCGGGCGCCAAGCAGGGCTGGAGCGTATTCTTCGCGACCATGGACGCGATCCTGCCGGTTTGGCTGAAGGAACTGCTTTATCTGGGAATCCTTATCGCGCAGTTTCTCTGCGGTCTCGCCACGGTGACCTCGGCCTCGCGTATGTTGTTTGCCTTCTCCCGCGACGGCGGCATGCCGTTCGGCTCGGCCTCGCTCGCCAAAGTCAGCCCAAGCTGGCGCACGCCGGTCAACGCGATCTGGACGGCTGCGGCCCTCGAGATCATCTATGTCTTTCTGGCCCAGTTCATCTCGATCGGGGGCACCAACATCTACACCATCGTCGTGAATTCGACGCTGGTGTTCCTGTTCCTGTCGTTCATCATCCCGATCGTGCTCGGCATGCTGGCTTTCGGAACGGCGAAATGGCCGGCTCCAGGCCCGTGGAATCTCGGCGCTGGGCTGTTCAGGCTGTTTTGCGCCCTGTCGGTCGTCGGCATGGTGATCATCTTCTACATCGCCATCCAGCCGCCGAACGACAAGGTGCTCTACATCACCATAGGTTTCATCGTGCTGACCGCCGTGCTTTGGTTCGGATTCGAGAACCGTCGCTTCCAGGGTCCGCCGATCGGTGACCAGATCGCCAAACGCAGGGCTGCCATCGCGGCCGCGGAGTTGGCGGTCGGCGAAACCGGCCACTGACATCGGCTATCATAACCATGGTCGGCATCGCGCCGGCCATGGTTTCGTTTACCCCTCTCAATCGCCAAGCGCTGGAGTGCCTAAGGAATGGCCGGAAATTTCTCGTTCGATCAGTTGAAGAAAGCGGTCTCCAGCGGCGAGATCGACACGGTGCTGGCCTGCATCGTCGACATGCAGGGCCGGCTGGCGGGAAAACGGTTCCTGGCGCAGTACTTCGTCGATTCCGCGCATGACGAGACGCATGGCTGCAACTATCTGCTGGCCGCCGACATCGATATGGAGCCGGTGCCCGGCTACAAGGCGGCGAGCTGGTCGAAGGGCTATGGCGACTTCGTCATGAAGCCGGATCTCGCCACGTTGCGGCGCATTCCCTGGCTGGAAAAGACCGCACTTGTGATCTGCGACGTGCTCGACCACCACACCCATGACGACCTGCCGCATTCGCCGCGCGCCATCCTCAAGAAGCAGGTCAAGCGGCTGACGGAGCGCGGTTATATCGGCTATTTCGCTTCCGAACTCGAATTCTATCTGTTCAACGAGACCTACGATTCCGCCCGCAAGAAGCACTGGCAGGGTCTCGACACCGCATCGCCCTATATCGGCGACTACCAGATCGGCATCACCACCAAGGAAGAAGGCGTCATGCGCCGGCTTCGCAATGAGATGGAAGCGGCCGGCATTCCGATCGAGAACTCCAAGGGCGAGTGGGGTCCGGGCCAGGAAGAGATCAATGTGCGCTATGCCGAGGCGCTCGACATGGCCGACCGCCACGTCATCCTGAAGAACGGCGCCAAGGAAATCGCCGAGTCCGAGGGCAAGGCGATTTCGTTCATGTCCAAATACAATTACGGGCTCGCCGGCAATTCCAGCCACATCCACAATTCGCTGTGGAGCGCCGACGGCAAGACACCGTTGTTCTTCGACAAAAAGGCCGACTGGACGCTGTCGACGCTTGGCCAGCAATGGGCAGCCGGGCAGCTCAAATACGCCAAGGAATTCACCTGGTTCCTGGCGCCCTACATCAACTCCTACAAGCGCTTCCAGGCCGGCACCTTCGCGCCGACCAAGATCATGTGGAGCGAGGACAACCGCACCGCCGGCTTCCGCCTGTGCGGCGAGGGCACCAAGGGCATCCGCATGGAATGCCGCATCGGCGGCGCCGACCTCAACCCGTATCTTGCTTTCGCAGCGCTGATCGCCGCCGGCCTTGCCGGCATCGACGAGAAGCTGGAATTGCAGAAGCCGTTTGTCGGCGATGCCTATCAGGCATCGCGCCTGCCGGAGATCCCGAAGACGCTGCGCGATGCCACCGAGACGCTGGCGAAGTCGAAGATGCTCAAGCAGGCGCTCGGCGAGGATGTGCTCGAACACTATGTCCACACCGCCAAGTGGGAGCAGTTCGAATACGACCGCCGGATTACGGATTGGGAGCTGCATAGAGGGTTCGAACGGTACTAGGTTGCCTGCGGACGTCACCCTACCCTCTGAAGAACGGGGAGCGGGGCGGCCGACGTTGGAGCCTGCCCTTCTCCCCGAAGGCGTCGGCAGGCGGATGAGGGGCAGCGCCACGCCATGTGTTTTTCGATTGTTGTAAAAGTGCGAGGACTTACAAAATGACCGAAACGGTCAAACTCAAATCCCCGATCGATGGCTCGATCTATGCCGAGCGGCCGATCGCGACAGACCAGGCAGTCAACGCTGCCGTAGAGCGCGCCAAGGCGGCGCAGGAGAAGTGGGCTGAGACGCCGATCGTCGAGCGCGGCAAGTACATGTTGGCCATGCTGGAAGCGCTGGTGGCGATGACCGATGAGATCGTGCCTGAGATCGCCTGGCAGATGGGGCGTCCGGTGCGCTACGGCGGCGAGTTCGGCGGCGTCAAGGAACGCACCAACTACATGGTCGAGATCGCCGAGGCGGCGCTCAAGTCGGTGCCGGCCTCCAACCCGAAGGACGGCTTTCGTCGCTATGTGAAGAAGGATCCTCTCGGCGTGGTCATGGTGATCGCGCCGTGGAACTATCCTTACCTCACCGCCGTCAACACCATCGTGCCGGCGCTGATGGCCGGCAACACCGTCATCCTCAAGCATGCCGCGCAGACGCTGCTGGTTGGGGAGCGCTTTCAGCAGGCTTTCGACAGAGCGGGCTTGCCCAAGGGCGTGTTCCAGAATCTCGTGCTCAACCACGCCCAGACCGAGAAGCTGCTCGGCTCGGGCAAGATCGACCATGTCAATTTCACCGGTTCGGTCGCCGGCGGCCGCGCCATCGAAAAAGCGGCGGCGGGCACTTTCATGACGCTCGGCCTGGAGCTTGGCGGCAAGGATCCGGCCTATGTGCTGCCCGACGCCAAGATGGACCATGCCGTCGCCAATCTGGTCGACGGTGCCTTCTACAATTCCGGCCAGTGTTGCTGCGGCATCGAACGTGTCTACGTGCACGAAAAGGTCTATGACGAATTCGTCGAAGGCTTCATCGCCGAGACGAAGAACTATGTGGTCGGCAATCCGCTCGACCAGGCGACGACGATGGGGCCGATGGCGCAGGCGCGCTTCGCCGACCTGATCCGCGAACAGAAGGCCGAGGCACTGCGCAAGGGCGCGGTGGCGCACATCAACATGAAGGTGGCGAACGACAAGGCCGGTTCGCCCTATCTGGCGCCGGAAGTGCTGACCAATGTCGATCATCAGATGAGCGTCATGCGCGAGGAGAGTTTTGGACCGATCGTCGGCATCATGAAGGTGCGCAACGACGAAGAGGCGATCGCGCTGATGAACGACAGCCCCTACGGACTGACGGCCTCGATCTGGACGCGCGATACCGAGCATGCGGTGGCGATCGGCAACCGCGTCGAGACCGGCACGGTGTTCATGAACCGCTGCGACTACCTCGACCCGGCCTTGGTCTGGACCGGTGTCAAGGACACCGGCAAGGGCGCGGGCTTGTCGGCCATCGGCTATGACAATCTGACGAGGCCGAAATCATTCCATCTGCGCGAAGCCATCTGATTTATTGAAAGACAAAAATGTCCAAGCTGATCTCCAAATGGAACTACCCCACAACCGTCCGCTTCGGCGCTGGCCGCATCAAGGAATTGCCGGAAGTGCTGGCGGCCACCGGTATCAAGCGGCCGCTGTTCGTCACCGATCCGGGCCTGGCGAAACTGCCGGTCGTCGCCTCGACCCTGAAGATACTCGACGATGCCAAGGTTCCGTACGGCGTGTTCTCTGAAGTCAGACCGAACCCGGTCGAATCCAATCTCACCGCCGGCATCGCCGTGTTCAAGAAGGGCAAGCATGACGGCGTCATCGCCTTCGGCGGCGGCTCGGCGCTCGATCTCGGCAAGCTGATCGCCTTCCAGGCCGGGCAGACGCGGCCGGTGTGGGACTTCGAGGATGTCGACGACTGGTGGACGCGCGCCAATTCCGATGCGATCGCGCCGATCATCGCCGTGCCGACCACCGCCGGAACCGGATCGGAGGTTGGGCGCGCCGGCGTCATCACCAATGAGGCGACGCACACCAAGAAGGTCATCTTCCATCCCAAATTGTTGCCGGCCATCGTCATCGCCGATCCGGAACTGTCGGTCGGCATGCCCGGCTTCATCACAGCCGGCACCGGCATGGATGCGCTGGCCCACTGCCTCGAAGCCTATTGCGCGCCGGGCTACCATCCGATGGCCGACGGCATCGCTGTCGAAGGTGTGAGGCTGGTCTTCGAGAACCTGCCGAAGGCCTATGCCAACGGCAAGGATCTCGTGGCGCGCGCCCATATGATGAGCGCTGCCGCGATGGGCGCCACCGCCTTCCAGAAGGGGCTGGGCGCCATCCACTCGCTGTCGCATCCGGTCGGCGCGCTCTACGACACCCATCACGGCATGACCAATGCGGTGTTCATGCCCTATGTGCTGGCCTTCAATCGCGACTCCATCGAGGAGCGTATTGCCCGGCTCGCCGCCTATTGCGGCATCAAGGGCGGTTTCGACGGCTTCGCCAAGGCGATCATCAAGCTGCGCAAGGAATTGAAGGTGCCGCATGCGCTGCCCGGCCTGATCAAGGGGCTCGACATGGACAAGAAGCGCAAGGCGCTGATCGCCGACATGGCGGTGGTCGATCCGACCGCCGGCGGCAACCCGGTCAAGCTGACCAAAAAGGCGGCGATGACCCTCCTCGAAAACGCCATCGCCGGAACGATCTGAGGCGTTTTCGGTACAGGAAAGTGATCTGAAAAGGGGCTGCAAAAACAAGGGGGAGGATGACGGGCAAGGCAGAAACTAGTTAGCCGGAAAAAGAATCGCGAAGCGATTGCTACATCAGGTTAAAAAGAGTTTACTTTTTCGCACTGCGAGCAGCCGGTTTCATAAAGCTTTCATCTGGCTGTCACATGAAAACGATACCGCATCGCAGGCGTCCAACGGCGTCAGTTCAACGGAGAGAACACATGTTCAAATTCACGGGGAAAGTGCTTTCCCTTTCGGCCGCGGCGCTTTTCGCGTCGACGGTGATTTCGTCCGCGGATTCGATGGACGATCTCGTCAAGGCCGCCAAGGCCGAAGGCCAGCTCACCACCATCGCTTTGCCGCATGACTGGTGCGGTTACGGCGACGTCATCGCCGGTTTCAAGGCGAAGTATCCGGAAATCACCGTCAACGAACTCAACCCCGACGCCGGCTCCGGCGACGAGATCGAGGCGATCAAGGCCAACAAGGACAACAAGGGCCCGCAGGCGCCCGACGTCATCGACGTCGGCCTGTCCTTCGGCCCGACCGCCAAGGCCGATGGCCTGATCCAGCCCTACAAGGTGTCGACCTGGGACTCGATCCCCGACAGCGCCAAGGATGCCGAAGGTTTCTGGACCGGCGACTATTACGGCGTGCTTTCCTTCCAGGTGAACAAGGACCTCGTCAAGGAAGCTCCGGCTGACTGGGCCGACCTGCTGAAGCCGGAATTTGCCAACTCGGTAGCCCTTGCCGGTGATCCGCGCGCCTCGAACCAGGCGATCCAGGCGGTTTATGCCGCCGGCCTGTCGTCAGGTGCCGCCGCTGGTGAAGCCGCCGGCACCGCCGGCCTCGACTTCTTCAAGAAGCTCAATGCCGCCGGCAATTTCGTGCCGGTCATCGGCAAGGCCGCGACGCTAGCCCAGGGCCAGACCCCGATCCTCGTCACCTGGGACTACAACGCGCTCGCCGGCCGCGACACGCTGAAGGGCAATCCGCCCGTCGACGTCGTCGTGCCGAAGACCGGTGTTGTCGCCGGTGTCTATGTGCAGGCGATCAGCGCCTACGCGCCGCATCCGAATGCAGCCAAGCTCTGGCTCGAATACCTCTACTCGGACGAAGGCCAGATCGGCTGGCTGAAAGGCTATTGCCACCCGATCCGCTTCAACGATCTCGCCAAGAACGGCAAGATCCCGGCTGACATCCTCGCCAAGCTGCCGCCGGCCGAAGCCTATGCTTCCGCCGTGTTCCCGACGCTTGACGAGCAGGGCAAGTCCAAGGAAGCCATCACCAAGAACTGGGATGCCGTCGTCGGCGCCAACGTCAAGTAACTCACACCATGCCGGGCGGCCTCGCGGCCGCCCGGTCCTTCTCTCGAAGACGGTAGCCGGCGCATGACCGATATCTCATTGTCCGACCACGCTGTTACCGGGAAGACCGCGCCTCCCGCCGAGGCACGCAGCATGCGGCTGCCGACCCAGTGGCTTGGCGTTGCACCGTTCTTCATCTTCGCCATCATGTTCCTCATCCTGCCCACGCTCTATCTGATGCTGGGTGCATTCCAGAACGATGCCGGCGAATTCACTCTCGAAAACATCGCAGCGCTGGCGCAACCGTCCATCGTTGCCGCCTACTGGATTTCTATCAAGATCAGTCTTGCTTCATCGCTGATTGGCGCATTCGCGGGCCTGGCGATTGCCATTGCCATCGTGCGCGGTGGCCTGCCGGACTGGATACGTTCGGCGACACTGACGTTTTCCGGCGTGGCCTCCAATTTTGCCGGCGTGCCGCTGGCCTTTGCCTTCCTCGCCACGCTCGGCCGCCTCGGCCTTGCGACGGTGATCCTGAACACCGTGTTCGGCCTTAACATCTACGCGCATGGCTTCAACATCCTGTCATTCTGGGGCCTGACACTGACCTATGTCTATTTCCAGATACCGCTGATGGTGGTGATCATCGTGCCAGCCATCGACGGGCTGAAGAAGGAATGGGGCGAGGCAGCCGCGACGCTGGGCGCGACCATGTCCCAGTACTGGCGCATGGTGGTCATTCCGGTGATCTGGCCGAGTTTCCTCGGCACCGTGATCCTGTTGTTCGCCAACGCCTTCGGCGCCATCGCCACCGCCTATGCGCTGACCGGCTCGTCGCTCAACATCGTGCCGATCCTGCTTTATGCACAGATCCGTGGAGATGTGCTGCACAATGCCCATCTCGGCTATGCCATCGCCTTCGGCATGATCGTCATCACCGGTCTTGCCAATGTGTTCTACATCTGGTTCCGGACCCGTTCCGAGAGGTGGCTGAAATGAAGTCGGGAAAGTTCTGGGCCTGGCTCGTCTTCGCTCTTGGCGCGGCCTACTTTTTCATCCCGCTGATCGCGACCGTGGAGTTCTCGATGCGCATGCGGCGCGGGGAGTACTCCTTCGACGCCTACAAGGTCGTGTTGGGCGACGCCCGTTTCCAGGCCACCTTCGGCTATTCGGTACTGGCCGCCGTTTTCACCATCATTCTCGGTGTGCTGATCGTGGTGCCCGCCGCTTATTGGATCCGGCTTCGGCTGCCGCAATTGCGGCCGATCGTCGAGTTCATTACCCTGCTGCCGCTGGTTATCCCAGCCATCGTCATCGTCTTCGGCTACATCAGAATGTACGGGTCGAATTCGCCGCTGCCGTTTCTGGCGACCGATACAGGCACCAATGCCTTGTTGGTCATCGGCTATGCGACACTGGCGCTGCCCTATATGTATCGCGCCGTCGACACCGGGCTTCGCACAATCGACGTGCGCACTTTGACGGAAGCGGCCCAGATCCTTGGGGCTGGCTGGGGCACCATCATCACCCGTGTCATCCTGCCCAACGTGCTGATCGCGGTGCTCTCGGGCGCCTTCCTCACCTTCGCCATCGTCATCGGCGAATTCACCATGGCCAGCCTGCTCAACCGGCCTGCCTTCGGCCCTTATCTGCAGAATATTGGTGCCAACCGCGCCTATGAGCCGGCGGCACTTGCCATCATCGCCTTCGCCATCACCTGGGGCTGCATGTCGCTGATCCAGATACTGTCCCGCTTCGCGCCGAGATCCGCGAACCGTCCCAACTGATCGAAAAGTACTGATCGAAAGAAGAACGCCATGGCCGACCCCTTCCTCTCCATCCAGCACGTTCGAAAATCCTTCGGCGCCACCACGGTCGTGGAGGATTTCAATCTTGACGTCGAGCGTGGTGAATTCGTCTCCTTCCTCGGTCCGTCCGGTTGCGGCAAGACCACCGTGTTGCGCATGGTCGCCGGTTTCGAGGAGCCGAGCGCGGGCACGATCGTCGTCGGCGGCAAGGACATTACGAGGCTGAAGCCCAACCAGCGCAATGTCGGCATGGTGTTCCAGGCCTATGCGCTGTTCCCGAACCTGACCGTGGCGCAGAATATCGGCTTCGGCCTGAAGGTCGCCGGCATGCCGAGGGCCGATATCGATGCCCGCGTCGCCGAGATGCTCGGCATCATCAAGCTGCCGCAGATGGCGGATCGCTATCCCTACCAGCTCTCGGGCGGCCAGCAGCAACGCATCGCGCTGGCCCGCGCCATCGCGCCGAAGCCGAAGCTCTTGCTGCTCGACGAGCCGCTGTCGGCGCTCGATGCCAAGGTGCGTGTGTCGCTGCGCGAGGAAATCCGCTCGATCCAGAAGAAGCTCGGCATCACAACCATTTTCGTGACGCACGACCAGGAAGAGGCGCTGTCGATCTCCGACCGCATCGCCGTCATGTATGGCGGGAAGGCCGAGCAGGTCGGCACGCCGTTCGAGATCTACAACCGCCCGGCGACCAAGTTTGTCGCCAATTTCGTCGGCACGCTGAACGTGCTGGAAGGCACCGTCACCGATGCGGCTGCAGGCACGGTGCGGGTCAATTCCGAACAGGTCTCGCTTAAGGGCAAGCTCAACGGTTCCAAGTCAGGCGACACGCTGTCGCTGGCGTTGCGGCCTGAGGCAATCTCGCTCGGACGACAGCCCGGCCGCGATTCCAGCCTTTCGGGAGAGATATCCGAGGTGCATTTCCTCGGCTCGGTCATCCGGGTTCGTGTCGGCATCGGCGGCAACACGGTCTCGCTCGACACCTTCAACAGCCCGGCGACACCGCCCCCCGCAGTCGGTGAAAAGGCCGAGATCTCGTTCTCGTCGAGCGATATGCTGGTGCTTCACTAGGCTGATGCGCTTGTTCAAAATGAATGGCTGCATCCCGGTCTGCGAAGACGGGAGGATGCTTCCGTCCGCGTGGCATGGGCTGCAATGCAGGGTTTAAGCGAGCCCTCTATCGGTGATTCGATGTCAGTGCGGTCGGCGCATTTGTCGATTTGGCAGGGCATCGGCGGAAGGCAATTCGAGGCATATTCCCATCGGCTCGAGCTTGCTGGCCAATCAACAGTTTCCAGCCGCTTTGCCACTGCCAGCGTCTCGCTTCCCGGCTATAACAGGCCATGGCGCTTTTCGAACTGACACTCGTTCTGCTGTTGATCGCCGTTGCGCTGACGGCGCTGTCGCGGCGCGTGCAGGTTCCCTATCCCTCTTTGCTGGCGCTGGCAGGGGTGGCCATCGCCTTCGTGCCTGGCGTCCCGACCATAGAGATCGATCCGGAACTGGCGCTAGCCCTGTTCATCGCGCCGGTGCTGCTCGATGCCGCCTATGATACCTCGCTGCGCGATCTCAACCGCTACAGGGTGCCGCTTGTGCTGCTGGCGCTTGGCGCCGTCCTTTTCACGACAGCGACGGTTGCGCTGGCCGGCTGGGCGATGGCAGGCCTGCCGATCGCCGCAGCCATAGCGCTTGGCGCCATCGTGGCGCCGCCCGATGCGGTTGCGGCATCGGCCGTGCTTGGCCAGTTCAAGGTGCCGCACCGCATCACTGCCATTCTGCAGGGCGAGAGCCTGCTCAACGACGCCACCGCGTTGCTGATTTACCGGATGGCGATTTCGGCGGCAGCAGGTTCCATTCTGCTGAGCAGCGCCGTTCCTATGATCCTGCTGTCGACGCTCGGCAGTCTTGCGGCCGGCTACCTGCTTGGCCGGGTGTCCCTGATGACACTGGGCCGGATCGAGGACCCGGCGAGCGGCACTGTGGTGCAATTTGCCGGCACATTCGGAGTCTGGATCCTGGCCGACAGGCTCGGCCTTTCGGCCATCATCACCATCGTCGTCTATGCCATGACCATCGCGCGCACAGCGCCGCGCCGCATGCCGGCCAGAAACCGCATCAGCTCTTATTCGGTCTGGGAAACGGCGGTCTTCGTCCTCAATGTGCTGGCCTTCGTGCTGATGGGCCTGCAGGCGCGTACGATCGTCGGCCGGCTTGCCGGGCAGGGGCAAACCGATGCGTTCGTCCTGGCCGGAACAGTGCTTGCCATCGTCATCGTCTCACGCCTGATCTGGGTGCTGGCCTGCGGCGCGATCATCAGGTGGTTTGACCGTTTCGGCGTAGCTGGTCGTCAGCATGACGCTCCGTCGTTTCGGGGCGGCGTGCTGATCGGCTGGTGCGGGATGCGCGGTTTGGTGACGCTTGCGGCGGCATTCGCCCTGCCGGCTGAATTCCCGGCCCGCGACCCGATCGTGCTCGCTGCCTTCACGGTCGTGCTCGGCACGCTGGTGCTGCAAGGCATGAGCCTGAAGCCGCTGCTGCGCCTGCTAAATCTCGACCCTGACGAAACGGTCGACCGCGAGGTTGCGCAGGCACGCGTCGTGGTCATGCAGGCCGCGCTCGACATATTGGGCGGCAAGACATCGGACGCGGCGGCCGCGGTGCGCGAGCAATATGCCGCTCAACGCAAGATCGCCAAAAATCCCGACGATGCCCAGGCAGCGACCGAATATGACCGCTTGCGTCTTTATGCGATCAAGAGCCAGCGCGACGCGCTGGAGGAATTGCGCCGCAACGGGACGATTGGCGACGAAGCCTATCATCGCCTTGAGGAAGAGATCGACTGGACCGAACTGGCGGCGTCGCCACCCGGCCGGTTCCAGCCGCTGAATACATAAGGCATCGCACGCCGTTTTCCGGCGCACGGAAGATACCGAAGTGCTTCGGGATCGGTGCATGATCCCGGTGAAGCAAGGCTGGTCCAAGCCACGTCCATTCTCCTGCACATTGCAACCGTGGCATCGAACCGCTACTGCCAACACGAAATTGAGCCGGATAAGCAATGAAGCTGGTCAGCTACAACATCCAGTACGGGTTCGGCGGCGACGGCCGCTACGATCTTTCGCGCGCCGCGCGCATCGTTGCCGGCGCCGACATCATTGCGCTTCAAGAGGTGGAGCGGAATTGGCAGCGCAGCAATTTCGATGATCAGCCGGAGCTGCTTTCCCGTCTGCTGCCCGAACATCACTGGGTTTACGGCCCGGCCTTCGACATGGATGCCAGCGAAAGGCGCGACGGCCGTCTGGTCAATCGGCGCCGCCAGTTCGGCACCATGGTGCTGTCGAAACTGCCGATCGTCTGGTCGCGGCTGCATGCGCTGCCGATGCGCCGCACGCAGCGGCCGCTCAACACCCGCAACGCCGCGCTTGAATGCATGATCCGCACGCCGGCAGGGCCGGTGCGGGTGTTGTCGCTGCATCTCGCCCACATCGCGGCCGAGGAGCGGCTGGAGCAGATCGACTATCTCTTGGCCGAGCATCGCCGGGCACCGTCCGATGGCGGGCCGTGGAGCGGCGTCGACGACGAGCCCACGCGCAACTGGACCAGCGGCGAAGCGGAACCGGAAAACCCGCTGGCGGCGATCTGGATGGGTGATTTCAACATGGAGCCGGGCAGCGCCGAATATCGCCGCATCGTCGGCAGCACGCCCTACCATCGGGGTGCCGCCTATCTTGATGGTTTCGTCGATGCCGCCGCCGTTGCCGGGGAGCCGGTTCCGGACTTCCACACCCATGTGAAGACCATCGACGGCAAGCTGGCAAAGCGCCGGCTCGACCATTGTTTCGTCGGCGGCATGTTCGCCGGGCGGGTGCGTTCGATCAGTGCCGACATCGGCGAGGTTGCGTCGGATCATTTTCCGCTGCGGGTCGACATCGACCTGGAAACGCCCGGAATTGCCACATGACGCTTTTCGTCTTCTTCGCAGTGCTTGCCGCCGCCGCCATGCACGCGATCTGGAACGCGCTGGTCAAGGTCCATCTCGACCGCTTCCTGTCGATCACGCTGATGACGCTCGGCATGGGCGCTGCGGCCCTCGTGGTGCTGCCTTTCGTCGAAGTGCCGAAGGCGGAAGTGTGGCCCTACATCATCGCCTCGGTCATTTTCCACATGGGCTACCGGACGTTCCTGATCGGCGCCTACAAGGCCGGCGATTTCGCACAGACCTATCCGCTGGCGCGGGGCACAGCACCTCTGCTCTCGGCCTTTGGAGGCATGTTCGTCGTTGCCGAAATCCCCGGCCCGTTCGCCATGCTCGGCATCTTCCTGTTGTCGGCCGGCACGCTGGTGATGTCGTTTCGCGGCGGCGCGCATCTGGAGAAGCTCAATCTGCGCGCGGTCGGCTTCGCGCTGGGCACCTCTATCTTCATCGCCAGCTACACGCTGTCCGACGGTAGCGGCGCGCGGCTGGCGGCAACCGCGCAGAGCTATGCAGCCTGGCTGTTCATCTGCGATGCTTTTGGCGCCTTGGTGCTGTGCCTCATCTTCCGCGGGCCGAAGGCGCTGCCGGTGCTGGCGCGCGACTGGAAGGCAGGGCTGTTCACCGGCGTGCTCAGCGGTGCCGCCTACTGGATCGTCATGTGGGCGATGACCAAGGCGCCGATCGCTTCGGTGGCATCGCTGCGTGAAACCTCGATCCTGTTTGCCATGATGATCTCGGTCTTCGCTCTCGGCGAAAAAATGACCGGCTGGCGCGGTGCTGCCGCGCTCAGCATCGTGGCCGGCGTCGTCGCGCTGAGGCTTGGTTAGGCGCCGCTCAGGTCAGGACCGTCATCACCTGGCCACGTCGTTCCGGGCTGAAGCGGATGACGATGATGATGCAGACGGCGACCACGCCTGCGAACAGCGCCAGGGCATAGCCATAGCTGCCTCCGGCGCTTTCAGCGATTCCTGCTTGATAGGGGCCGCCATAGGACGCGGCGAGATTGCCCGCCTGATAGATAAAGCCGGGCAAGGTCGCCCGCACCGCGCCGGGCGAAAGCTCGTTGAGGTGCACGGGGATGACGCCCCAGGCACCCTGGACCGCGACCTGCATGACGAAGGCGCCGATGGCGAGCATGAACGGCGTGGTCGAGTAGGCCCATAGCGGGATGGACGGCAAGGCGATCAGGCATGCCAGCGTGATGGCGTTGACGCGGCCGATCTTCTCCGACAGCGCGCCGAAGGCCAGGCCGCCGACGATGGCGCCGATATTGGCGACAATGGTGATCCAGCTCACCGTATGCGGATCGAAGCCATGCTGCTTCTTCAGGAAGGTCGGATAAAGATCCTGCGTGCCATGGCTGAAGAAATTGAAGAACATCATCAGCACGACGGCATAGAGCGCGACGCCCCAGTGTTTCTGCAGGGTTTCCCACATGCCCGGTCTCGCGGTCTTCTGCGCTTCGACGAAGGCCGGCGATTCCGGCACATGCGAGCGGATGAAGAGCACGATCAGCGCCGGCACGAAGCTGAGCAGGAACATGGCACGCCAGCCGATCGTGTAGCCGCCGATCGTCTGCTGATAGAGCAGACCATAGACCACCGCCGCCAGCAGATAGCCGGCCGGATAGCCGCATTGCAGGATGCCGGAGACCATGCCGCGTGCGCTCGGCGGAATGGACTCCATGGCCAGCGAACTGCCAAGCCCCCATTCGCCGCCCATGGCGATGCCGAACAAAGCACGCAGGGCGAGGAACATGCCGAGATTGGGCGAGAAGGCGGCCAGCGCGCCAATCACCGAATAGCTGACGATGTTGAGCATGAGGATCGGCTTGCGCCCGTATTTGTCGGCAAGCATGCCGAAGAAGAACGCGCCGATGAAGCGTGTCGCCAAGGTCAGGAACAGCGCCTTGGAGACCGCGGGCACGTCGGCGTGGAATTCGGTCGCGATATCGGTGAGCAGGAATGTCAGAAGGAAGAAATCGAAAGCATCGAGCGTCCAGCCCAGGAATGAGGCAAGGACGGTCTTCTTCTGCTGCGAATTAAGGGGCAAATCTTCCTCCATCATCATCGATGGGGGGAATTATCGGCCAGTTCAGGGAAGACCGGTGGTCACGTTTTCGCGTGGCTCATTTGATCGAACGCCCGCAGGAATGGCGGAAGGTGCGATGAGACCGACCGGTGCCATCTGTCGATGAACTCGATCGTGGCTTGAGGGTAGGTTTAGATTTCGAGATCAAACACCAGCAGTCCGTCCGTGCCGCCTTCCAGGGCAGCGACCAGGCGCGCGCCGGCGCGCTGGTGCGCTTCATGCACAAGATAGGCATCGCGCGCGGCAGCATCGCGGAAATCGATGGTGAAGCCGTGGGTGAAGCCGCGTGCGAACGGCTCCGGGCTGACATTGGCGCTGAATTTTACTGCGTCCATGCCGTCGATCACCTGTCGCAGCGCCTCGAGATCGGCATGGATCGCCGTGCGCTCGGTGGCGTCGACATCGTTGCGCAGCTTGACGAAAACACAGTGCCTGATCATGTCTTACTCCTCAGTGGCTAAGCAGCCCGGTTTCCGGAAAACACCGCCGGCGGCAGCGGCTCGCGGCCAAGGACCAGGTCGGCGCCCTTTTCACCGACCATGATGGTCGGCGCATTGGTGTTGGATGAAGGCACGCGCGGCATCACCGAGGCGTCGCAGACGCGCAGGCCCTCGATGCCGCGCAGCCGCAGATCCGGCGTCACGACAGCCATATCATCATGGCCCATGCGGCAGGTGCCGACCGGATGGTGGTCGGTCTTGGAACTGCGGCAGGCATAGTCGAACAGCTCGTCGTCGCTGGCGAGTGACGGGCCGGGCAGCACCTCGCGCAGCACGTAAGGGGCAAGCGCCTTCTGCCGCATGATCTCGCGGGCCAGCCGCAGCCCCTTGATCGACATGGCGCGGTCATAGGGATCGGACCAATAGTTCGGATCGATCAGCGGGTGGTCGGCCGGGTCGGCACTCTTCAGCCGCACCGTGCCGCGCGAACGCGGACGCAGGAAAGCCGAGTTCAGGGTGACGCCAGGGTTTTTCAGCTTCTCGACGCCGGCTTCGATGCCGGAACCCAAGCCGAGATGAAACTGGATGTCGGGCGAGGCGGCGGTCGGGTCGGCGTACCAGAAGCCGCCGGTCTCGAACAGGCTGGAGGCCACCGGCCCTTTCTTCAGCAGCAGATACTGCAGGCCGGCCCAGGCCGTGCGGTGCAGCTTGGCGTAGTTGTCATAGGTGTGATCGCCCGTACATTCGGCGATGACGAACAGATCAAGATGGTCCTGCATGTTGGAGCCGACGCCGGGCAGGTCGTGCACCGGCGTGACGCCGACCGACTTCAGATGGTCGGCGGGGCCGATGCCCGACTGCATCAAGAGTTTCGGCGAGCCGATGGCGCCGGACGAGACGATCACCTCGCGCTCGGCGCGCAGGATTTTCTTCTCGCCGCCCGGTCTGTCGACAATTTCGACGCCGATGGCGCGGCCCTTCTGGACGACGATGCGCGTCACCAGCACATCGGTTCGGACGGTCAGGTTCTTGCGGGCGCGGATCGGCCTCAAATAGGCGACTGAAGCGGACGAGCGCCGGGCATCCTTCTGGGTCAGCTGGTAATAGCCGACGCCTTCTTGGGCAGCGCCGTTGAAGTCCGGGTTGAAGGGGATGCCCATCTGCTGCCCGGCACGGAAATAGGCCTCGCAGATCGGCAGCGGCGCAATCGGGTTCGAGACGCCGAGCGGGCCCTGGTCACCGTGAAAATCGTTGGCGTAGCGCTGGTTGTTCTCAGCGCGCTTGAAATAGGGCAATACATCGCGATAGCCCCAGCCGGCGAGGCCTTCTTCCTTCTCCCAGTCGTCGTAGTCGCGGGCGTTGCCGCGCGTGTAGATCTGGGCATTGATGGACGAGCCGCCGCCGACCACCTTAGCCTGCGTGTACCAGAAGACGCGGTCCTTCATATGACTCTGCGGCACGGTCGACCAGCCCCAGGAAGCAATACCCTTGGTCATCTTGGCAAAGCCGGCAGGCATGTGGATATAGGGATGCCAGTCCTTGCCGCCGGCTTCCAGCAGCAGGACCGAATTTGCCGGATCCTCGCTCAATCGGTTGGCCAGAACGCAGCCGGCCGGACCGGCGCCCACGATGATGTAGTCGGTCATGACACTGTCCACTTATAGTCGCGGCACGGAGAGGGCGCCATCGACATTGATGATCGAGCCGGTCGAAAAGCCGAGCCTGCCGCCGGCGAGCGTCGCCACCACCGCACCGATGTCCGATGCTTCGCCCCAGCGTTTGGCCGGCACCAGTCCACTGTCGATGAGGGCATCGTATTTGGCGGTCACGCCTGAAGTCATGTCGGTGCGGATGATGCCGGGCCGCACCTCGAACACGCCGATGTTTTCGGGCGCCAACCGCAGCGCCAGGTTCTTCACCCACATCGAAAGCCCGGCTTTCGAGATGCAGTAATCCGGTCGCTCCGACGATGCCATTTCGGCGCTGACCGAGGTGATGGTGATGATCGACCTCTGGTGATCGCCTGGCGCAGCCAGCATCGCCTTGGCGACGGCCTGGCTGAGGAAGACGGTGCCGCGCAGATTGATGCCCAGCGTGCGGTCGAAATTCTCCGGCTTGAGGTCCAAGAGGTCACCGCGCACCACGGCGCCGATGCCGGCATTGTTGACCAGGCAGTCGATACGGCCGAAGGCGCGCATCGCGGCATCGACAAGTGCGGTGTGGCTGGCGAGATCGGCGATGTCGCAACGGACATAGGCGAACTTCGCGCCACGCTTGGTGATGTCGGTGGCAAGTCCATCAGCGGCTGTTTCGGCAAGATCTGCGATCAGAATATCGAAGCCGACATCCGCCAACGCCTGGGCGCAGGCAAGGCCGATGCCGCGCGCGCCGCCGGTGACGATGGCGGAGGGGCGGGTCATGCGGCGAGGTCCGTCTTATGGATGTGATCGGCGACACGCAGCGCCTGCGCGGCGATCGACAATGCCGGATTGACCGCCGCCGAGTTCGGCAGGAAGCCGGCGTCAACGACAAACAGGTTCCGGTGATCGAATGAGCGGCAGAACGGATCGAGCGCCGCCGTCGCCGGATCGTCGCCCATCTTTATCGTGCCGCATTGGTGCGACGGCGTGCGCTTGTCGAAGGGGCGCGAGAGAACGATGGGATAACCGCAGGCGCGGAAGTTTTCGCGCATCACCTTGGTCAGCCCGTCGAGCGATTGCATGTTGGAGCGCCGCCATTGCATGACGATGTCCTTGCCATCAACCATGATGCGGCTTTCGGGATCCGGCAGGTCCTCGCACATCAGGTACCAGTCGACGGCGTGGCCGGCCATGAAATCAAGCGCGAATTTTGGCGTGTACCTGACATTGGCCTGCAGCATGTTGCCGTCGATCTTGCCGAGCAGCTGGACGTTGCCGAGCGGCTTGCCGCCCTTGCCGCCGGACAGGTAATAGTCGTTCAGCATCAGCGTCTTCTGGTACACGGCATCGTTGCGGCGGCGCGGGTCGATCGCCAGCATGGCGCTCGAATTGTGGTTCATGAAATTGCGGCCGACCTGGTCGGACCGGTTGGCCAGGCCTTTGCCATCAGGAGAGGGCGAGCGCAGCAGGATGACTGCGGAATTGACCGCGCCGGCTGAGAGGATGACCAGCTTCGGTGATACTTTCTTCAACTCGCCATTCTGGCGGTAGTGAATGGCTGATATCGTCGTGCCGTCCGCCGAGGCTTCGAGATATTCGACGCAAGCGCCAGTCTCGAGCCGAATGTTCTGGTCGGTCAGCGCCGCCGTCAGCGGACCGGTCTGCGCGTCGACCTTGCCCTGGCCGGTGTTCGGGAAAGCATCCCAGCCGGTCTTGCCCTCTTTCAGCCAGGTGTCGATGTCGACACCGAGCGGCAGCGAGGCCGGATGCAGGCCAAGGTTTTTCAGCTCGGCGCGGGCGCGGGCGATGGGCGCCTCGTCAGGCACCGGCTTGTAGGCGTAGGGGATCGAATGGAACGGCTCGGTCGGATCCTCGCCCAGCGTGCCGCGCACGCGAAACAGCTGTTCGGCTTTCGAATACCAGGGCTCGAATTCCTCATAGGAAAACGGCCATGCCGGCGAGACGCCGCCAAAGTGCTCCATGGCGGCGAAATCTTCCTTGCGGTAGCGGATCAGCACCGCGCCATAGAACTTCGAATTGCCGCCGACATAGTAGTAATTGCCGGGGTTGAAGGCGGCACCACCGGCCTCACGCCACATCTCCTTCGGCCTGTAATGGCCGTCGACAAAGATCGAGCGTGTGTCGCGCGCGTGCGGTGTCGCCGGCAACGGCTCGCCGCGTTCCAGCATCAGGATCGAGGCGCCGCTGCCGGCAAGGCCGGAGGCGATCGTGGCGCCGCCGATGCCGGAGCCGATGATGACGATGTCCGGATTTGTCATGGCCTAAATCGCGTCCCGACGCGCTTTAGTTTCTTGTTTTGATGCATGTCGTTGCCCCAAAACCGGATCCACTTTTGGGCGACATACATTAGCGAATACGGGTCTCGGTCGCCGGATCGAAGAACACCGCCTTGGTCAGGTTGAAGGCGAGCGGCGTGTTGGTGCCCGGCTGGATGTTGGCGTCGGCGCGCAGCCGCGCCACCACGCCCTTGCCGCCGAGATTGGTGACGGCGAAGGTATCCGAGCCGGCCGGTTCGACGACCTCGATGTGACAGTCTGCGGTTGCGATGTGCGAGGCGTTGCGCTCGGCACCTTCCGGATCGGTCAGGGCTTCGGGGCGGACACCGAAGATGATCGGCTTGCCCTGGAATGCCGACAGGCCCGCCGGCGCATTGGCCATCGGCAGCGAGATCGGCTCGCGCGCCTCGCGCTGCAGCACGACCGACAGCGCATTGCCTGACGTGCCGATGGTCGCCGGGATCAGGTTCATCGCCGGCGAGCCCATGAAATCGGCGACGAAGAGATTGCTCGGATTGTTGTAAATTTCGGCCGGCGTACCGAACTGCTGCACCTCGCCATCCCGCATGACCGCGATCTTAGTGGCCAGCGTCATCGCCTCGATCTGGTCGTGCGTGACGTAGACGATGGTGGTGCCGGTGGTGGCGTGCAGGCGCTTGATTTCGATGCGCATGTCGACGCGCAGCTTGGCGTCGAGGTTGGACAATGGCTCGTCGAAAAGGAACAGTTTTGGGTCGCGTACCAGCGCCCGGCCCATGGCGACGCGCTGGCGCTGACCGCCCGAAAGCTGGCTCGGCTTGCGCTGCAGCAGATGACCGATCTGCAGCACCTTCGCCACCTTGTCGATGGCCTTCTGGCGCTCCGCCGCCGGCACGCCGCGCATCTCCATGCCGAAGGAGATGTTTCCGGCCACCGTCATGTTGGGGTAGAGCGCGTAGCTCTGGAAAACCATGGCGATGTCGCGCTTGGAGGGATGCAGATCGTTGATCGTGCGGCCATCGACGCGGATTTCGCCCGAGGTGATCGTCTCCAGGCCGGCGATGGTGTTGAGCAACGTCGACTTGCCGCAGCCGGAAGGGCCGACCAGCACCAGGAAGCCGCCTTTCTCGAGTTCGAGATCGATCCCTTTGAGGATCTCGACCTGGCCGAAGCGCTTTCTCAGACCATCAATTTCCAGAAAAGCCATCACATCATCCTTTGACGGCGCCAGCCATGAGACCACGCACGAAATAGCGGCCGGCGAGCACATAGACGAGAAGGGTGGGCAGTGCCGCGATCATCGCGGCGGCCATGTTGACGTTGTATTCGACGACGCCGGTCGACGTGTTGACGACGTTGTTGAGCGCCACCGTCATCGGCATCGCGTCGCCGGTGCCGGCGTAAGCCGAGGCGAACAGGAAGTCGTTCCAGATGTTGGTGAACTGGTAGATCACCGTGACGACGAAGATCGGCATCGAATTCGGCAGCATGATGCGGCGGAAGATCTGGAAGAACGAGGCGCCGTCGACCTGTGCCGCCTTGACCAGTTCGGTCGGGAACGCCTCATAGTAGTTGCGGAAGAACAGCGTGGTGAAGCCGATGCCGTAGACGACGTGGACGAAGACGAGGTTGACCGTCGGGTTGCCGAGGCCAAAGCTGGTTCCCGTTGCATTCTGCAGCGTGACGCCGAAGCGGCCGAGGCTGCCGAGGATGGTCGCCATCGGCAGCAGCACCGACTGGAACGGGATGAAGCAGGCGAACAGCATCAGCCCGAACACCAGCGTTGCCCCGCGAAAACGCCACTTGGTCAGCACGTAGCCGTTGAGCGCGCCGAGCATCGTCGAGATCAGCACGGCCGGGACCACCATTTTGATGGAGTTCCAGAAATAGCCCTTGATGCCGGCGCAGGTGAGGCCGACGCAGGTCTCGCCCCAGGCCTTCAGCCACGGATCGAAGGTCGGCGCCGTGGGCAGCGCCAGCATGTTGCCGTTCTGGATCTCGTCCATGGTCTTGAACGAGGTCACCAGCATGACGAACAGCGGCATCAGATAAAATAGCGCAAACAGCGCCAGCAGCCCGTAGATGACGATACGGTTGAGGATCTTGACGTTGACGCCGCCGGAGGCCTGGCGGGCGGGGGTGGTGACGGCGCTCATCGCGGCTTCTCCCGCAGTTCCGAATAGAGATAGGGCACGATGATGGCGACGATGGTCATCAGCATGATCACCGCACTTGCCGAGCCGACGGCCATCTCGTTGCGCTTGAACGTGTACTCATACATGAAGTTGGAGGGCAGCCAGGCCGAGCCGCCGGGGCCGCCGCTGGTCAGCGCCACGACCAGATCGTAGGACTTGATGGCGAGGTGCGCGAGCACGATGAAGGCTGACAGGAAGATCGGCCTCAGCAGCGGAATGACGATGCGGCGGTAGAGCTGGAAGGTGGTGGCGCCGTCGATCTGCGCCGCCTTCATGATCTCGCCGTCGATGCCGCGCAGGCCGGCCAGGAACATCGCCATGATGAAGCCGGAGGCCTGCCAGACGCCGGCAATGACCACCGTGTAGATGACGAAATCCTTGTTCTTGATCCAGTCGAAATGGAAGCTCGTCCAGCCCCATTGATGCAAGGTCTGCTCGAGGCCGAGGCCGGGATCGAGGAACCATTTCCAGGCGACGCCGGTGACGATGAAGGACAGCGCCATCGGGTAGAGATAGATCGGCCTCAACACGCCTTCGCCGCGGATCTTCTGGTCGAGCAGGATGGCCAGGAACAGGCCGAGCGCCAGGCAGATGAAGATGTAGAGAAAGCCGAAGATACCCATATTGGTGATCGACGTGTACCAGCTCGAGGGCGGGTCGGTGTCGAAGGTCCAGCCCCACAGTCGCTGATAGGCGCGCGAGCCGGTGATGACATAGGATGGAAAGGTCTTGGAATTGGTGAAGGACAAATAGATCGTCCACAGGATGAAGCCGTAGACGAAGACGATGGTGATGGCAAAGCTGGGCGCCAGCACGATCTTCGGCAATGCGTCCTGCAGGCGTGAGCGCACCGAGGCGCGTGGCCGCGCATGCTCCGGCGTCAGCTTGATCTGGCTTGTCGCTACCGTGCTCATGGGGCTCCTCCCGTCGACTCGCGGCCAACCAGCTTCGCGGATCTAAGTTCGCGGATCTGGGCCTTCCCCGCCGGAGCGGGGAAGGGGTTTTTGGCGCGTGGCGCTTACTTGGCGTCGTCGATCGCCTTGACCAGCTCGGTCACGGCCTCGTCCGAGGTCTTGATCTGACCATGGACGAATTTGGAGACGACATCCTTGTAGGCATTGGCGACCGCCGGAGGCGCGCCATAGCCCTGGGCCAGCGATCCGAACAGCGTGCCGCCTTCGTTGGCTGCCTTCAGGTCGGCGATGCCCTTTTTTCCGCAAGCGTCGAAGTCGGTGTCCGGAACGTCGGTACGGGCGGGGACCGAACCCTTGACGACGTTGAAGGCCGACTGGAAGCTCTTCGACAGGGTGGCGGTGGCCAGCGCGACCTGGGCGGCCTTGCGGTCTTCCGGAACGTTGAACATGCCGAACATGTCGGAGTTGTAGATCACCGAGCCGTCGGTGCCCGGGAAGCGATAGCAGAGGAAGTCGGTGCCCGGCGTTTTCTTGGCGGCGTTGAACTCGCCCTTGGCCCAATCGCCCATGACCTGCACCAGAGCATCGCCCTTGATGACCATGGCGGTGGCAAGGTTCCAGTCGCGGCCCGAGAAGTTGGGGTCGACATAGGTGACGAGCTTGGCCAGATTGTCGAACGACTTCTTCATCGTGTCGGACTTCAGGGACTCGTCATCGAGGTCGTTGAAGGCCTTCTTGTAGAACTCGGGTCCGCCGGTCGACAGCACGACCGAGTCGAACATCGTGGCTTCCTGCCAGTTCTGGCCGCCGAGAGCGAGCGGGATCACCCCTGCCGCCTTGGCCTTGTCGAGCAGAGCAATGAAGTCGTCGAAGGTCTTCGGCTCGGTGCCGCCGATCTTGTCCAGGACGGCCTTGTTGATCCACAGCCAGTTGACCGAGTGAACGTTGACCGGAGCCGCGACCCACTTGCCCTCATAGACCGAAAACTTCTGCAGGGCTGCCGGAACGGACTTGTCCCAGCCTTCCTTCTTCGCCGTCTCGGTCAGGTCGCCCATGACGCCGGCGGCGGCGTAGTCGAGCACGGTGTAGCCGAGCATCTGCGAGGCCGTCGGATAATTGCCGGCCGCGACCATCGCCTTCAGCGCGGTCATGGCCGCGTCGCCGCCGCCGCCGGCCACCGGCACGTCCTTCCAGGCATAGCCTTCCTTGGCCAGATCGCCCTTGAGGACGTTGAGAGCAGCCGCTTCGCCGCCCGACGTCCACCAATGCAGCATCTGGACTTCCTTGACGTCCTCGGCATGGGCCGCGAAAGCCAGGCCCGACGCGAGAGCCGTTCCGATAAGCAGTTTGCGCAACATGTACTTCCTCCCTTGTTGCATTACACGACCGGTGGAAGCCCACCGGGTTCTTCTCAACTCAGCCGACCCACCACCCGGTGCGCTGGCCGCGATGAAACTGGATTGTCTTTTCCTCGGTATAGTCCTCGACGGCGCGTTTGCCGAGTTCGCGTCCGAGACCGGACTGCTTGTAGCCTCCGAAAGGCAGCTCGGGATAACCTTCCATGAACGTGTTCACCCAAACGGTTCCCGAACGCACCCCACGCGCCACCGACATGCAGGTGTCGATGCTGGCGCTCCACACGCCCGCCGACAAACCATAAGGCGTGTCGTTGGCGATGTGCAACGCCTTTTCAATCGATTCAAATGTCAGCACCGAGAGCACCGGGCCGAATACTTCTTCGCGGGCGATGGCCATATCCTCGGTGACGCCGCGAATGATGGTGGGATCGAGATATTGGCCGACATTGGAGGCCAATTGCTTGCCTCCGCTATAGACGCTGCTGCCCTCGGCCGCGGCTGCCGTGACGTACCCTGCCACCTTGGCTAGGTGGTCTGACGAGATCATCGCGCCGACTTTGGTTTGGTCATCGAGCGGATCGCCGACCGTAACCCTGGCGGTAAGCGCCTTGACGGCGCTGAGAAAATCGTCGGCGATCGCCTCGTGCACGATCAGCCGGCTGCCGGCATTGCAGCACTCGCCGGCATTGAAGAAGCCGCCGAACACCGCCGCATCGGCGGCCGCTTCGAGGTCGGCGTCCGGGAAGACGACCTGACCGTTCTTGCCGCCGAGCTCCATCGAAACTTTCTTCAGCGATAGCGCGGCGGACGCCATGGTCATCTTGCCGACGCGGGTCGAGCCGGTGAACGAGACCATGTCGACCAGGGGATGGCTGACCATCGGCGCGCCGACGTCGGCGCCAAGCCCGGCCAGGATGTTGACGACGCCGGGCGGGAGGCCGGCCTGCAGCAGGATATCGCCGAGCACAAAGGTCGAGGCCGAGGTCATTTCGCTCGGCTTGACCACCGCCGTGCAGCCGGCGGCGAGCGCGAAAGGCAGTTTCTGGCTGACGATCAGGAACGGGAAATTCCACGGCGTGATGATCGAGACGACGCCGATCGGCTCGCGCAGCACGACGCCCAGCATGGCATCGCCGAGATTGGCATAGCTTTCGCCGTGCAGCGTGCGGGCGAGCGAGGCGGCGTAGCGCCAGATATCGACGGCGCCGCCAATCTCACCGCGCGCCTGGGCGATCGGCTTGCCGGATTCCAGTGCATCGAGCCGGGCGATCTCTTCCAGCCGGCCCTCGATCAGGTCAGCCGCCTTGAGCAGGATCGCGGCACGCTCAGCTGCCTTCATGCGCGGCCATGGTCCGGTCTCGAACGCCTTGTGGGCGGCCTGCACAGCGGCTTCCACTTCGGCCTCGCCGGCCTGCGCGTAGTGCGAGACGGTGAAGCCGTGGCCGGGGCTATTTCGAGCAATCGTGCGGCCGTCGCGGGCATCGACATGCTTGCCGTCGATCAGCAGTCTGTACGCTTTCGGTGCCGCAGCCGCCTCGGCCGGCATGGCGATCTTGAGGGGGGCGTTCATCTGTTTTCCTCTAGGATCTCGAAAAGGCTGGCTTCTGCTTGGCCTTGAAGGCATCGACGCCGGCCTTGAGATCTCCGGTCAGGGCGATGAAGCCGCTGGCCAGCGCTTCGGTGGCGGCGGCACTTTCCTCGCCTTCGGCGACCGCGATCATCAGCTTGGCGGCTTCGGTCGCCAGCGGGCCGCGCTCGGCGATCTTTTCCGCCCACGCCCTTGCTTCGTCGTATGCCTTGCCAGTCGCGACCACCCGGTCGACGATGCCCAGAGCGAGTGCCTCGGGGGCGAGAAAGATCTCGCCGCCGAGCGCCATGCGGCGCACCGTCTGCGCGCCGAAGCGGCGCACGGCGCGCTGCGTGCCTGACCAGCCGGGCACGACACCGATCGAAGTTTCAGGGAAGCCCAGTTTCACTTGTGTTTCCGCCACGCGGAAGTCGCAAGCCACAGCCAACTCCAGGCCGCCGCCCAGCGCATGGCCGGACAGGACGGCGATGGTCGGCTGCCGCAGCCGCGCCAAGCGGTCGAAGACGCGGTGGCCATAGCGCACCCATTGCACCTGGAAATCGGCGGCACTCATCCGCGCCCACGCCTCGACATCGCCGCCGGCGCAGAAGCCCTTGCCTTCGCCACGGATGAGCACGACGCGCACGCCGTCGGCCGCTTCCGCTTCGTCGAGCGCTGTTTCGAGCGCGCGAAGCATGGGGATATCCAGTGCGTTGAATTTCTCCGGCCGGCGCAGCGTGACGATGCCGAGGGCGCCATCCTGTTTGAAGGTGACGAGAGGCTCAGCCATGCGCGCCTCCGAGCGAGGCGCCGCCATTCAGTGACAGGCCTATCGGTTGCTCCTGATAGAGGGCTGCCGGTGTCGTCTTGAGGTCCTTGGCAACGCCCAACGGGATTTCCGACTGCGCCAGCACATCGCGCTGTAGATCGATGCCGGGTGCGAGTTCTGTGACGACCAGGCCCTCCGGCGTGAGCCTCATCACGCAGCGCTCGGTGACATAGGTGATGTCCTGCCCCTGCGCGACCGCGCGCTTCCCCGAAAACGAGATGTGCTCGACCTCGTTGACCACCTTCTTGACCTTGCCCTCCTGCTCGATGCGGATACCGCCATCGGCCAGAGACAGCTTGGCGCCGGCGTTGAAGAAGCCGGAGAAGACGATCTTCCTCGCCCGTGCGGTGATGTCGACAAAGCCGCCGGCGCCGGCGGTGACATGCGGGCGCGCCGAAAGCTTCGAGACATTGACCGAGCCATGGCGATCGATCTGCAGGAAGGACAGCAGCGAAGCGTCGAAGCCGCCGGCCTGGAAATAGATGAACTGGTGCGGCGAGGGCATGAAGGCGTCGGCGTTCGACGAACAGCCGAATTTGAAGTCGAGCAGCGGCACGCCGCCGACCGCGCCCTGTTCGATCACCCAGGTAATCTTGCCGTGCTGTCCTTCCTCGAGAAGGATACGAGGGACATTGGCGGAAATACCGAAGCCGATGTTGACGGCCATGCCGTCGCGCAACTCCATGGCGACGCGGCGCGCGATCACTTTCTGGACGTTCATCTCCGGCGTGCGGAAGCTCGACAGCGGCCGGAAAATTTCTCCGGAGATGGCCGGGTCATAGGGTGTCAGCGTCGTCTGCAACTGGTCGGGCGCGACGACGATGTGGTCGACCAGGACGCCTGGCACGCGCACATCATGCGGTTTCAGCGTGCCGTTTTCGACGACGCGCTTGACCTGCGCGATAACGATGCCGCCATTGTTGCGGGCGGCGAGTGCCTGTTCGAGGCCGCCGAGATAGGCACCCTCATGCTCATAGGTGAGGTTGCCGCGCTCGTCGGCTGACGTGGCGCGGATGATCGAGACCTGCGGCACGATGGAGCGGAAATAGAGCCATTCCTCGCCGTCGAACTGCTGCACCGAAACGATCGGCTCGCTGGCGGCGGCGTTCATGGCGCAGCCCTGGTGGCGCGGGTCGGCGAAGGTGTCGAGACCGACCTTGGTCAGCACGCCCGGCCGCTTGGCGGCCGCTTCGCGGTGCATGTCGAACAGGATGCCGGACGGCACGTTGTAGGCGGCGACCGAATTGTCGCCGATCATCTTCCAGATCTGCGGCGGTTCGGAAGAGGAGGGGCCGGACGGGTAGGAGCCGCACAAAGTACGCTTCAGCAGGCCGGGCTTGGCCAGATGGTCGATGCCTTTGATGCCGTACATGTCGCCGGCGGCGATCGGGTGAAGTGTGGTGATATTTTTTGGGTGGCCTTCCCCATCGAAGCGTTCGCCGATCGCGGCAAGCACCGCGTCCGGACAGCCGAGACCGCTCGACGACGACACGGATACGACCATGCCGTCCTTGATCAGGCCCGCTGCCTGCGCTGCCGAAACGACCTTGCTCAATTCATGCTCCCCGAACCGGCCGTCCTGTTTCGGGTGCGGCGATCCGGGCCACAGCTTTCCCTGACGACCAGATTGACCGCGCCGATATGGTCCTCGGCCCGCGTGGTGCGCGACTGGATCATTTTCAGCATGACATGGGCGGCGCGTTCGCCGAGGCCGGCCGAGTCCACCGCGACGCTGGTCAGCGCCGGCATGTAATGCTCGGCCTCGGCCACGTCGTCGAAACCGACGATGGCGAAATCAGTTCCCGGCTCAAGCCTACGCTTGCGCAGCGCCAGCATGGCGCCAAAGGCGACAGCGTCGTTGAAGCAGAGCGCCGCGGTCGGCGGCTCAGCCATAGCGAGAGCGGTTTCCAGGCACGCTATACCACCTCTGCGGCTGGTCTCGCCCTCGACGACCAGTGCGTCGCGGGCGGCGATGCCCTGCGTCTCGCAGGCTTCGCGAAATCCGCCAAGCCGCTCGTGATAGACCACCAGGTCGGACGAGCCGCCGAAGAAGACCAGCCGGCGATGTCCCTTGCCGATCAGATGAGCGGTGGCGAGATAGGCGCCGCGATGATTATCGGGCGCGATCACGGGGATGCGGCTTTCCGGTAGCCGGCGCATGGCGAAGACCACCGGCAGGCCCGCCGTCTCGATCCTACGGAAGGCGCCCGGCGTCGTGCCGCGAGCCGGCGACACGATGAGACCGGCGACGCCTTGCTCCATCAACGACTTCAGCACTTCTTCCTGGCGCACCGGATTTTCCGCCGTGTTGGCGATGAACGGCACGATACCGGCCGACTGGAAGACGCGTTCCATGCCAACCGCCAGCTCTGCGAAGAAAGGATTGGTGAGATCGTTGATGACCATGCCGATGACGTTGGAGTGCGCCTTGCGCAGATTGGCGGCGCCGCGGTTGTAGACGTAACCGACATCCTCGATCGCCTTGCGCACCTTGCTCGCTGTTTCGGGCCGGATCAGCCCGCTGCCCTGGAGCACGAGCGATACCGTCGATTTGGACACGCCTGCTTCGCGGGCGATGTCGAATATCGTTGCCTTGGCCCGGTTGGCCATCCAGATGCATCCTCCCCGAGTGCAGCTCAAAAGTATTGGAACGTTCTAATCTCTGCTCCGCTCGTGAGTCAATCGGGATTTTTCCAGCGCCTCGAACATCGATTGTGCGTACTCAAATGGCATGCCCTGTAAGGCTTTTTTGTTGCAATGCAGCATTCTCTTCTGCGGGGGCGTGCGAATCTTAAAGGTTCTTGATTTATTGGAACGTTCCATTTAGTAGCGTTTCGAAGGGAGAGATGGATGGACATTTCCTTGCCTGGTGAAGGTGGCGGCAGCACCCGCTACACGCTGATCGGCGAACCCGTGCAGCCGATGGTCGGCGCGCGATTTTCGCGTATCGCCTATGCCGCCGCGCACATCGTTGCCGATCCGCTCGCCATGACCGATCCGTGGTCCAGGCCGGTGGTCGACTGGGACAGGACGATGGCGTTCCGTCACCATCTGTGGCGGCTGGGCTTCCGCATCGCCGAAGCGATGGACACGTCGCAGCGCGGCATGGGCTTCGACTGGGCAAACGCACAGGAATTGATCCGCCGTTCGATCGCCGAGGCGCGCACCGTCGATGGCGCCGATCTCGCCTCGGGTGCCGGCACCGACCATCTGGCGCCCGCCGCTGCCAGGACGCTCGACGATGTAATCAGCGCCTATGAGCAGCAGTTCGCTTTCATCGAAGGGCTCGGCGGCAACGCGATCATGATGGCCAGCCGGGCGCTCGCGGCGACAGCCAAGGGCCCGGATGACTATGTGCGTGTTTACGACCGAATTCTCGGCCAGGTCTCCGGCAAGGTCATCCTGCACTGGCTGGGCGACATGTTCGATCCGGCGCTCAGGGGCTATTGGGGCAGCAGCGATTTCGAGGCCGCGCTCGACACCGTGGTTGCCATCATCGAACGCCACGCCGGCAAGGTCGAAGGGATAAAAATCTCATTGCTCGATGCCGGCAAGGAAGTTGCGCTCAGGAACCGGCTGCCGGACGGCGTCGTCATGTTCACTGGCGACGATTTCAATTATCCCGAACTGATCGCCGGCGACGGCAGGAAGCACTCGCACGCACTGCTCGGTATTTTCGACGCGATTGCGCCGGTCGCCAACGCAGCGCTGGCGAAACTGGCGGAAGGTGACCGCGCCGGCTATGACGCGTTGATGGCGCCGACCGTGCCGCTATCGCGAAAAATCTTCGAAGCGCCGACCGAATATTATAAGGCCGGCATCGTCTTCATGGCCTGGCTGAATGGTAATCAGGACCATTTTGCGATGATCGGCGGCATGCAGTCGGCGCGCGGCATCCGTCACTATGCCGACGTGTTCCGCCTTGCCGACCAGGCAGGTTTGCTCGCCGATCCCGATCTGGCGGTAGCCAGAATGAAGAGCCTTTGCACCGTCGCGGGCATCTGAAGCGCAGAAAGGCTGACCGGTCGAAGAGGACGCGTCGCCACGCGATTGCTGCGCCAGCCCAGGCGTCTCCGCTGTCGAACGACCGCGAGGGTGGTTATCGCCGTCGTCACCAATTTTCTTGTGAACCAATTTCTCTCGAGGCGCGACCAAGCGATGTGTCCAAACATGGTCCATCAAGGAGAACGTCTGATGTTTACTGTTTCAAGAAACGTCCTTTTGGCCGCCATCGCCGTTTCGGTGCTGGCCGGCTGCAAGACAACCGCTCCCAGGGAATGCGACAAGCTGAAGCCTGGCGTCACCTACAACGGCAAATGCTGCGGTCTCGGAGAGCCTTGTCGCGAAGGCAAGGGCGGCACGCCGGACAGGCCGGGAAATACGCCTGATCCAGAGCCGCAATGATCTGATCGAGTGCGGCCCGTTCCGGTCAAACGCCGGGACGGGCGCGTTGCGCTCGAAAAACTCGCCAGTGTCCAGCTTCCCTTGGGCGAACGAAAATTGTCCAGCTCGGGCGAGCGGGCCAGGATGCCGATTCAAGTCTGATCGTCTGGTTGGATGGTGGGCGTGACAGGGATTGAACCTGTGACCCCTGCAATGTCAATGCAGTGCTCTCCCGCTGAGCTACACGCCCATCCGAAGCCGCGCATACACCATTTTTGATCCAGCGCGTCAATAGCAGGAAAAAGGAAAGAAGGCGTCGTCTCGCCGCAGTGGCGAAGAGGTGCGGCGCCTTGCCTAGAAAACGGCTCAGGCCGCCTGCAGCATCTTCTCGACCTCGTTGACGAGGTCACGCAGATGGAACGGTTTCGACAGCACCTTGGCGTCTTTCGGCGCCTTGGAATCAGGGTTCAGCGCAACGGCGGCGAAACCGGTGATGAACATGACTTTCAAATCAGGATCGATCTCTGTGGCGCGGCGCGCCAGTTCGATGCCGTCCATCTCCGGCATGACGATGTCGGTCAACAGCAGCGAGAACGGTTCCTCGCGCAGCCGCTCATAGGCGCTGGCGCCATTGTCGAAATCGCTGACCTGGTAACCGGCGCGCTCCAGCGCCTTGACGAGGAACCGACGCATATCGTCGTCGTCTTCCGCCAGAAGAATGCGTGCCATGATATCCCGTCCGAATCACCCGCCCGAGATTGCCGTTGGGCAAGCCCGTTAACCATCCTGTATATGAGGAGGTGAGGGTAAACATCAAGTGAACGCTGACGGGGATGATCCATATTTGCCGGGCGTGTGCTGCGGCCGAAATGCTGGACACGAGGCTTGCAAGGTGGCACTTTCACATCATGATGCACTGGTGTTTTCGGGTTCGTTCAAATTGAAGACGGCAGCCGAGGATTTTTCGGTCTTTCCACCCTTCGAAATCCGGTCGGGCGTCGAGCAGCGCGTCCCCTTCCTCTTCAACTCACCGCATAGCGGCCGCTACTATCCGGAGCGCTTCCTTGCCATGGCAAGGCTGGACCGCAACGCCATCCGCCGGTCGGAAGACTGTTACGTCGATGAGCTGTTCGGCGGCGCCGTGGCGCTAGGCGCGCCGTTGCTGGCAGCGAATTTTCCGCGCGCCTATCTCGACGTCAATCGCGAGCCGTGGGAACTCGATCCGCGCATGTTCGCCGAGCCAGTGCCGTCTTTCTGCAACATCCGCTCGGCGCGGGTGGCCGGCGGGCTTGGCACGGTGCCGAAGCTGGTGGGCGAGGGGCTCGACATCTATTCCGGCCGCCTGCCGCTGGCCGAAGCGATCGCCCGCATCGAGGCCGTCTACAAGCCCTATCACGAGACGCTGAAGCGGCTGTTGACCAGAACCCATGCGCGGTTCGGCTTTGCCGTGCTGATCGACTGTCATTCGATGCCGGCGAGCATCCGTGTCGGCGACAGCGGTCTGCGGCCCGACTTCATCATCGGCGACCGCTTCGGCATCTCGGCAACCGCCGCCCTGACCGAGACCGCGATCGGCCTGCTCAGCGCCATGGGCTATTCGGTTGCCCACAACAAGCCCTATGCCGGCGGCTTCATCACCGAGCATTACGGCCGCCCGGCGCGCCATCTGCATGCGCTGCAGATCGAGGTCAATCGCGGGCTCTACATGAACGAGCGGACATTCGAGAAGGCCGCCGGCTTCGATGCGCTGGCCGATGATCTGACGCGGTTCTCAGCCGACCTGATGTCGATGCCCGACCATCATTTCATCGACCTGCCGCTAGCCGCCGAGTGAGCGACCGGCCGTTGGCCGCAGAGTGAAATCGCGGCGTAAAAAAAGACCGCATCGTTTGCACGATACGGTCGAAGTCTAGGGAGGAAACGCCCAAGGAGGGCATGGACAGGAAACCCTGTCCGAGATCAAGGGTATTGTGCGCTGCACAAATGTCAAGCGACCTTGAGGCTTTTTTAATTCACTCTGATGTGGAAATTGCGTTTCGACGACGCTTGTGTGACATCCGGGCAACAGATGCCGTCGCGGAAAAGTCGTCGAACACTCTTGTTTTGGTACGAAATTGGCGGCAGAGCACGGCTCGGACATGCTGCAGTGCGGGAGAATCAGTTGGACATCAGTGTCGGTTTCATGCGCCGCATCGCGCAGGTGGCAGCGGCGGAGACCTTGCCGCGCTTTCGCAGCCAAGGTGCGGTCGCCAACAAGGAACAGGGCAGTTTCGATCCGGTCACCGAGGCCGATCGCGAGGCCGAGCGCGCCATCCGGGCGCTGATCTCTGCTGAGTATCCCGACCATGGCATTCTTGGTGAAGAGCATGGCAGCGAGAACATTTCGAGCCGGCATGTCTGGGTGATCGACCCGATCGACGGCACGCGCGCGTTCATTTCCGGCCTGCCGGTGTGGGGCACACTGGTCGGGCTGACGATCGACGGCGACGCCGTTGCCGGCATGATGGCGCAACCCTTCACCGGCGAGCTTTTCTACGCCAACGGCTCGGGCTCCCATTATGAGGGGCCAGGCGGGCCGCGAAAACTGACGACCCGCAAGACGACGAAGTTGGACCAAGCGACGCTGTTCACCACCACGCCGGCCCTGTTCAAGGGCGAGGCGCGCAACCGTTACGATGCATTCGAAAGACAGATCCAGCTCGCCCGCTATGGCGCCGATTGCTATGCCTTCGCCATGATCGCCTCAGGAAGCGTCGACATCGTCGCCGATCCCGGATTGAAGCCCTACGACATCGTGGCGCTGATCCCGATTATCGAAAAGGCAGGCGGCGTCGTCACCACATTCGATGGCGGGCCGGCGGAACAGGGCGGCGATGTGCTCGCCGCGGCGACGCCGGAGCTTCATGCCGCCGCCATGGCCGCCTTGCGCGGCTAAACGAGCGTCCGCTGCCATTCAAGTGATGCCGACCGCTTGAAGCAGTCGTTTTACTGCCGGCGCACCCCTTGGGGAGCGGGCCAGCGACCGGCGCCTGTCAGGCTGTGGGGTCGTCGCTCCCGGGAATGAAGGCGTCGAAAGCGGCGAGCAATTGCTCGCGATAAATGTCGGCTTCCTGCAGGATTTCGTGGCGAGAGCCATCGATCATCAGCAGCGAACCGAGCCGCAGACGCCTGGCGTAGGTTTCCACGGCCCTGGTCGAGACGACCTGGTCGGCGCCGGCGGCGATTATCAGCAGGGGGACCTGAATCCCTGCCATGAAGTCGGGGTCGCTGACAGCTTCGGATGCCTCGGCGGCCGCCTTCAGCCAGCGGATCGTGGGACCACCAAGTGCCAGTTGCGGAAACTCTTCGTAGATCCGTGTGTTGCGCCGATAGCGCTCCGGGTCCGATGTCAGCTTGTTGGTCTCGAAAGGGGCCGTTACCCTCGGCCGCGGACCCCAGGCGGCGTAGAGCCGGCCGAGGCTGAGAGCGCAGAACAGAGAACAGACGCGGCGAACCGTCGAGATCGAGACCGGCAGGTCGGGCAGCGTCAGGAAGGGCGCGATCAGCACCATGCGCCGGATGCGGTTCACCATCGACGGGGCGGCAAGCAGGGTGATCAAGGCACCTGCCGAATGGGCGAGGATGTAGTACGGTCCGCGGCAATCGGGCAGCACGATCTCCTCGAAGAATTGTTCGAGGTCGGCGGTGTAGTCGCGGAAGCTGCTGACGTAGCCGCGCTGGTGATCGCGGATCAGCCGGTCGGAATCGCCCTGGCCGCGCCAATCGAGGGTGGCGACGCCAAAGCCGCGATCGGCAAGGTTGCGGATGGTTTCGAAATATTTCTCGATGCACTCGTTGCGGCCGGTGAGCAGGACCACGGTGCCCTTCATCGGGCGAGCGACTGCGCCGAACAGGCCGTAGCGGATATTCTTGCGGTCACGCGTGGTGAAGAAGCCGCCGGTGGCATTTTCCGGCCGCGGATTGCCCTCGATTTCGTGAAAAAGGGAGTTTTCGGTGAAAAGATCCGTCATTCGGCGCTTCGTGCTCGGCGTCTCGCATGCCCGCCTGCGCTGGCCGGCTCCGCTAAGGTGATAGACGCCCATGCGCCAAAAGCCAAGGAATTCCCGGTGAAGGGGAGGCTGCACCAGGGAAGGCCGGAAGTCGCTCGAAAGCGTGCTTCCGGCCTCTGTCGATCCGGGAGGAAGGGACGTTACACCCGGTCGGCCTCGTTGCGGTGCCTGTTGTGCAATCGGCGCCGCCAGTCCTTGATCCTGAAATGCACCCTAGCGCCGGCTGCCTGAACGCGCGCCGAAGTGCCGGTTCATCTGCCGTTCATCAAGGGGCCGGCCGCCGTGGCCTTTGCCGCCAGGTGAAATCTTGAAATGCTTTCCTGCGCTCCCCAAATGTCTCGTGCGGTCGCCAATGTCGGGGCCGCTGGCCCACCCGAAACGCCGCTCAAGGGTTTCGCACCGGTCATACGCAAACCATGTTGCTCAAAAGGAGAACACCTCATGCGTCACGTTGATTTTTCCCCGCTTTATCGCTCTACCGTCGGCTTCGATCGTCTGTTCACGATGCTCGATTCGCTTGCGCAGCCGGATGGCGCGCAGACCTATCCGCCCTACAACATCGAGCGCACCGGTGAGGATTCCTACCGCATCTCGATGGCGGTTGCCGGCTTCTCGGACGAGGAAATCTCGATCGAAGCCCATCGCAACGTGCTGACCGTGAAGGGTGAGCGCAAGGATGAGGGTACCGGCGAAGGCTCTGAGCTGCTCTATCGCGGCATTGCCTCAAGGGCTTTCGAACGCCGCTTCCAGCTTGCCGACCACGTCGAGGTCGTTGGCGCCTCGCTGAAGAACGGCCTGCTCTTCGTCGACCTCAAGCGCAACATCCCCGAGGAGCTGAAGCCGCGCAAGATCGCCATTACGGCGTCTTCGGCCAAGGCCAAGCAGATCGAGGCCAAGACCGCTGCCTAAAGTACAAGTCTCCTCCCGAGACGGAAGCGGCGCCGAAAGGCGCCGCTTTTTTGTTGTCCGGGATATCCGTTATCAGGCGATCAGCTGGCCAAAACGGTCGACTTCATCGGCTGTCGTCGCAAAGCTGGTGACGAAGCGGTAGAGCAACTCGTCCTCGCCGATGTGGCCGTCAAAGCCATGCGGCTTGTGCCAGTCGTAGAAGGCGGCCCCCGCGGCCTGCAGCCCCTCGGCCTCGGCTTTCTTGATCACCGCGAAAACCTCGTTCGCCTGCGGCAGCCATGCCAGCTTGGCCGTGGCCGAATCCTCGATCGCGGCGGCAAGGCGTGCGGCCATAGCGTTGGCGTGGCGGGCGGTGTCCAGCCACAATCCGTCCTTGAAATAGGCTTCGAACTGCGCTGCGACGAAGCGCGATTTCGAAAACAGCTGGGCGGCGCGCTTGCGCAGGAACGCCAATTCCCTGGCACGATCGAGATCGAACAGCACGATCGCCTCGGCGCACCAGCAGCCGTTCTTGGTGCCACCGAAGGAGAGGATGTCGACGCCGCGTTTCCAGGTCATTTCGGCCGGTGTCGTGTCGAGTGCGACCAGCGCATTGGCAAAGCGGGCGCCGTCCATGTGCAGGGGCACCGAATATTGTTTGGCGATGGCCGAGATCGTCTCGATCTCATCCAGGCCGTAGATGGTGCCGACCTCGGTCGACTGGGTGATCGAAACGGCCATCGGCCGTCCCCAATGGACGATTTCCGGTGCGAAACGGCCGATGGTCCTTTCCAGATTGTGCGGATCGATCTTGCCCAGCGCGCCATCGATCTCATGCAGGCGGGAGCCGCCGGAAAAATACACCGGCGCGCCGCATTCGTCCTCGATGACATGCGATTCGCGATGAGCAAAGGAAATGCCGCCCGGCTTGTTGTAAGCGGTGAGCGCCAGCGAGTTGGCGGCCGTGCCGGTGGCGACGAAGAACACCGCGACCTCGCGTTCGAAAATCTCGCTGAAGCGCTGGTAGACTGCCCGGTCGAGCGCACCGTCGCCATAGGCGGTGGAAAAGCCGCCGGCATTGGCCGACAGGCCGGCGGCAATATTGGGATGGGCGCCTGCCCAATTGTCGGAAGCGAAGAACATGCATCTGCCTATGTCTTGGGAGGTCGGGGGTTGGGGAGATCGGGGTTTTGGGGAAATCAGCCTGAAGTTGACCGGTTTCGCGAGCGGACCGCAAGAGGCCAGGCGCCGGAAAAACAGTAAAGCCAGCCAACGGCAAAGCCCAGGCCGACGACTGAAGCTTAGTTTTTCCCGGACTTCACGACATTTTCTGTCGCCCAAAACCCAAGTTTTTTGTGAATCGGTCTTGTGCGCGCCCGGGATTTCTGCCATAAAAATTTAGGACAGTAGTGCTGTCTTATTTTGTCGCACAAAACGAGCTGGATTGGCGTATCATTTGGGCCTCTCCGGCTGTTGCCGCGAGCGACAGGTGGACAGCCAGACTCTGGCCTGTACGATTACCAGATGCGTTCCATGCGGAAAGCCGCCTGGTTCGGCAAGGATTTCGCAAGACGAGCCACAAGGATCAGGGTGAGCCAAGCGCTTGCCGAGGAAAACCAGCGCCTGAATGGCTGGGAATGGAGGACAGGAGATGACGGACATGACGCACTCTGCGACGAACGGCCAGGCCGCGCAGACGAAAGCGGCAACCGTCAAAACCATGTCCCGGACCGATATTGGCCGAACCGCCAACGGCCTTTCCGCCCAGGGCCTTTACGATCCTCGCAACGAGCATGACGCCTGCGGCGTCGGCTTCATCGTCAATATGAAGGGGGTGAAGTCGCACCAGATCGTCAAGGACGGGCTGGCTGTGCTCGAAAACCTGACGCATCGCGGCGCCGTTGGCGCCGATCCGCTGGTCGGCGATGGCGCCGGCGTGCTGGTGCAGCTTCCCGACCAATTCTTCCGTGAGGAGATGGCGGCCCAGGGCATCGACCTGCCGCCGGCCGGCCAGTACGGCGTTGGACACTGGTTCATGCCGCAAGACGTGGCCCTTCGCGCCCATATCGAGGACATCATTGCCGAATCGGCGCAATCCGAGGGGCTTCCGCTCATCGGTTTCCGTGACGTGCCCGTCGACAATTCGTCGCTGTCGAAGGCGCCTGACATCGTGGCATCCGAGCCGTTCCATCGGCAGATATTCATCGGCCGCACGCCAGACATTACCGATGACGAGGAATACGAGGCCAGGCTCTATCTGTTGCGCAAGGTGATATCGGGCCGCATCTACGCCGAGAACGACAACAAGGACATCGGCGCCTATTGCGTGTCGCTGTCGGCGCGCACCATCGTCTACAAGGGCATGTTCCTGGCCTACCAGGTCGGCGCCTATTACAAGGACCTGATCGATCCGCGCTTCGAGACCGCGCTGATCCTCGTCCACCAGCGCTTCTCGACCAACACCTTCCCGTCTTGGAAGCTGGCGCATCCCTACCGCATGGTCGCCCACAATGGCGAGATCAACACCGTGCGCGGCAACAACAACTGGATGGCTGCGCGCCAGGCGTCGGTCGATTCCGAACTGTTCGGCAACAACATCTCGAAGCTGTGGCCGATTTCCTATGACGGCCAGTCCGACACCGCCTGCTTCGACAATGCGCTCGAGTTCCTGTTCCAGGGCGGGTACAGGCTCAGCCACGCCATGATGATGCTGATCCCGGAAGCCTGGGCCGGCAACAAGCTCATGGATGCCGATCGCAAGGCCTTCTACGAATACCATGCGGCACTGATGGAGCCGTGGGACGGGCCGGCGGCGGTGGTTTTCACCGATGGACGCCAGATCGGCGCCACGCTCGACCGCAATGGCCTGCGCCCGGCACGCTACATCGTCACCGACGACGACCGCGTCATCATGGCCTCGGAAGCCGGCGTGCTGCCGGTGCCCGAGGAGAAGATCGTCAAGAAGTGGCGGCTGCAGCCAGGCCGGATGCTGCTGATCGACCTGGAGAAGGGGCGTATCGTCTCCGACGAGGAGCTCAAGTCGGAGATCGCGACCAAGCATCCCTACAAGACCTGGCTCGCCAACACACAGCTCATCCTCGAAGATTTGAAGCCGGTCGAGCCGCGCGCGCTGCGCAAGGATGTCAGCCTGCTCGATCGCCAGCAGGCGTTCGGCTACAGCCAGGAAGACACCAAGCTTTTGATGTCGCCGATGGCGACAACAGGCCAGGAGGCGGTGGGCTCGATGGGCACCGACACGCCGATCTCGGCGATGTCGGACAAGTCGAAGCTGCTCTACACCTATTTCAAGCAGAATTTCGCCCAGGTCACCAATCCGCCGATCGACCCGATCCGCGAGGAGCTGGTGATGAGCCTGGTGTCCTTCATCGGGCCACGGCCCAACATCTTCGACCTGGTCGGCAATTCGCGCCGCAAGCGGCTTGAGGTGCGCCAGCCGATCCTGACCAATGGCGATCTCGAAAAAATCCGTTCCATCGGCCACACCGAGGACCGCTTCGACACCAAGACGATCGACATCACCTATGGCTCGGCCGAAGGGGCCGCGGGCATGCAGGGCGCCATCGACCGGTTGTGCGAGCGGGCGGAGGCGGCGGTCGCCGGCGGCTACAACATCATCATCCTGTCCGACCGCCAGGTCGGGCCGGACCGCATCGCCATACCGGCGCTGCTGGCTACGGCTGCGGTCCATCATCACCTCATCCGCAAGGGGCTGCGCACCTCGGTCGGGCTCGTCGTCGAATCCGGCGAGCCGCGCGAAGTGCATCATTTCTGCTGCCTTGCCGGCTATGGCGCCGAGGCGATCAACCCTTACCTTGCCTTCGACACGCTGCTCGACATGCACAAGCGCGGGGAACTGCCGAAGGAGGTGGATGCCTACGAAGTCGTCACGCGCTACATCAAGTCGATCGGCAAGGGCATCCTCAAGGTGATGTCCAAGATGGGCATCTCGACCTACCAGTCCTATTGCGGCGCGCAGATTTTCGACGCCATCGGCCTGAAGACCGATTTCGTGCAGCAATATTTCACCGGCACCGCGACGCTGATCGAAGGCGTCGGGCTGGACGAGATCGCGGCCGAGACGCTAAGCCGCCACAATGACGGTTTCGGCAACGACCCCGTGCTGCGCAACAGCCTCGAGGTCGGCGGCGAGTACATGTACCGCATGCGCGGCGAGGCCCATATCTGGTCGCCCGACGCTGTCGCCACCTTGCAGCACGCCGTGCGCCAGGGATCGTGGGAAACGTTCAAGGACTATTCCGCCCAGATCGACAGCGAGACGGCCCGCGCCCAGACCATTCGCGGCCTGTTCAAGATCAAGCTGGCCGGAGAAACCGGCCGCAAGAAGGCGGCGCTCGACGACGTCATGTCAGCGGCCGACATCGTCAAGCGGTTCTCGACCGGGGCGATGTCGTTCGGTTCGATCTCGCGCGAAGCGCACACGACGCTGGCGCGCGCGATGAACCAGATCGGCGGCAAGTCGAACACCGGCGAGGGCGGCGAAGAGGCCGACCGCTATCTGCCGCTGCCCGGCGGCGGCAAGAACCCGGAACGCTCGGCGATCAAGCAGATCGCCTCGGGGCGTTTCGGCGTCACGGCCGAATACCTCGTCAATTCCGACATGATGCAGATCAAGGTGGCGCAGGGCGCCAAGCCCGGCGAGGGCGGCCAGTTGCCCGGCCACAAGGTCGACGCGACCATCGCCAAGGTCCGGCATTCGACGCCGGGCGTCGGCCTGATCTCGCCGCCGCCGCATCACGACATTTATTCGATCGAGGATCTGGCACAGCTGATCTACGATCTGAAGAACGTCAATCCGGCGGCCGACGTGTCGGTCAAGCTGGTGTCGGAAGTCGGCGTCGGCACGGTTGCGGCGGGCGTTGCCAAGGCACGCGCCGACCACATCACCATTTCGGGCTATGATGGCGGCACGGGCGCCTCGCCGCTGACCTCGCTCAAGCATGCCGGCAGCCCATGGGAAATGGGCCTTGCCGAGACGCACCAGACGCTGGTGCTGAACGGTCTGCGGTCGCGCGTTGCGCTGCAGGTCGATGGCGGGTTGCGCACGGGACGCGACGTGATCATCGGCGCGCTGCTCGGCGCCGATGAATTCGGCTTCTCGACCGCGCCGTTGATCGCGGCCGGCTGCATCATGATGCGCAAGTGCCATCTCAACACCTGCCCGGTCGGCGTCGCGACTCAGGATCCGGTGCTGCGCAAGCGCTTCAAGGGCACGCCCGAGCATGTCATCAACTTCTTCTTCTACGTCGCGGAAGAGGTCAGGGAGCTGCTCGCCGAGATGGGCTACACCCATCTCGACCAGATCATCGGCGACACCGATCTTCTGGAAAAGCGCGACCTGATCGTGCACTGGAAGGCACGCGGGCTCGATTTCTCGAAGATGTTCTTCAAGCCGGATGCGCCGCATGAGGCCGTGCATTGGACCGAGCGGCAGAAGCACCCGATCGACGACGTGCTCGACCGCAAGCTGATCGAGCTGGCAAAGCCGGCGCTCGAAAGCAAGCAGCCGGTCAAGATCGAGGTCGACATCCGCAATGTCGACCGCTCCACGGGCGCCATGCTGTCGGGTGAAGTGGCCAAGCGCTTCAAGCACAAAGGCCTGCGCGAGGATACGATCCAGGTGAAGCTGACCGGCACCGCCGGCCAGTCCTTCGGCGCCTTCCTGGCGCGCGGCATCTCGTTCGAGCTTGTCGGCGCCGGCAACGACTATGTCGGCAAGGGCCTGTCGGGCGGCCGCATCGTCATCCGGCCGCCGGAAGGGGCCAAGATCGTCGCGGCTGAGTCCATCATCGTCGGCAATACGGTGCTCTATGGCGCAACCGAGGGCGAGGCCTACTTCGCCGGCGTCGCCGGTGAGCGTTTCGCCGTGCGCAATTCGGGCGTCGCCGCCGTCGTCGAAGGCGTCGGCGACCATGGCTGTGAGTACATGACCGGCGGCATCGTGGTCGTCATCGGCCAGACTGGCCGCAACTTCGCCGCCGGCATGTCGGGCGGCGTTGCCTATGTGCTTGACGAGGCAGGCGACTTCGCCGAGCGCTGCAACATGGCGATGGTCGAGCTGGAGCCGGTTCCGGAAGAAGACGATCTGATGGAAAGGCTGCTGCACCATGGCGGCGACCTCGATCACAAGGGTCGCGTCGACGTCTCCGGCGACATGACCAGCCATGACGAGGAGCGGCTCTACCAGCTGATCTCGAACCATGTGCACTACACCGGCTCGGTGCGTGGTCGCGAGATCCTTGACGACTGGACGACATTCCGGCCGAAATTCCGCAAGATCATGCCGGTCGAATACCGCCGCGCGCTGATCGAGATGGAACGCATGCGCATGGGCGTGGCGGCGGAATAGATTTGGAATTTGCCGGGAGGCCCAGGTTTCCCGGCCCATCTTCATCGATAGTTTGACCTCGTGCGAAAGGTTGCCATGGCTGCCTCAAGGGGTTAACGGGTGCGGCGAAAACCGTACCATCTGGACAGCAGGAACTGGACTATGGGCAAGGTAACAGGCTTTCTCGAAATCGACCGGCAGGTGCACAAGTACCAGCCGGCCTCCGATCGCATCCGGCATTTCCGCGAATTCACGCTGCCGATGTCGGACAAGGAGGTCGAGAAACAGGCCGCGCGCTGCATGGATTGTGGCATTCCGTTCTGCCACGGGCCGACCGGCTGCCCCATCCACAACCAGATCCCAGACTGGAACGACCTCGTCTACAATGGCGACTGGGACAACGCGATCCGCAACCTGCATTCGACCAACAATTTCCCGGAGTTCACCGGCCGGATCTGCCCCGCGCCCTGCGAGGAAGCCTGCACGCTGAACCTCGAGGACATTCCCGTCGCCATCAAGACGGTCGAGCAGGCGATCGCCGACAAGGCCTATGAAACCGGCCATATCAGGCCTTATCCGCCGGAGAAGAAGACCGGCAAGCGCGTCGCCGTCATCGGTTCCGGTCCGGCCGGTATGGCGGCTGCGCAGCAGCTTGGCCGCGCCGGCCATGACGTCCACGTGTATGAGCGCGAGAGCCGGCCCGGCGGGCTGATGCGCTACGGCATTCCCGACTTCAAGATCGAGAAGCACTACATCGACCGGCGCATCGAGCAGATGCAGGGTGAGGGCGTGACATTCCATTGCGGCGTCAATGTCGGCGTCGACAAGCCGGTTGCCGAGCTGCTCGCCGAACATGATGCCGTGCTCTATTGCGGCGGCTCGGAAACGCCGCGCGCGGCCGGCATTCCCGGCGACGATCTCGGCGGCGTGCATGACGCGATGCCCTATCTGGTGCAGCAGAACAGGCGAGTCGGCGGCGAACCGATTCAGTCGGTGGCGTGGCCGTCGCATCCGATCATCGCCGGCGGCCAGCATGTGGTCGTCGTCGGCGGCGGCGATACAGCGTCCGACTGTGTCGGCACGGCCTTCCGCCAGGGCGCCGTGCGTGTCACCCAGCTCGACATCCGCCCGCAGCCGCCGGAGAAGGAAGACAAACTTTCGGTCTGGCCCTACTGGGCGACCAAGATGCGCACCTCGTCCTCGCAGGCCGAAGGCGCGGAGCGCGAATTCCAGGTGGCGACGCTCGAATTCATCGGCGAGGAAGGCCAGCTGACCGGCGTCAAGTGCTGCGAGGTCGATGACAAGCGCAAGCCGATCGCCGGTACCGAATTCGTCATTCGTGCCGATCTCGCTTTCATCGCCATCGGCTTTGCCGGGCCGGCCGCGGCCGGTGTGGCGAGGGAATTGGACGGGCAGATGAAGATCGCCACCGACAGCCGCCGTTCCAGGAATGTCGAGGCCAATGACCGCGACTACAGGACCAGCGTGGACAGGCTCTATGCGGCCGGCGACGTGCGTCGTGGCCAGTCGCTGGTCGTCTGGGCAATCCGCGAGGGCCGCCAGGCGGCACGCTCGATCGACGAGGCGTTGGTGGGGTCGAGCGTCCTCCCGCGCTGAGCCCGTTTGGAAACTCTACTCCTGCGGCCATCTGAAGGCGTTTTCTGCGCTTCCGGTGCTCGCGTACTCAAATGTACGCTCCGCTCCGGTTCTCGCAAACACCATCATATGACTCGCAGGAGCGAGTTTCGAAACGGCCTTGGAGTAGCTCTGCGATACTAACGATTGATCGCGGTCGTGGTGTCGGTTGCGGCCGCGGCTTTCGGCGGCCATGAGAAATCGTCGGCGCGGCCGGGCGATGCAATAGGTGCCTTGCCCTCGACCACAAGCTTTTCACCGGGCAGGTCCGGATTTGCTTTCGCCGGCGGGGCCGCGCCAAGTAGCTCGGAGCCGCCGTCGAGTGCCGGATCGCTGAGCAGCATCGGCGCGGTGCGGTCGATGACGATGGGTGCCGCGGCCGGCGCCGGCGCCTCGACAGGGGCGCCCGCCGGAGCGGACGGCGTAACCACGCTTCCCGGCGCGGTCAGGCCGAGGATCTTCAGCAGCGGTTTTTCGGTATAGAAGGCGAGCTTGCGCTTGCCCGCCCTCGAGACGTTGATGCCGTCATCGGCGCGCAGCCGCACCGGCTGGCCGTTGATGTCGGGGCCGCTGGTGACGAAAGCACCGTTCTCATCGACGAAGCCGTCCCAGACGTCGACGAATTCACCGCCATGGCTTTCAGCGGCCTGATGGTAGATGTCGTTGAAGGCCAGCATGTCGGAGGTCATCTTCGGCACCCGGAACGCCGGCATGCCGACCCATAGGAAAGGTACCTTTGCCTCCGCGATAGCTTTGCCGAACGCCTCGGTCCGGCGCTCATATTCCTTGGTCCAGGTTTCAGAGCGGGGCTGTTCGCGCACGTCACCCACCTTCATCTGCTGGCGGTCGTTGGAACCCAGCATGACGATCACGGCGGCGGGTTTTTCGGTCTCGATCAGCGATTTGATCTGTTCGGGCCAGTTGTAGAAGTCGTCGCGTACGAAGCCGGACGAGCCATTGCTGCGAACGACGATCCTGACGCCGGTATTCTCGGCAAAGGCGGTGTCGAGGCCTTCGGCGAGGCCGGCCGCCATGAAGTCGCCGACCACCAGTACGGTGCGAGCGTCCGGTGCCTTGTCGACCACCGGGATTTCCGGTTCCGCGGGCGGGCGCGGGGCACGGGGTTTTTTCGCCTTTGGCCTGGGCCTCGGCTTCTGGATGTCCTGCGGCGGCTCGATCCGCTCACTGCGGCGTGGGAACAGAAGGTCGCGCAGCGACCAGCTGCGGTTTTGCTGCTCCTGCGCCATGGCGGGCGCATGAAAGGCGCCAGCCACACCGACGGTGAGCACGATCACGGCCAGGATGAGCACCGGCATGCGACGAACAAGCCCTGCGATGCGCGCAACCGAAGCCAATCGTTTCCTCCATCCCTGGCAGATTGCTACAGTGTCCTTCGCGCGCCCGAAAGACCGCGCGGCACCGCAAGTGGCTCTATTTCTGCCGGAGCCACTTCAGCACTTCCATGCTCGGATAGCCATCCTGGGTCAAGCCGGCCTTGGCCTGGAAGGCCATGATGGCAGTCTTCGAGCCGTCGCCGATCTTGCCGTCGAACTTGCCGTCATAAAGGCCGTGCTGGGAAAGCCGCTTCTGCAACTCCTGCCTTTCCTCGAAAGTGAGCTTGGTGAAAGGCCGCTTCCAGTCCTGCACGAGACCGCTGGAGCCGGCGATTTCGTCGGCAAGAAGGCCGACGGCAAGCGCATATTTGTCGGCATTGTTGTAGGCTTTGATGACCGTGAAATTCTTGATCATCAGAAAGGCCGGCCCGTTGCGGCCGTCCGGCACCTTCAACGTCGCCTTGTCTGAGCCGTTCTTGAACGGCTTGCCGTTGGCCCTGACGACGCCCAGCGCCTGCCATTGCGACAGCGTCTTGGACCCGGCGGGAAGTTTGCCGGCCGGCAAGGCGACCTCATAGCCCCAGGTCTTGCCGGCCTGCCAGCCATTCTTCTTCAACAAATTGGCTGATGTCGCCAGCGCATCGGGGATCGAATTCCAGATGTCGCGCTTGCCATTGCCGTCCATGTCGACGGCATAGTGCAGATAGCTGGTCGGAATGAACTGGGTGTGGCCCATGGCGCCGGCCCAGGATCCGCTCAGATGGCTTTCGTCGATGTCGCCGGTCTGCAGGATCTTCAGTGCGGCGACCAGCTGGGTGCGGGCGAATTTCGCCCGCTTCGGATCGGCATAGGCCAAGGTTGCCAGCGAGCGCACGACATTGCGCATGATGTCGTCGCGCTTGAGGATCTCGCCATAGTTCGATTCCATCGACCAGATGGCCAGCAGGATGTAACGGTTGACGCCGAACCTGGCCTCGATCCGGTCCAGCCACGGCTTCCATTTCCTGGCCATCTGCTGGCCGACGGCGACCGACTGGTCATGGACGCGGTTGTCGAAATAGTCCCAGGCAGGAGCCGTGAATTCAGGCTGCGTACGCGCCTTTTCCAGCACCACCGGATCGATATCCCTGATGTTCCTGAAGGCCTGGTCGTAGAGGGCGCCGGAAACGCCGCTCTGCACGGCGGTGGCGCGGAAGCCGGCGACCCACTGCCGGAAACCGGCATCGGCGAAAGCGGGGCCAGGCATCAGCAGAGCGAGCGATAGGCTGGCTGCCGCTATGACGCTGGTAAAACGTTTTGCGGCATTGCGAACGGACATCTTTTCCTCCTTCTCTGTCTCAGGAAAGACCATTCATCGCCGAACCAGGTTAGGAATTAGTTTACCATAGGCGCCACCGGGAACGAAAAGACGCTTCGAAGCTTTACCGGTGGACATTCCCCTCAGTTGCCCAGTAGTCCCCAATTCCGGCGTGAAAATGTCTTGGAACGGGGATTGCGGAGCTGGCCCTCAAACGGATAATTGAAAGCATGAAGAGAGTTCGCAAGGCAGTCTTCCCGGTCGCCGGTCTCGGCACACGGTTTCTCCCGGCCACCAAGGCTGTCCCCAAGGAAATGCTGACCGTCGTCGACCGGCCGGTGATCCAGTATGTGGTGGATGAGGCGCGCGAGGCCGGCATCGAGCATTTCATCTTCGTCACCGGCCGCAACAAGGCCGTCATCGAGGACCATTTCGACATCCAGTTCGAACTCTATGACACGCTGGCCCAGCGCGGCAAAGACGATCAGCTCGCCCGCCTGCAACGGCTGCAGCCGGCGCCGGGGCAGACCAGTTTCACACGCCAGCAGGTACCGATGGGACTTGGTCACGCCGTCTGGTGCGCCCGCGAGCTCGTCGGCGACGAGCCCTTCGCGCTTTTGCTGCCCGACATGATCATGCAGTCGGAGAAGAGCTGCACGAAGGCAATGGTCGAGCTCTACGAGGAGACCGGCAACAACATCATCGCGGTGCAGGAATGCGCTCCCGCCGAAGCCCACAAATACGGCATCGTCGGCCGCGGCGAGGACACGCATCACGGTTTCCGCATCACCGAGATGGTGGAAAAGCCGAAGGCCGGCACCGCGCCGTCCAACCTTTACATCAACGGCCGCTACATCCTGCAGCCGGAGATATTCAAGATCCTCGAAGGCCAGGAAAAAGGCGCCGGCAACGAGATCCAGCTCACCGACGCCATGCTGAAGCTGGAAAAGCAGCAGCCTTTCTACGGCTACCACTATCGGGGCCGCACGTTCGACTGCGGATCGCCGGAAGGCTTCGTCGAGGCCAACGTCGCCTTCGCGCTGTGGCGCAGCGACATGAACGAGAACATGGCCGGCATCATCCGCACGCTTCTCGATGAGCTGAAGCCATCGGAGCGCCGTGGGGCAGCGTTCTAAGGTATTATAGCGAGCGGCCGGATGTCGTTGGTGCGGCCGTTCAGCGCTGCACCTTCACGCCGAGGAAGATGCTGTTGGCGGTGTAGTCCCGGCCCGGCAGATTGCTGGTCAGCTTCTCGGTCCTCACTCTTGTGGTCAGGCCGGCGTAGCGGTTCAACCACCAGGTCAGTCCGGCCTCGGCGCTCAACACCCTGTCATGGCCGTCGATGCCGATGTAATCACGCCAGTCGAGGCCCAGAGCCGCATTGGCGGTGAGGTTGGCGCGAATCTGGCGCTCGCCGGTCAGGCGACCGGAATAGAGGATGTCGCCGCTTTCGCCCGATGTGGTCGTGGGCTCGACGGTGGTCCGCCCGGTCAGGCCGATCGTTGTGCCGCGCTCGGGTGACCATTTGAGGTCGGCGTTGACGGTGGCACCAGAGATCGCATCAAGGTTTTTGTCGTCGATCGCTTCCCTGAGCCAGCCGGCCGAGAATTCACCCGACAGCTTCTCACCCATATCGAGTGCAAGGCCAGCGCGGGCGCCGAGCCGCGTCGACGAGCGCTCGAAGCCTTCATTGTCGATGCGTTGATCATAAGTCCGGCGGCCGACCTCGATTTCGGTGAAAGGGGTCAGGGCAGGGGAGATCTCGTAGCCGGTGCGCAACGTCGCCGTGTAGAGCGTGGAGTCCTGATCCTTCTGCGACAGCGAGGTGCCGTCCGAGAGCTTGGCGTCGCCGTAGAAGTCATGCGAGACCGCGCCGGTCAACGTGTACTGCATCTTGCCGAGATGCTTTTCGACGGCGAGGCTGCCATCGATGGTCTGCCGCAGCGGCTGCTTGCTGACGCCCGCGATGGCGTCCGGCGATGATGCCGATTCCGGCACGGCCTCGTAGCCGAGCTTGGCGATGGCGCGCAACTCATTGTCGAGGTCGACATTGAGCTGGCCTTCGATGCGCCCTTGCTCGTCGTGAACCGGGTAACCCGAGACAGTCTCGCGAAAAAGGCCATAGCCGTCGATCGTGGCTGAGTTCTCGCGCCAGTCGGAGGCGGCGGAAAAGCGCAGCGCCGTCTCGGACAGCAGCGCCGACTTGCCGGCACTGCTCGAATCGCCGTTCGATGTGGCGGTCAGGCCCTGTTCGATCGTCGGCCGGATGACGAAGGAACCCCATTTGACGCCGGTGGCAGCAAACGGATCATCCTCCGGTTTTTTCTTCTGGCCTTCGATGGCGTCCGTGCGCTCCGCGCCTGGGTCGAGCTTCTGCCTGTCGGCACTGTCGATGGTGAGGGCGCGGCGGTTGGCCGTGCCCGCATCGGTCTCTTCACCATCGGCAGCGTCCGTCGTGGAGGCCGTCGTGGAAGCGGTGATGTCGGAGGCGCCGGCCGTCGATTTCTTCTTCTTTTTCGATTTGTCGGCAGCCTTGTCCTTGGCCTGGTCAGCCGCATTCTGCCTGACGGTCGATGAGCGGCGGCGAGGCTTGGGCGGCGCCGCAGTGTCGGCGGCCGTGTCGTCGGTGGCTGACGCCGGGTCGAAGAGGCTGCCGGTCGCGTTGGCGTCGCCAGTGTCGGCGTCGTCAGGCACGGCACCGGCGCTGGCCGGCAGATAGGTGCGGGCCGGCGCATTGGCCTGCGCTGCATTGGCCGGCTGTTGACCCTGCGCTGCCAGGGCCAGCTGTCTCGCCTTGCGCTGCTGGTCGGACAGGATCGCCGATTCCGAAACCTCGCCGCGCAGTTCGGTTTCCTGAGCATGGAGCGCCGCCGGGCGCAGCAAGGCAAACATGCTGGTTGCCAGCAGCAAGGCGCAGACCGCCTTGCCCCCACGTCCTGTCGAATTTTCTGGCTGGGCCCCGGACATCGCCACCACTGCTTGCGCGGCGCACGCGCGCCATACTTACCGAACCGTAAATGGGGATGGTTAACGGAGAGTTGAGGCGGCGGCCCGTCAGCCGCCTGAAGCGCTGATTTCCAAAGGGAATCATACCGCGTGCGTCAAGCTTTTGGTTTTCGCCTCTACCGTCGTCAAAAACCACCGCACACGTTCGGGCAACATGCCTTGGGCCATTTCTGTTGGACAGCGCGCCGGCAAAGCGCTAATCGCATCAGCCATGCATGCGGGATCCATGGATAAGAAACCTTCGGACAGGCAAGCCTCGATCGCTTCGGCGCTGAGGACGGTGGCGACAGAACAGGCTGGGGTTGCAGCCCTTGCCGAGGCCTTGGAGAACGGATTGGCCGCGCCTTTCGCGCAGGCGGTCGAGATGATCTCTGGGATTGAAGGCCGGCTCATCGTCACCGGTGTCGGCAAAAGCGGCCATATCGGTTCGAAGATCGCGGCGACGCTGGCCTCCACCGGCACGCCGGCTTTCTTTGTCCATCCCGCAGAAGCCAACCACGGCGATCTCGGCATGATCGCCAGGGACGACGCCATCATCGCCATGTCGTGGTCGGGCGAGAGCAAGGAACTGATGGGCATCGTCGCCTATTCCAGGCGCTTTTCCATTCCGCTGATCGCCATCACAGCCGGAGAGACATCGGCGCTGGCGCGGGCGGCGGACGTGGTGCTGCTTTTGCCGCGCGCTCCGGAAGCCTGCCCGCACGGCCTGGCGCCAACGACATCGACGCTGCTGCAACTGGTGATGGGCGACGCGCTGGCGATCGCGCTGCTCGAAGCACGCGGCTTCACGCCGGATCATTTCCGCACCTTTCACCCGGGCGGCCAGCTCGGCGCCAACCTGACGCAGATCCGCGAGATCATGCATGTCGGCGACAGGCTGCCGCTGGTGGTTGCGGGCACCGGCATGCATGACGCGATCCTGGAATTGTCGCGCAAGGGATTTGGCTGCGTCGCGATCAGCGACGCAGACGGTGCGCTGGTCGGCATCATCACCGATGGCGACATCCGCCGTCACATCGGCAGCAATCTGCTGGCGATGACGGTGGATCAGGTGATGACAAAAGGCCCGAAGACCGCGACGCCGGACACGCTGGTGGCAACGGCGCTGCAAACGATCAACAATTCAGCCATCACCAGCCTGATGGTGGTGGAGGGCCGGAAACCAGTCGGCCTCATCCACCTGCACGACCTGCTGCGCATCGGCGCCGCCTAAGGGTGTGCTGATATTCAGGTGATGCCGGCCTGACCTGAATCTGCGCGCTCGTTCAGACCGCCTCGACGGTCAGTTCCAGATCCGTATCGGCCGCACCCGTTACGCGCACTTGCGTGCCGGCCGGCAAATCCGGCCCGGAGACACGCCACAGCGTATCGCCCAGCTTGATGCGGCCGCGTCCGTCCCGGATCGGCTCGGCAAGTGTCGCCATCCTGCCGACCATTTGCGCGCCGCGCCGGTTGAGCAGCGGCTGGTCGGTCGGGTCGTTGCGGCTGCCGACCAGCTTTTTGCCGACATAGGCCGAGACCAGCGACAGCGCCAGGAAGGCGAGGACCTGAACCTGCCAGGTCCAGAAGCCGGCGTCCCAGATCAGCAGCGACACGGCGCCGATGATCAGCGCGGCGATGCCGATCCACAGCATGAAGATACCCGGTGCGATGATTTCCATCACCAGCAGGACGAAACCGAGTACCATCCAGTTCCACGGGCCGAGTTCGGAAACGATGCGGTCGATCATTGGTTTCGACCTCAGTTGTCGGTTGGGCGAACGACCGGCGGGCGCGCGGCCTGCCTTTGCGAGCCGGTCGTGCCTTCGCTGCGGAAGACTTCCTTGGCGATCTCGCCGATGCCGCCGAGCGAGCCGATCAGCGACGACGCCTCGAAGGGCATCAGCACGATCTTGCTGTTGGTCGCCGTGCCGATCCTGCCAAGCGCTTCAGTGTATTTCAGCGCTACGAAATAGTTCAGCGCCTGCACATCGCCTTTGGAGATCGCTTCCGACACGACCTGGGTGGCGCGGGCTTCCGCCTCGGCCGAACGTTCGCGCGCCTCGGCATCGCGGAAGGCGGCTTCCTTGCGGCCCTCGGCCTCGAGGATCTGCGACTGCTTGAGACCTTCGGCGGCAAGGATCTGCGCGCGCTTGTTGCGTTCCGCCGTCATTTGCCGGCCCATCGATTCGATAAGGTTGGCCGGCGGGTTGATGTCCTTGATTTCGACGCGGGTGATCTTGATGCCCCACGGATGGGCCGCTTCATCGACGACGCGCAGCAGGCGCTCGTTGATGGCGTCGCGGTTCGACAGGAGTTCATCGAGGTCCATCGAACCCATGACGGTACGGATGTTGGTCATCGTCAGGTTGAGGATAGCGTTCTGCAGGCCGGCAACCTGGTAGGCGGCCTGCGCTGCGTTGAGGATCTGGAAAAAGGCAATGCCGTCGACACCGACGATGGCGTTGTCCCGGGTGATGATTTCCTGGCTCGGGACGTCGAGCACCTGCTCCATCATGTTCATCTTGGCGCCGATGCGGTCGATGAACGGGTAAATGAAATTGAGACCCGGGCTCAGTGTCTTGGTGTAACGGCCAAAACGCTCCACCGTATAATTGTAACCTTGCGGGATTGTCCTGATGCCTTTGATCAGCAGCACCAATACCAGAAGTGCAAGTGCACCAACCGCAATATCGAAACCACTGAAATCCATTTGGCTCTCCCTCAGACGAAGGCCGCTCAAGCCATTCTCGCGCAGCCGACTTCACCAAAGACTTAAGTGTATTTCAGATGCGTTACAATCAGGTGATGATGGATTGTTTATAGGGTTGCACTCAGCGGTTGAAGGCAAACAACCTTGCATCCGTGTCATCCAGCCCGTTGATCGAAGCCGGGACAATCTCGGAAGCGATCTGCGAGAAGGTGATGCCGTTGCCGCCGTAGCCCAGCACCGCATGGATGCGCGGGTGGCGGGGAATGGCGCCGATATAAGGCAGGCCGGTGGTCGTGGTGCCGAACGAGCCGGTCCAGGCAAAATCGGGTCTGGTGTCGAGATGCGGAAATATCAGGCCGAGCTTCTCGGCGATGCGTGTGCTCTTGTCGGCGATCAGCTCGTCGCGCCGCGCTTCGTCGATAAAATCCTCGTCCTCGCCGCCGCATATGACCCGGCCGTCGACCGTCGTGCGCATATACAGATACGGCTCCGACGCTTCCCAGATGAACGCTGCGTCCGGCCAGAGCTTTCGCGGTTGCGGGCGTGTCGCAATCGCCCATGTCGAGATGATCCGGTGGGCCGCGGCCGGCACGATGTCTACAAGTTCGTAGCCGGTGGCCAGAACAACATGTCGTGCGGTTATGGTCGGGCCATCCCTGGTCGCGACGACAACAGCTTCGGCGCTGTCCTCGATCATTGTGGCTTCGACGGGGGCATAGAAGCGTGCCTTGCGCTCCAGGGATTTCAGCAGCAGCCCAGCCGTCAGCTTGCGCGGGTCGAGCGCGATGTTGCCGTGGCCGAGAATGGCGCCTTCGCGGTCGATGCCGAATTTCTCGGCTAGCTGTTGTCGGGTTAAGCAGATGGCGCCGATGCCGGCTAGCCGACGTGCCTCGGCCTCGTCGCGCAGTTCCGACGGACCAAGCATCGTGCCGGCCAGATAGAGTGATGGCATGCGGCTCAGGCCACAGTTGATGCCGAGTTCGGCAATCCGTCCGGCGAGATTGGAAACGGCGAGCCGCGAGCGTCGCCAGGCCTGCTGGGCCGAGGCTCTGCCAACCATCTTCGCGAGCGTGGAGAGAGGCTGGTCTATTTCGAATGCCACCAGTGCGGTGGTTGCGGCCGTCGAGCCCTTCAGCGGGCCGCGCCGGTCGATGCAGATCACCCGATGGCCATCGGCCGTCAGCGCCTCGGCCATCATGGCGCCGCTGATGCCCATGCCGACGATCAGCACATCCGTCTTGACATCTCGGGTCAGACTGTCCGTCGGCACCGCAGGCGCCCGATAGGCGGACCAGACGGGCCGGCCACTACTGAGGTCGAGTTTGCGGGACATCGAATTCTCCGGAGGGCGCGCCTTAACGCCTCGGAGCAGGCGTGTTCCGGTTCAGACCCAGCCGGACAGTTCGCGCCGCACCATCGCCTCGATCACCGCCATCCCTTCCGCGCTATCGTTGAGGCAAGGGATATGGGCGAAATTCTTGCCGCCGGCATGGTGGAAGGTTTCGGCCGCCTCGCGGCCGATCTCGTCCAGCGTCTCGATGCAGTCGACGGAAAAGCCGGGATTGACGATGGCGATCGACTTGACGCCGTCCTGCGCGAGTTTCTCGACCGTCTTGTCGGTATAAGGCTGCAGCCATTCCTGCGCCCCGAAGCGCGACTGGAAGGTGATGATCAGTTTCTTGTCATCCCAGCCAAGCCGTTCGCGCAGCAGCCGCGTCGTCTTCTGGCAATGGCAATGATAGGGGTCGCCCTTCTCGAAATAGGGTTTTGGAATGCCGTGATAGGAGGTGATGACCACCTCCGGCTCGAAGTCCAGCGTCGCCAGATGCCGTTCAATCGAGCGCGCCAGCGCTTCGATGTAGACCGGTTCGTCATAGTAGGGCGGCACGCTGCGGACGGCCGGTGCGCGGCGCATTTTCATCAGCGCGCGAAACAGCTGGTCGTTGGCTGTTGCCGTGGTCGTCGCTGAATATTGCGGATAGAGCGGGAAGGAAAGAATGCGGTCGCAGCCCTGGTCGACCAGACGCTGGGCAATGCTGGCGGTTGAAGGGTTGCCGTAGCGCATCGCCCAGTCGACGACGACATCAGGCAGGTCGCTCAGCGCTTCGGCCAGCTTTTCGGCCTGGGCGCGGGTATAGGTGCGCAGCGGCGACTCGTTCTTTTCCCGGTTCCAGATCCGTGCGTAGTTGGCGCCCGACTTCTTGGGCCGCGTGGTGAGCACAAGGCCATAGAGGATCGGATACCAGATTGCCCTGTTGAGCTCGATGACGCGCGGGTCGGACAGGAATTCACGGAGATACCGCCACATCGGCTTGAAATCGGTGCCGTCGGGCGTACCCAGATTGACCAGCATGACGCCTATCCTGCCCGCCTTGACCGGCGGATGCCCAGCGGGCAACGGGCCGAGCGCCTTTGCGGCCTTGGGTTCGGCAGGGGTGGGAAGCGTCATAAGGGTTCTCCGGAAGACGCGAACCTAACCATCTTGCGCGCGCATTCAATGCAGCGTCTGGCCGCACCTTAAAGCGGATTGTCTGAATGGATTCAGACGACCCGCTTTAAGTCTTTGTTTTTATGCATGTCGTTCTCCCAAAACCGAGTTCACTTTTGGGCGACATGCATTAGCCCGAAAACAGGACGCCCGTCCGGTTTTCGGGGGGGGCGGCGTCATTCAGGCATCTAAGCGAGGCTATTTCGGCGGGATGGTCAGCGTTGCGCCGACCGGAAGCCGGCGCGGCTCATAGCCCTTGTTGGCGCCCGAAATGACCTTCCATTTGGCGCCGTCGCCATAGGCCTTCTTGGCCAGATCCCAATAGGTGTCGCCGGCAACGATGACATGGCTGGCTTCGGCCGGCGTGGCCTCCGCGGGCTTTGCCGGTTCTGCAGGTGCGGGAGCTGCTTCAGCGGGCTTTGCTGGCTCGGCCGTTGCCGGCAAAGCCGGTGGCGCTGGTGGGGGAGGCGCTCCCTCGGTCGATACGGCCGGTGGTGTGTTGGCGATATCGCCCGAGTTGGCCGGCAATTCAGGCATTGCAGGTGCCGCTTCAGCAGGCTTGGCGGCTTCAGCCGGATCGGTTGCCGGGGCCGCAGGCGCCGCAGCGACGGTCGCGGCTATTTCGGTGATGCGGCCGTCGAGCTCCGGCGTGTAGGGTCGGTGGGCACCGAGATAGTCGGCAACCACCTGTTCGAGGCCGGGGCCGTAATCGTAGGCATTCTTGGCCTTGTCGGCGAAGACCTTGTAGCCGTCGCCGCCCTGGCGGACATAGTTGTTGGTTGCGACCAGATAGTCCTTGTCCGGCTTGATCGGCGTCCAGGCGCCGCCTTCCATGACTTCCACCGACTTGACGCGGCCGGCATTGGGCGCGACGGATTTGTCGAAGGAATATTTCAGGCCGGCGACCTGCGGGAAGCGCCCGGCGCCGTCCTCGACCTGGCTGAGGCCGCCCTCGAGGCCAGCCACCAGGTCCTTGCCGGAAATCTGGAAGGTCGCCAGCGTGTTCTGGAACGGCAGCACGGTCAGCACCTCGCCCATGGTGACGGTGCCCTTGTCGATCGAGGCGCGCAGGCCGCCGCCATTGGAGATGACGATCTCGACGCCCTGTCCCTTGACGCGGTCGAGGATGGCGTCGGAGACGAGATTGCCCATCGCGCATTCACGGGTGCGGCAGCTCTCACGACTGCCGTCGATGACGTCGGTGGTTTCCGCCACTTCCTTGTTCTTCAACGCCTCGATCGGCGCTCCAAGCTCCTTGATACGGGCGAGCACGGCCGGGTCGGGGGTGATCGACTTGTCGAGATAGATCGGGTCGCCGCTGGCCGATTTGACGACGCCATTGTCGTCGAACACCACCTTGAACTCGCCGAGATATTTCGAGTAGGACGCCGCCTGCACCACCGGCACCTTGTAGCCGTCCGGATTGTCGACCATCGTCGGGTAAGGGCCTTCCGCCTTCGGATCGGTGTTCGACAGCAGGGAATGGCTGTGGCCGCCGACGACGACATCGACGCCCGGGATCTTGGCAATCACGTCGCGCTCGCGCCTGTAGCCGATATGGGTCACGGCGATGATCTTGTTGACGCCTTCGCCCTTGAGCTTTTCGACTTCGGCGGTGATCGACTTGACGTCGTCCTCTATTGCGACGTTGGGTCCGGGGGAGGCGAGGTCCGGCGTGTCGTTGGTGATCGCGCCGATGATGCCGATCTTCTGGCCGTCGACCTCGACGACGATCGATGGCTTGACGCGGTCGCCGAGCTTGGATTGCGCGTTGGCCTTCACATTGGCGCCCAGCACCGGGAACTTGATCATGTCGAGGAACGGCGCCAGGGCCGCCTCGCCGTCGTCGAATTCATGGTTGCCGAGGGCCATGGCATCGAACTTCATGTCGTTGAGGAATTCGCCTTCGACCTTGCCCTTGTAGGTCGTGTAGAACAGCGATCCCTGGAAATTGTCCCCGGCGCTGAGCAGCAGCACGTTCTGGCCTTCCAGCTTCTTGCGCTCCTGGGCGATCGCGGTGATCAGCCGGCCCGCGCCACCGATGCACTCGCCCTTGGTCTCCTCGTCCGCCGAGCAGGTCGATTCATACTTGTTGTTGCCTTCGATGCGGCTGTGCCAGTCGTTGATATGCAGGATGTTCAGCGTGTAGTCGGCAAAGGACGCGCCGGCCGACAGGCCGAGTACTGAGGCTGACAGGGCTGCAATGGCGGCAAGCTTCTTCATCTTCGTCTCCCGGAAAGCTGATCAGAGGCCATTAGCGCCGTTGCTTGACTGGAACATAACAGCCGGCGCTTCGGCCATGTTCCCATCGCGTTCCGGATGACGCAAGCGGAATCCGGAACCCTTTGCCGGCATAAAAAAGGACGGCGGCCAACCGGCCGCCGTCCTTGGAAAACCAATAGTCGTGGGTTCAGACGCGCCTTGTCAGCACGAAATTCTGACCGCTGGAGCTGGTGCAGTTGAGCTGGCTTGTCGACACCATCAGGCAGTTGAAGCTGACCGCGGTCTGGCGGATCAGCGAGGTGCCGTTGATCTGCACCGACGTGGCGCCGGTCATCGTGTAGCTGCCGTCGGCAAGCTTCTGGCCGGTGTCGGTGGCCACGGTCGTGAAGGTACCGCCGGCAAAGGTCGACAGGCCGGTGCCCTTGGCGTCGATCCACGAGCCCTCGACGCCTTTCGGCGCCGCTGCCATCGGCGGTTCATCGGGGCCGCTGGTCGCACAGGCGGCGAGCATCGTCGCAATGGCACCCGCCACGCTCATCGAAAGAATTTTGCGCGCAATGATCATGTGAAAATCCTCTCCTCTCGCATCGGCCCGAAAATCGGAATCGATTTTCGACAGGCACGAGGCGTGCATCCAAGTTTCCAGAGCGACGTGCGTCCAGATGAACACGTATCGCTGTGGTCCGCATCCCTTCAATCGCCCGATTTCCGGGCGATTGCAAGGCAGTGAGGCAGGTAGGCGGTGCTGCTATCGCACAAGGATGTTGCGGAACTGCCACGGGTCGTTGCGGTCGAGGTCTTCCGGGAACAGGCCGGGACGGTTATCGAGCGGCGTCCAGTCGGTGTAGTAGCCCTTGACCGGTCCGAGATACTGGGACTGCACTTCCAGGCACCGCCTGTAGTCCATCTCGTCGGCTTCGACGATGCCAGCCTCGGGGTTTTCCAGCGCCCAGACCATGCCCGAGAGCACTGCCGAGGTGACCTGCATGCCGGTGGCGTTCTGATAGGGCGCCAGCTTGCGGGCCTCGGCGAGCGACAGCTGCGAGCCGTACCAGTAGGCATTCTTGTCGTGGCCGTAGAGCAGCACGCCGAGTTCGTCGACGCCGTCGATCAACTCGTTCTCGTCGAGCACATGATGCACCGGCTGAGGCTTGCCGGCGGCGCCGAACATCTCGTCAAGCGACAGCATCGCGTCGTTGCAGGGATGGTAGGCATAGTGGCAGGTCGGGCGGTAATGCACCTTGCCCTTCTTCGAACGCACGGTGAAGAAATCGGCGATCGAGATCGCCTCATTGTGCGTCACCAGCAGGCCGTATTGCGCGCCGGGCGTCGGGCACCACGAGCGCACGCGCGTGTTGGCGCCCGGCTGCTCCAGATAGATAGCTGCCTTCGAGCCGTGCTTGTGCTTCTTGGCGTTCTTCGGCATCCATGTCTCATGTGTGCCCCAGCCAAGTTCCGCGGGCTGCAGGCCCTCGGAGATGAAGCCTTCGACCGACCAGGTGTTCCAGAACACATTCATCGGCTTCGGCTTCTTGGTGCGCTGGGTGTCGCGTTCGGCGATGTGGATGCCCTTGACGCCGGCCTTCTTCATCAGCTTGGCCCAGCCCTCGCGGTCGTCCTGCGCGGGCTCCGAGAATTCCAGGCCAAGATCGGTGGCGAGATTGACCAACGCCTGCTTGACGAACCACGAGACCATGCCTGGATTGGCGCCGCAGGTGGAGACCGCCGTGGCGCCGCCGGGCTTGTCGTGCTTTTCCTTGAGCAGCGACTCGCGCAGCGTGTAATTGGTGCGGCTGGCGTTGTCCGCCTTGGCGTCGAAATAGAAGCCGAGCCACGGCTCGACGACGGTGTCGATGTAGAGCACACCGAGCTTGCGGCAGAGCCGCATCAGATCCACCGAGCCGGTATCGACCGACAGGTTGATGCAAAAGCCCTGGCCGCCGCCATTGGTCAGAAGCGGGGTCAAGAGCTTTTTGTAGTTCTTCTCGGTCACCGCTTCCTGGACGAAGGCGATGCCGCGCTCGTCGAGCAGCTTGCGGTCGGTGTCGCGCGGGTCGATGACCGTCATGCGCGACTTGTCGAACTTGAAATGGCGTTCGATCAGCGGCAGCGTTCCCCGGCCGATCGAGCCGAAGCCGATCATCACGACGGGGCCGCTGATCTCACCGTAAACGGGCCAGTTTTCATTCGCCATTTTATCGAGCACTCCTTCAAAACCCAGGAAACTGGGAAAACACGCGCAAAACCGGGAATTTCTGCCCGGCGGCCATGCGCTACATCATAGATCATTGTCACAAACCAGCGAAAAGCGCCAACCAGCGGCTACGCTGCGTTGGCTACGTGGTTAAGGCCGAAACCGTGGATGAGTGGCTCTATCCGAGCCTGAGCTTGCCCATTCGCCAAGCGCACCGGTTTAACGGATTTTTGCCCTCGGCGCGGCTGTGGACGCCCGAACCACCAGTTCCACGGGCAGAACGACTTGGCGGGGCGGTTGATTGTCAAGAACCATGCGGGCGGCGAGCCTGCCTTTTCCGATCACGTCTTGCGCGACAGTCGTCAACGGAGGCGTGGTGCGTGCGGATTCGGCAGTGCCATCGAAGCCGATAACCGACACATGGCGCGGCACCTCTATGCCACGACGAACCGCCTCGTCGAGTATTGTGATCGCTTGCCAATCCGACATGGTCAGGATTGCGGTTGCTTCGGGCACATTGTCGAATACCACCGCCCCAGCAGATGGATCGCCCGGCGTCGTCTCGATGATCGGAACATCGTCGATCGACAAGTTCGCCTCCGCCAAACCCTGTTTGAAACCGTCGAGCCTTTCGTCGTCGAGTGAGAAGCCGGCTAGAAGCGGGCGCTCTGCCTGTCCGGGCATGTGCACGATCGGAGGGCCTGGAGTCCTCCGTATGGAAAGGATGGCAAAATGCCGGTGCCCTAACCCGGTCAGATGCCGGACGGCGGCGACCGCGCCACTTCTGCCGTCGATCTTTATCGAATTGATGTCGGGACCTGCGTCATTTTCGAGAATGACGAAGGGCAGGCGCCGTCGTTGTGCCGATGTTATGAGACCGATGTCCCCGCTGTGACCAAGGATGAAGCCGTCAACGAGGGCCTCGCGGATGCTGGCGAAGCGGGTATTGTCGGTGCCGTTTACAAGGCTGAGCGTCGTTCCGGCCTCGTCGCAGGCGAGCGAAACGCCCAGCACCAACTCGCGGCCATAGGGGCTTCTCATCACCTCGGCGATGGCGTAGGCGCCAGGTGGCATGAACCCGATGGCATTGAACTTGCCATCCCGCAGCAATCGTCCTTTCGGGTCGGGGCCGCCAAATCCGAGCGCTCTCGCGGCCGCTTCAACACGTTGGCGCAATTCAGGCCTGACCAGTTCCGGCCGGTTGAAGACGTTGGAAACAGTGCCCCGGGAGACACCGGCAGCCTTGCCCACATCGGCTAGCGTTGGCATTGTGATTCACCCATTTCCCTTCAGTTAGACCATTTTTTTGGAGCGCTCCAAGAATTTCGTTGACTCGAAAGTGAAAAAGGCGGATCGTATCACTTGGAGCGCTCCAAGTAAACATATCTGGTATATTTCGCGTCTGAAACAACGGAGATTGTCAAAAGGCTTGGTCACAGCGGCGGCCATGCCCAAGGAGAGAGTCATGGCAGAAACCAATGTTTTTCCAGCCTCGCTTGTCGGTAATTCTTTCGACTGCGTTTTCGGCCCGTTCGTACCCCGGCTGACGTTTTTCTCGCCGGAGGAATTGCATGTGCAGGCGTCGATCGGTGCCACCGAAATTGACGAGATGGTCAAGATCGACATGACCAGCGTACGCCCGAACCTCGTTCTCATGAGCTGGACGGAGCAGAGCGGCAACTTCATCGTGCAGTTGCAGGATCATGAAAACGGGATCGTCCATAATTATGCGCGTCTGGCCGATGGGCAGCTCTTCTGTGCCCAAGGTGCCATTCAATCCGTTGCGGTGGCGTGACACTGCCGCGTCTTGGCCCGGCCGACCGCGTGCGGCCGGACTCCGATCTGCTGAAGTGCCTGTCATCGATTTCCCTAATGGAGGAGGAAAGTGCGATGGAACTCGCTTACGACAGTCATCTGCTTGCCCGAATTCTGTTGAGCGTCGCGACCGTGGGCTACGGTGTGGTGACGATCAAAGCCGACCTCAACGCCACCCACGCCACCAATCCGCTGTGGACCCCGCACGCCCGGTTTCACGTCGTTTGGCAGGTGCTGAGCTACACCGGAGTTGCGCTGATTGCGCTGGGGCTTATCTGGATCGAGGGGCCACTCGAAGCCGAGCGGCTCTATCTCGCAGGGGGATTGGGCGTCGCTATGTACGGAGCGTTCTTCGTGGCAATGGTCTCACGACCGATTTATGGCGGCGTGCTCTACGACGAGAACGGCTATCTGCCATTCCGACCGCCGTTCGGACCGGCGGGTTGGCGGTGGGATGTCAACGTCACCGTCTTTAGCGCGATGTCCGCGATCCTGCTGCTGGGCCTAGCCGCGATTTAGGACAGCGCCAGCGCCCCGAGCCGGTCGACTAGCCGATCGCGGTCTGATGTCAGGCCCTTGTAGTCGAGCTGCGCGAGATCGAGCGCCTTGAGCTGGGCGGCGAAAGACGCCGCGAGCTTCGCCCGATCAGGGTGCCTGGCCAGCACGGCGAGCGGGTCGAGATGGATGCGGATGGTGAACAGGATATCGCGTGAAACAGGCAGTTTGCGCAGGGTTTGCCGCTCGACGCGGATGAAGGCATGGGCGTCGATGTCGCCATCGGGAAAGCGCGACGGCCGATTTGTAGCGCGGTCGATGCGCTGCAGGTCGGAAAGCGGATGGTAGAGCGCGTTATCGGACTGGATCGACCAGTTGTAGCGCTCGACGGCCTGCCCCTGGAGGCCATCGAACATCCGGTTGATGAGTTCCGCCGGACGCGTGCCCGGGCCGAAACCCGGCACCGGCGCGTGGATGTCCTGCAGCGGCTTGCCAAATTTTTCCAGGAGCGACCAGGACGAGGGAAAGCAAAGCGAGCCGGCAACCAGCCGCCAGCCGCTGTCACTGCTGCGCATCAGGATGAGGTCTTCCTGGACGAGCTGTGAGGCCTTGGCCAGCGGCGCATCGGCAAGGGAAGCAGGCAGACGGTTCGCCGCGCCCGCCACCTCGACGCCTGATCCGCCGAGCCGATGGGTTTCGGGGAACCTCTCCAAGAGATGCGCAGCGAGCAAGTCGAGCACTTCCTGCTGGGCGTCCCGCGTGCCGTTTTCCTCGACGAAAACGCGCTCTGAGGTTTCGGCATAGAGCCGGCGCTTTTCGGCGAGATACGGCAGCAGATGGGCGTCGACCTCGATCCAGTCCGCCGGGTCGAGCGGCTTCAGCCCGATACTGAACAGTTTCGACGAGCCGTCATAGGGCGTGTGGGTGGGCAGCGTATGCTCTGGGGGTGTGTGAGTGGGCACAGTCGTCATGTTTCAGGTCAGTCTTGCGGGGATCAGTCCGCGCAGCGAATTGCCGACGAACAGGGACTTGGCGGATTTCAGATCGTCCAAGCTGTAGATCGCTTCGCGGGCGCGGCCTTCATCCAGAAGCTGCGCGCGCAATACACCAGGCAGCAGGCCGCAGTCGAGCCGGGGTGTGGCCAGCACGCCGTCGCCGAGATCGGCAAAGACATTGGTGATCGTGCCTTCACAGACCTCGCCGCGCTCGTTGGCCATAAGCACCTCGTCGGCCTGGGTGACGAGATATTCGGCGCGGGCATGCGTGTAGAGCTGTCGTCGGCTGGTCTTGTGGCGCAGCAGCGTGTCGTTCGAATCGAGCCTCGTCCGCGCCAGCCGCAGCGTCCAGACCTTGTCGGCGGCGAGCGGTTCATAAGGCTGCGCCGAGGCCGCCACCTCACCATCATGCGACAGGAGGAGCCGCGTGCGCATGGCAACGCCGGAACCGCCGACCGCGCTGCTCAGCGCCTCGCCGACCGTGCCTGGATCACAGCGGAAGCCGAGCTCCGCCGCCGAGCCGTAGAGGCGCGCAAGATGGCGATCGAAGCGCAGGAAGCCCGGGCCGGGTTCCCAGCGCATGGTCTCGATCAGCTGAAAGTCGGCGGTGTTCCCGTCGCGAAGCGCGCTTTCAGCAGACACTCCTGATACTCCTCCTGCGCCGTGGAATCGAAGACGACGCCGCCTCCGACATTGTAGACGGCCTCGCCGCCCGAAAAGAGCGAGATGGTGCGGATCGCCACGGAAAAGCGCATCGGGCCGCCGGGCGCGATCCAGCCTATGGCGCCGCAATAGGCATCGCGGGGCGTGCCTTCCAGATCGCGCAGGATCTCCATGGCACGGATCTTAGGCGCGCCGGTAATCGAACCGCAAGGAAACAGCGCCGCGAAAATCTGGCGGATAGAGAGACCCGGCAGCAGTTTGGCCCTGACGTCGCTTACCATCTGATGCACGGTCGGATAGGTCTCGATGCGGAACAGCGCCGGCACGTCCAGCGTGCCCACCTCGCTGATCAGCGAGATATCGTTGCGCAGGAGATCGACGATCATCCGGTTTTCGGCCTGGTTCTTCTCGTCATTGCGCAGGAAGATCTTCTGCCGTTCGTCCTCGGCTTTGGTGGCGCCGCGCGGCGCCGTTCCCTTCATCGGATGCGTCTCGATCATGCCCTCGGCGTCGATCTCGAAGAACAGTTCAGGCGAGCGCGACAGCACGATGGGTTCACCGAGCGCGATCAGCGCGCCGTATTTCACCGGCTGACGTTCCGTCAATGCATTGAAGGCGGCCAGCGGCTCGCCCGACCACTGCGCATGCACGGGAAAGGTCAAATTGCCCTGGTAGCAATCACCTTGCCGGATGTGCTGGTGCAGCCGCGAGAAGCGTTTTTCATAATCCTCGGGCGACCACGTCGCACGGGCGTCGAAGATCGGGCCGTTGGTCGCTATGGTGTCGCGCGGCGGCACCGCCTCTTCGACCGGGGCATCGAAAATCCCAAGGCACACGAGTGGGGAGCGGCGTCCGTTAGGCAGCAGGGGAACGAGCTTGGGTTCGAGCAGGTAGCCCGCCTCATACGAGAAATAGCCGGCAAGCCATTTGCCTGCATCGTGCGCGGCTTGTGCTGCTTCCAGAGCCGGCCCGAAATCCCCTGCTTCGTGCGCCACGATGATATCGGCCGGCCGGTCGAAAACGAGCTGGCGCGCGCTTTTGTCATTGCGAAAAATTGCGGCGGGCAGGGACATGGGCACCGAATGCTGGGGTCAATGAAGCCATCAACCGCTCTATATGGGGTGCCGCCCGCGCGCAATCGAGGGAACGGCACGCTGCCTCTCAAAGCCGACCTTTGGGCCAACTCAGGAACCAAGAGCAAACGGCGACGCCGATATGGCGCCGCCGCTTGCAATCTTCAGTACTCGCCTGGCGATCAGCTGTTGCTGGAGGTTCCGGCTGTTGGAAACTGCTTGGCGAATTCCTTCTCGTTGCCGGCGGCGAGCAGCTTGGCCTGCTCGATCCAGCGTTCGCGCGCGATGCGGCCGTCGAAATTCATGACGTCCTCGATCCGTTTGACATCGGCGGCTGTCCAGGACGCGATCTGGGCGAAGCTGGTGACGCCTTGCGCCTTGAGCAGCTTCTCGTTGACCGGACCGATACCGATCAGCCGGCGCAGATTGTCGGGCTTGCTGGATGCTGGGCCGGCTGCTGGCTTGGCTGTTGTTGCAGGCTTGCTCGTTGCGGATTTGGCTGGAGCCGAGGCTTTGGTGGCGGCGGGTTTCGCCGCCGCCTTGGCAGAGACCGCCTTGGCAGAGACCGGCTTGGCAGAGACCGCTTTCGCAGCGGCGGCCGGTTTGGCCGGCGCGGGCTTTGTGGCGGCGGATTTGGCCGGCGCGGGGGTCGACATCAGGGCCGCCGGCGCCTGGCTTGCCGGCTTTGCCGCGCTGCTTCCGGCGGCAGGTGCGGCCGGCGCGTCGCGCAGCCGGCGCTCGAGGTCGGCGCGGGTCTTGCCGCATGCATCGAGTTCGCCGGTCAGGCGGTCGCTGTCGGTGCGCAGCCTGTCGCGTTCGCTGCGTGTACGGTCGAGGTCGCCGCGCAAGCTGTCGAGTTCACCGCGCAGGCGCCCCCAAAGGAACCAACCGACCAACACGCCTATCAGGAACGCCAGGACCACGTAGAAAAAAGTGCCCATTGTCTCTCTCCAGTCAGATCCGTCTGCCGTGGGTCATGACCTTCGGCGAAGGACTACTCTTGGTGGTTCCGCGGTAAGCAGAACAGCCGGCTTCGGTTCGAGCTGCGGCGATCGGCTTTGCTTGCCCATGGCCAACGGCCGTTGTCGCGTTCGCCTGAGCGCCACGGCCGGCTGAGATTTCTCCTCGCCGATCCGCATGCGCTCCGGCTGAGCTTGGAGCGAAGGCTATCATAGAGCTTGTGGAAAGCTATCGGAAAACTTCGGTGGAGAGTACTTCAAGAACAGATATTTAGGGCGATAGTAGAGCTGTCCCAACATGCATTCCGGCTAAACTGTTAGAGCGACGCCTGAGGGACGCATCTCAGGTGTCGAGCGCTTCCAGCTCGTCGATCAGGCCACTGATGACGCCAAGTCCGATCTGCCAGAAGGCGGGATCGGTTGCGTCGAGCCCGAAGGGTGCCAGAAGCTCGGAATGATGCTTGGTGCCGCCCGCGCGCAGCATTTCGAAATACTTGTCCTGAAAGCCGCGCTCGGCGTTCTGGTAGACGGCGTAGAGCGAGTTCACCAGGCAGTCCCCGAAAGCATAGGCATAGACATAAAAGGGCGAATGGATGAAGTGCGGGATGTAGGTCCAGAACACCTCGTAGCCTTCGCGCAGTTTGATAGCGGGACCCAGACTTTCGGCCTGCACTTCGAGCCAGAACTGACCGAGCCTGTCGGAGGTCAGTTCGCCGTTCTTGCGTTCGGCATGCACCTTGCGCTCGAATTCATAGAAGGCGATCTGGCGTACGACCGTGTTGATCATGTCCTCGACCTTCTGGGCGAGCATGGCCTTTCGCTCGCGCCGGTCGGTGGTCTGGTCGAGCAGCGAGCGGAAGGTCAGCATCTCGCCGAAGACCGATGCCGTCTCGGCCAGCGTCAGCGGCGTCGAGGCCATCAGTGCGCCCTGGCCGCCGGCCAGCACCTGATGCACCCCATGGCCAAGCTCGTGCGCCAGCGTCATCACATCGCGCGGCTTGCCCATGTAGTTGAGCAGGACATAGGGATGCGCCGACGGTACGGTCGGATGCGCGAAGGCGCCAGGCGACTTGCCGGGCCGCACCGGCGCGTCGATCCAGTTGCGGTCGAAGAAGGTTCGTGCGATCTCGGCCATGTCGGGCGAAAAGCGCTGATAGGCGGACAGCACCGTGTTCCTGGCCTCGTCCCAGCCGATGATCGCCTGGGGCGTATCCGGCAACGGCGCGTTGCGGTCCCAGTGGTTCATCACCTCCATGCCCAGCCAGCGCGCCTTCATTGCGTAATAGCGGTGCGACAGGCGCGGATAGGCATCGCGAACGGCGGAAGCAAGGGCGTCCACCACGCTGCGCTCGACGCGGTTAGCGAGATGGCGTGAATCGGCGATGTCCTCGAAGCCGCGCCAGCGGTCGGATATTTCCTTGTCCTTGGCCAGCGTGTTGGTGATCAGCGTGAAGGTGCGCAAATTTTTGCGGAAGGTCGTGGCCAGCGCCTCGGACGCCCGGCGGCGCACCTCGCCGTCGGCATCCTGCAAGCGGTTCAGCGCCGGCTCCAGCGTTAGGTCCTCGCCGTCGATGTCGAAGCGAAGGTCGGTCATCGTCTCGTCGAACAGGCGGTTCCAGGCGCCGCGCCCAGTGATCGACTTTTCGTGGAAGAGCTGCTCGACGCGGTCCTCGAGCTGGTAAGGCTTGTCCTTGCGCAGATCGAGCACCCATGGCCGGTAGTGACCGAAGGCGGGGTCGCCGGCGAGCGCGCCTTCGATCGACGCATCGTCGATCAGGTTGAGTTCGAGCGCGAAGAACAGAAGGTGCGCGCTGGCGTCGGTCATCTTCTCCTGGACGTCACCATAGAGCTTGGCGCGCTGGGGATCAGCGGTGTTTCCGGCATAAACCAGTCCCGCATAGGAGACGATGCGGCCGATCAGTTCCTCCAGCGCCTCGTAGGCGACAAGCGCCTCGCCCAGCCTGCCGGCGCTGCCGCGCTCGGCCTCGGCGGCCAGCGTGCCCTTCCAGCGGTTCTCGAAGCTGACCGCATCAGTGGCGGCCTTGGCGATGTCGCGCTTCAGCTCCGGCGCATCCATGCCGGCATAGAGATCGGCAAGGTTCCATTCCGGCAGGTCGCCCAGCTCGGCCGCGCCCTGACCGGACGCCGGCGCCGCAAGCCGCCGAGCAGAGACCATGTTGCCAGAATCCTTATGCATTGCCGACACCTTCCGTGGCCAAGGTTCAAGGGGAAACGAGAAGCCGGTCAAATCCTAAGGAATTCATTCACCGGGTTTTTTGAAACCTTATTTAGAACCCTGTGCCAAGATGGTCCACAGGGCAGGATTCCTCGGGCGGGCATAGTCGTATCAGTCATGACAGGTTCCATACTCATAGTCGATGACGATCCGGTGCAACGCCGGCTGCTCGAAGCGGCGGTGACGCGGTTCGGCTACAGCGCAATCGTCGTCGACGGCGGCGCGGCCGCTCTCGATATCCTCGATGGACCCGGCGCCCGCGAGGTGTCGGTGGTCATCCTCGATCTGGTCATGCCCGGTCTCGACGGTATCGGCGTGCTGAAGGCGATGCGCGAACGCGACATCAACGTGCCGACCATCGTGCAGACCGCGCAGGGCGGCATCGAGACCGTGGTTTCGGCGATGCGTCATGGCGCCTTCGATTTCGTCGTCAAGCCGGCGTCTCCCGACAGGCTGCAGGCGTCGATCGGCAATGCGCTCAAGGTCGAGGCCGTCGAGGGCGAGGTCAAGCGCACGTCGCGCCGGCGCGGCGGCCTCCTGACCTTCAAGGACATGATCACGCACAGCCCGGCCATGGACAGGGTGATCCGCCTTGGCCAGAAAGCGGCGGCATCCAACATCCCGATCCTGATCGAGGGCGAGTCCGGCGTCGGCAAGGAACTGGTGGCGCGCGCCATCCAGGGCAGTGGCGACCGCCGTTCGAAACCCTTCGTCACGGTCAATTGCGGCGCCATCCCCGACAATCTGGTCGAATCGATCCTGTTCGGCCATGAGAAGGGCTCGTTCACCGGCGCCACCGACAAGCACACGGGCAAGTTCGTCGAAGCGCATTCGGGCACACTGTTCCTCGACGAGATCGGGGACCTGCCGCTCGACGTGCAGGTCAAGCTGTTGCGCGCGGTCCAGGACGGCGAGGTCGACCCGGTCGGCGGCCGCTCGACCGTCAGGGTCGACATCAGGCTGATTTCGGCGACGCACCGCAACCTCCTGCAGCAGGTCAAGGACGGCAAGTTCCGCGAGGATCTGTTCTATCGGCTGAACGTCTATCCGATCTTCGTGCCGCCGCTGCGCGACCGCCGCGACGACATCCCGTATCTGGTCACCCATTTCATGGAGAAGGTGGCGCCGGCCGACCCGCGTCATCGCCTGCAAGGTATTTCGGCGGCAGCGCTCGCCGTGCTGCAGGCCTATGACTGGCCCGGAAACATCCGGCAGCTCGAAAATGCCGTCTTCCGGGCCTCCGTGCTTTGCGAAGGCGATGTGCTTTCCGCCGAGGACTTCCCGCAGATACGGGCGCAAGTGGAAGGCACCGTCAACCTGGATATGGACGGCGACGCGCCGTCGCCGTCCCTGTCTTTGGAGGGGCGCGATGACGAAGCCTTGCCCGGCGAGGGCGGCCCGGCAATCGCGTTCGATCCGCCGGCAAGGCTGCAGCCTCGCTTCGGCACGTTGCGGGCGCTCGACGAGCGCGGCAATGTGCGGGCATTGGCCGATGTCGAACTCGAGATGATCAAGCTTGCCATCGATCACTACAACGGACAGATGAGCGAAGTCGCCCGCCGACTCGGCATCGGCCGCTCGACGCTCTATCGCAAGCTCAAGGAACACGGCATCGATCCGGAGACAGGCCGCGTGGACCGACTCGCCTCCTAGGGCGATGCCAGGCTGAGCTTCGGCCCGGAATCCGGCTTTGCCACAAGGCCGGTGCCAGCTTGCAATGCCATAACAGCCCTTGTATCGCCGTTTCAGCGGCATTGTGCTGTGTCATGGACAGCTCTGTTCACGCATTAAGGCTAACGGTAACAGATCGTGTTCGGGGCGAAGGCGAAAATCTGATCTAAACCAGCGGTTTACCAAGAAACCTTGTGAACAATTTTTGACGGGATATCGCCACGGTGTTACCGCATTTCGGCTTCAATAAGCGATGATTAACCATTAGGATCGATATTCGGGTGTGCTAATGCCACATCCGTTTGGACAAATCCGGGGACAAACGGCAGCCTGCAAGGCCTTTTGATTTGAACAGAATCGAACGACACACAAACAGGCGGCACCATCATTTGAGCGTCTGGCCGAAGTGGCTGGCAGTGTTGGTTGTCGCTTTTGGTTTTGTTGCCGCGGCTGCGAGCGGAGCCAGCGCCGAAACACGGTCGCTGAAGCTTTATCATCTCCACACCCATGAGAAGGCCGAGATCGTCTACAAGCGCAACGGCCGCTACGTTCCCGAGGGTCTCAGGAAGATCAACATCATTTTGCGCGACTGGCGTCGCAACGAGCCGACCAAGATGGATCCGCGTCTGCTGGATCTGGTCTGGGAAGCGTATCGGGAAGCAGGTGCCACGGACTACATCCAGGTCATCTGCGGCTATCGCTCGCCGTCGACGAACTCGATGCTGCGCGGCCGCAGCAGGGGCGTCGCCGAGAAGAGCCAGCACATGCTCGGCAAGGCGATGGATTTTTACATCCCCGGCGTGCCGCTGAAGAAGCTGCGTAACATCGGTCTCAAGATGCAGGGCGGCGGCGTCGGCTACTATCCGTCATCCGGTTCGCCGTTCGTCCACATGGATGTCGGCAATGTGCGCCATTGGCCGGGTATCAGCCGGCAGGAACTGGTCAGCCTGTTCCCCAATGGCAAGACGCTGCATGTGCCGAGCGACGGCAGGCCGCTGCCCGGCTTTGAGCAGGCGCTCGCCTCCTACAAGGCGCGCAAGGGTTCAGGCTCGCCGGCCATCGAGATGGCCAGTGCTGGCGGCAGCAGCAAGAAGTCAGGTGGCTTCCTGTCGGCTTTCTTTGGCGGCGGCGGTGATGACGAGGCCGACGACAGCGCCGATGTCCAGACCGCTTCGGCCGCCCCCCCGCCCAAGGCGAGAAACCTGAAGCCGGCAGCAGCAGCCAAGACCAGCAACCTCCCGGGCATTGCCATCGTGGCGCCGGAGAATGCGCGGCGCGCCGAGATTCCGCAGGTGACCGAGCAGCAGGCTCCGGAGCCGGAAGAGGACACGCCGGAGACGATCATCGCGGCATTGCCGGCCCGAAGCATTCCGCTGCCGGATTTCGCACCGCGGCCGAAAGCCGATGTCGGCGCTCAGCAGCCTGAGAACGTTCCTTTTGCGATGGCGGAGGCGACAGCCACCACCGAGCAGGCCGTGGCGACCGCGCATGCGCCGGCGAGCGTTCCTTTCGGCTTGGCCGATGCAACGGCTTCGGCTAATCCGGCCCAGATCGCGGTCAACAACATACCGTTGCCGACATGGCGTCCCGACAATTCGCTGCCGGCCGCTCTGGCTGCGCCGCCCAGCAAGGATGTGCTGATGGCGCTGGCCGAGACGGCTGATCAAGGCAAGACCGCGACCGATGCGTTCTCGGTGCTGCCGACGGCGCGGCCCGAGATGGCCAGGCCGGATGCGGTCAAGGCCGTGCTCGACGAGGCCAATGCACAGGTCGGTGCGGCCGATTACCAGCTTGCTTCCTTGTCCGGATCCGAGCCGCGTTCGGCGTTCAACGATCCGGGCACCAACGCCGCATCGCCGCGCGATGCTGTCGTTGCCCGTCCGGCCGGTTCCGATCCGGCCGCCGCGATCGGCGCCGGCGTCAAGACGACCCGCAAGGAATCGAGAGCCACCGCCCGCGACCTGAAGCCAGGCCCCAAGGCCATGGTGGTTGCAGCCGCACCGCAGGCCGCCCGCTGGGCATTGACCAGCGGCGAGCATGTCGCCACCGTTTCAAGCGCGACGACGGCGCCGGGCTACGCCTACAGCATCGTGCACACGCCGCCGAGCGAGGTCTACACGGCCGGCTTCCAGCCGAGCAGCCAGGTGGCCGATGCCAATCGCTTCACCGGCAACGCCGTCAAGTTCATGTCGGTGGCCCGCTTCCAGACCAAGTGACGGCAAATCAATCGACAAAGCCGCGCCGGGCAACCAGCGCGGCTTTTTGTTGTTCAGCGAACCGGGCCAGCCTGCACGGTCACGCGCGGCTGAACTTCTCGTGAAGGCGGAACGGTCGGCCTATTCCCCGGGTTAATATAGGTTCGTTCAAACCCGGGGAGATCCATGAAGAACATCCTATTGGCATCGGTCATCGCATTGGCAACCGCTTCGGCGGCCATCGCCCCTACGCAGGCCGAGACCATTGTCGTCAAGACTCATGACCATATGCACATGAAGAAGCATTGCCGGACCAAGGTGGTCACAAGCTGGAAGCATCACCACAGGGTGGTTGAAAAGGTTCGGGTCTGTAGCTGATCCGGTTCGGAGCCGATTTGGCAAACCCGGTCGACGCGAGTCGGCCGGGTATTTTCATGCCGTGGCCGAAGCCTTATTTCGCAAGCTTGCTCGCCGCGCGCGCCAGGGCTTCGATCTCGTCCCACTTGCCGGCCTTGACGAGGTCGTCGGGCGCCACCCAAGAACCGCCGACGCAGACCACGTTGGGCAGGCTTAGATAGTCAGCCGCGTTCTTGGCCGAGATGCCGCCGGTCGGGCAGAATTTCACATCGGCGAGCGGTGAGGCGAAGGCCTTCAGCGAAGCGATGCCGCCCGACTGCTCGGCCGGGAAGAATTTCAGGAAGCGCAAGCCGGCTTCCCGCGCGGCCATGATCTCGCCGGGTGTGATGGCGCCGGGCAGCAGCGGAACATCGCTGCCGGCGGCTGCCGCGAGAAGCTCGCGGGTGATGCCGGGGCTGACGATGAACCGAGAGCCTGCGGCGGCTGCCTCTTCGAACTGGCCCGCATCGAGGATGGTGCCGGCGCCGACGATGGCGTCCTCGACTTCACCGGCCACCCGTCGGATCGCTTCCAGTGCGTCGGCGGTCCTCAGCGTGATCTCGATAGCCGGCAGGCCGCCGCGTGCCAGCGCGCGTGCCAGCGGCACCGCATTGGCGACATCAGAGATCTTCAGCACCGGGATGACGGGCTGGCCGTTGAGGAGCGACAGGAGTTTTTCGGTTTTGCTAGGCATGTGTCTCTCCGTGGCGTGGGACAATTCAACCGGTTAGCAGAAGGCCGTTTTCCTGTCCACGAAACCGGCCGTGTCGCGATGTCACGCGTCGCCCATGCTCGCCAGGCTTAGCTCACAAAGGCGGCTGTCAGCTCGGCGGTGTCGGCAGTTTTGTGCCGACAGTTTTTCAGGATAGGAATTTTTTCTTGACTCCCTGATCTCAGCTATGGTACAAATTCGCCTATGGTGCAGATTTGCGCCAGTGACCTCCGAACAGGATGCTTGCTCTGCCTTGAATCGGCTTTCGTGAGCGTTTAGTGGCTTCGGCAATGACATCACTTCCACCCTTCCGCGTCGCAGCGCTCTACCGGTTTGCCCGGCTCGACGCTTTCGAAGAACTGCGCGCGCCGCTCGCCGCCTTCTGCTGCGGGCGCGGCATCAAGGGCACGCTGCTTCTGGCGCATGAAGGCATCAACGGCACCGTCGCCGGCAGCGAGACGGCAATTGCCGAACTGATCCTGTACCTTGAAGCCATCGAAGGGCTGGCTGGCCTCGAGGTCAAGTACAGCGCAGCCGCGGACATGCCGTTCCACCGCATGAAGGTGCGGCTGAAGCGCGAGATCGTTACCATGGGTGTCGACGACATCGATCCTTCGAAAAGTGCCGGCACCTATGTCGCGCCGGCCGACTGGAACGCGCTGATTTCGCAGCCCAGCACTGTCATCATCGACACGCGCAACGCCTACGAGGTGTCGATCGGCACATTCAGGGGTGCGATCGACCCGGCCACCGCAAGCTTTCGCGAGTTCCCGGCCTGGGTGGAGGCGCACCGGGGGGAGTTCGAAGGCCGCAAGGTGGCGATGTTCTGCACCGGCGGCATACGCTGCGAAAAGGCAACCGCCTATGTCAAATCGCTCGGCTTCGAGGATGTCTTTCATCTCAAGGGCGGCATCCTCAAATACCTTGAAGAGGTTCCGGCTGAACAGAGCCTCTGGCAAGGCGAGTGCTTCGTCTTCGACGAGCGCGTTTCGGTGTCGCACGGCCTCGCCGAGGGCGAAGCGGAACTGTGCCGGGCCTGCCGCCGCCCGCTGACGCCGGGCGACCTGACGTCGCCCAAATTCGCCGCCGGTATTTCCTGCCCCCATTGCTTCGATGCGCGTTCGGACGAGGACCGCCAGCGTTATGCCGAGCGCCAGCGCCAGGTCGAGCTTGCGCAGGCGCGGGGCAGAGAGCCGCATATCGGCTCCTGATCCAGGCATCGAGCTGCTGCAAAGCGGCCGCCGTCATTGCAATGTCAAGTTTCGGGACTTACGTCTTCGACGTTCGAAACCTGCCCGTTCGGCCGGGCAAATCCTGGAGGCACTGAATGTTCGATCCCAAGAAGCTTCTCGACGATCTGCTCGGCTCGCAAATCCCCGGCACCAGCGGCACCGTTCGCGACAAGGCGGGGCAGGCCGTGCAGATGGCCAAGGACAATCCGCTGGCCGCCGGCGCACTGGCCGCCGTGCTGCTTGGAACTGGTGCCGGTCGTAACGTAACGGGCGCCGCGGTGAAGCTTGGCGGACTGGCTGCCATCGGCGGCCTCGCCTACAAGGCCTACCAGAACTACAAGGCCGGCAACGCACCCGCCGAAGCACCGGCGACCGGCGAACCAGAATTGCTGCCGCCGCCCAAGGACACCGCCTTCCACCCGTCGCAGGCGCCGCAAGGCGAGGACGAATTCACGCTGACCCTGATACGGGCGATGATCTCGGCGGCGAAGGCCGATGGCCATATCGACGATGAAGAGCGCCAGAAGATCGCCGGCAAGCTCAGCCTGGCCGGCATAGACTCCGATGCCGAAAAGTTCCTGATGGCGGAGCTGGCAAGCCCGCTTGACCTCGACACGCTGGTGGCCGGCGCCAAGACCGACGCGCAGAAGCTCGAACTCTACACGGCGTCGCGCCTGACCATCGATCCCGATACCCGCGCCGAGCGTGGCTATCTCGACCTGCTTGCAGGCCGGCTCGGCCTGCCGGACGCGCTGGTCGACCATGTCGAGGCAACGGTTTCGGCGGCCAAGGTGCCGGCCAAGGCCGGGACATCACCCAATCCGCGCTGGTAGGCCAAAACGGCACAGGAGGCACTTTCCGGGTTAACCTCTCGTTAACCCAGCAAGCGCATCATTCAACACAGTCGGATCGGCTTTTCCTCCTCCCAAGCCCGGTTCAGATCAGGGGCGGTCGCCAATGGCCGCCCTTTTTGTCGGCCCGATCGGATGGACACGCTTGCCATCGCCGCCGTCATTTGCGATGCCTTCCTTTTTCGAGCCAAAACCCGAAAATCAGTCGAGCAAGCGCAGCTCTGCCGGAGGACAACAGCCATGACCGAGCAAAGAACCGCCATCGTCACCGGGGCCGGCACGGGCATCGGCAAGAGCGTCGCCACGGCGCTGCTCAAGAACGGCTGGAACACGGTATTTTGCGGGCGCCGCAAGTCGGTGCTGGACGCTGCGGTCGCCGAGGCCGGCCGCACCGACGCCAAGGCCTTGGCGGTAGCCTGCGATATCAGCAAGGCAGGCGAGGTCGACGATCTGTTCGAGACCGTGGCGGCGGCCTTCGGCCGTGTCGACCTGCTCTTCAACAATGCCGGCATGGGCTACAAATCGGCGCCGATCGACGAGATACCGGTCGAAGTGTGGAACGATATCGTCGGCGTCAATCTCACCGGTTCGTTCCTGTGTGCCCGTGCCGCCTTTGGCGCCATGCGCAAGCAGAAGCCGATGGGTGGCCGCATCATCAACAACGGTTCGGTGTCGGCCTATGCGCCGCGCCCGGGCTCGGTGCCCTACACGGCGACCAAGCATGCCATCACCGGGCTGACCAAGACGCTGGCGCTCGACGGCCGGCCTTATGACATCGCCTGCGGCCAGATCGACATCGGCAATGCGCTGACCGATATGGCGCAGCCGATGACGGTCGGCGTGCCGCAGGCCAACGGCTCGATATCAGCCGAAGCGGTGATGGATGTTCAGCGCGTCGCCGACGCCGTCGTCCATATGGCCAGCCTGCCGCTCGAGGCCAACGTGCTGTTCATGACCGTCATGGCGACCAAGATGCCGTTTGTCGGGCGTGGGTAGTTATTCTCCCGGTAGCTCTGCGCCGGGTAGATAGAGCGCGATAGGACGGATCTCGTAGACGGCGGTCGGATTGACGCGACGAAACTCGCGCGCGATAGCGATGGCATCGTCCCGCGTCGGGCAGTCGACGACATAGAGGCCGAGAAGCTGTTCCTTGGTTTCGGCGAAGGGGCCGTCGACGATCATGCCGTCGCGCAAGGTGCAGGCCGATTGTGTCGCGTCAAGCCGCGCCGACGGCCCAAGGCTGCCGTCGGCATAGAGCCCTTCATGGATCTTGAGCAAGTCAGCCATCAGCGCCGTATCTTCCTGCGGCGTCAGCGCTTTGATTGCGTCTTCCACATGATAGGCAAGGATTGCATAGAACATCCGATGTCACCCCACTTCGATCCTGATCCGAGGACCGTAGCCGTTCTCGACATGCACGCCCAGTCTTGGCCTCGCGCCTCCGGACGGCTCATGCCACCGTCATGCCACAGCCGCAAATTGTCCGGAAGAGGACAGCGGCCCGCTTTCAAGCTTCCTTCGCCAGGAAGGCCCCGATCCGTTCCAGCGCCCGCAAGATGTTCTCCTCGGAATTGGCGTAGGAGAGCCTGATATAGCCTTCGCCGAGAATGCCGAAATCGGGGCCGCCGATCAGCGCCACGCCGGCATCGTCGAGCAGCGCCGAGGCCAGCTTCTTGGCCTTCCAGCCGGTCTTCGAGACGTTGGGGAAAGCGTAGAACGCGCCCTTGGGCGTGATGCAGGAGATGTCAGGCAGGGCGTTCAGTCCCTCGACGACGATCTTCCGGCGGCGGTCGAAGGCGCGCATCATATTGGCGACATCGTCCTGCGGGCCGTCGATTGCGGCGATGCCGGCGAATTGGCTCGGCGCGTTGACGCAGGACCAGCAGTTGACCGCCAGCTTGCGCACCTTGTCGTAGAGATGGGCGCCCTTGTCGCCATTCGGCCAGATCGACCAGCCCATGCGCCAGCCGGTCATCGCCCAGGTCTTCGACCAGCCATTGAGCACGATCAGCCGGTCGCGGATCTCGGGAAAGCCGAGCAGCGAGCAATGCGTCTCGCCATCATAGGTCATGACGTCGTAGATCTCGTCGGAGAGGATGGCGACGTGCGGATGCGCCTCCAGCCCCTTGACCAGCTTCTCGATCTCGGCACGCGGCGTGACGCCGCCGGTCGGATTGGCGGGCGAGTTGAGGATCAGCAGCCTGGTCTTCGAGGTGATCAGGGCCAGCGTCTCCTCGGCCGAGAAGGCAAAGCCGTTTTCCTCGCGCATCGGCACCGGAATAGGCGCCGCACCGGTGAATTCGATCATCGAGCGATAGATGGGGAAGCCCGGATCGGGATAGAGGATCTCGGCGCCAGGTTCGCCGAACATCAGGATCGCGGCGAACATGGTTGGCTTGCCGCCGGGCAGGATCATCACCGTTTCGGGCGATACTTCGACACCGGTGGTGGTCAGCGTGCGCCGCACCACCGCCTCGCGCGTCGCCAGCAGGCCATTGGCCGGCGTATAGCCGTGATGGCCGTCGCGCAGCGCCTTGATCGCCGCCTCGACGATGTGCTGCGGCGTCTTGAAGTCCGGCTGGCCGATGCCGAGATTGACGATGTCGCGGCCTTGTTGGGCAAGTGCTGTGGCCCTCGCGAGCACGGCAAAGGCGTTTTCCTCGCCAAGGCGGTCGAAGGCCGAAATCGTGTGGAGCATTTTTTCCGTCCGTGTGGTTCTTGCTGCTGGGTCGCGTTTTTGTGAGCTTCGGCTGGCAAAAGTCAAACGGATTGGAGCTTTCGGTGTCGGAAAATCTCAGGGATTGGCAACCGCGCCCGCGGCCCGAACGCAAGACCATCGACGGAAGCACTGTCCGGCTCGAACCGCTGAGTGCTGCAAAACATGGCGACGGCCTCTATGAAGCGTCCTCCGTGTCCGACATCGACGGCCGCTTCGCCTGGTTGCCCGATTATCCGCCGGAGACCCGCGCCGCCTTCCAGCCATGGCTGGACAAGGTCGAGGCCAGCGAGGATCCGCTGTTCTTCACCGTCATCGACAAGGCCAGCGGCAAGGTCGCCGGGCGCCAGACGCTGATGCGCATCGATCCGGCGTACGGCGTCATCGAGATCGGCAACATCTATTGGGGGCCGCTCATCTCGCGCAAGCCGGGGGCGACCGAAGCGCAGTTCCTGTTCATGAAATACATCTTCGACGAACTCGGCTACCGCCGCTACGAATGGAAGTGCAACAACCGCAACGAGCCGTCGAAGCGGGCGGCCGAACGGTTCGGCTTCAAGTTCGAAGGCATTTTCCGCCAGCATCTCATCGTCAAGGGTGAAAACCGCGATACCGCGTGGTATTCGATCATCGACAAGGAGTGGCCGGCGCTGCGCAGCGCCTATGAGGCGTGGCTCGATCCGGCCAATTTCGGTGGCAACGGCCAGCAGAAGCGACGGCTCGAGGATTGTCGCGCGGAATTCGGCGCTTAGGAGTTCGCCATTGGCACATACAAACGATCACAGCGGGCATGATCACAGCCCTGGTCCTGTGCACGGCTCGACCGACAAGAAACGCGTTCTGATCGCAGCCTGCCTGACCGGCGGCTTCATGGTCGCCGAAGCGCTTGGCGGCATCCTCACCGGATCGCTGGCGCTGCTGGCCGATGCCGGCCACATGCTCGCCGACTCGATCGCGCTCGGCCTTGCCTGGTATGCCTTCCATCTGGCTGGCCGCCCGGCGACCGTTCGCCTCACCTATGGCTTCGGCCGGGTCAAGACGCTGGTGGCCTATACCAACGGCATCGCCATCTTCGTCATCGCCCTGTGGATCGTCTACGAGGCCTGGGGGCGCCTGCAGGCGCCGGCGCCGGTGCTTGGCGGGCCGATGCTGGCGGTGGCGATCCTTGGCTTGCTGGTCAACATCGGCTCGTTCTTCGTGCTGCATGGCGGCGACCGCGAGAGCCTGAACATGCGCGGCGCCATCCTGCATGTGCTTGGCGACCTGCTCGGCTCGGCGGCGGCCATCGCGGCGGCGCTGGTCATCCTGGCGACCGGCTGGACGCCGATCGACCCGATCCTGTCGGTCCTGGTCTCGCTGCTGATCCTCTACACGGCGTGGTCGCTGATGCGAGAAGCCGCCCATGTCCTGCTCGAGGGCGTGCCGCCAAGCCTCGACCGAGATCTGATCGCCAGGGATATCGAGGCGACGATCCAGGGCGTGTGCGAAGTGCACCACATGCATGTCTGGTCGCTCGACGGGACCAGCAACATGGCGACACTGCATGCCTGTCTCGACGAGGGCGTCGATGCGCATCAGGCGGTGAGTGCCGTCAAGAAGCGGCTTGCCAGCGAGCACGGCATCAGCCATGCCACCGTGGAACCGGAATTCGGCCAGTGCGCCGACGATGGCGACGAGCACGAGCATGGGCACGAGCATGAAGCGGCAGCCTATCACGACCACCATCACTAGGACCGGATCGATCGATGTCGATTGTCCTGCCTCGGGAGTTGCAAAACCTTGAAAACCAGCTTGACGAACGCCCGCTGCCCTGGTGCGGCATGATGGACCGCGACACCAGGAATGCTCTTCTCGCCGCAGTGTGGATCATGCTTCTGTTCGGTATCGGCGCCTACTATCTGCCGACCGTAATGCTGGCTCTCGGCAGCCTTTCGACGGTGCTGGCCGGCGCCTTTGGCATCGTCTTCGTGCTGGCGTTCTTCTCGGTGTTCTGGCTGCGGGCCCGCAACCAGCGCAAAAACCAGGGTAAATAGGCAAGGGGTTTTCGATATGCGCATTCTGATCACTGGCGCCGCGGGTATGGTCGGCCGCAAGCTCATCGCCCGGCTGGCAAAGGACGGGACGCTGCGCGGCCGCAAGATCACGGCGCTCGATTTACACGATATCGTGCCGCCGCAGGCGCCGAGCCTGGATGGCGTCAGCGTCACGCTGCACACCGGCGATCTCGCCGAAGCGGGGGCCACTGAGCGCCTGGTCGCATCGCGCCCCGACGTCGTGTTCCATCTTGCCGGCATCGTGTCGGGCGAGGCGGAAGCGAATTTCGATCTCGGCTACCGCGTCAATCTCGATGGCACGCGGGCCCTGTTCGATGCCATCCGGCTGGCGGGCTTTGCGCCGCGCGTCGTCTTCACCTCGTCGATCGCGGTGTTCGGCGCGCCGTTCCCGGATGTCATTCCCGATGACTTCCATCCGACGCCGCTGACCTCCTACGGCACCCAGAAGCAGATGAGCGAAGCGCTGCTGGCCGACTATTCCAGGCGCGGTTTCTTCGACGGCATCGGCATCAGGCTGCCGACCATCTGCGTGCGGCCGGGCAAGCCGAACAAGGCGGCGTCCGGCTTCTTCTCAGGCATCATCCGCGAGCCGTTGAGCGGCCAGGAGGCGATCCTGCCGGTGCCGCGCTCGGTCGTGCACACGCATGCCAGCCCGCGCTCGGCGGTCAACTTCCTGATCCATGCGGCAGGGATCGACAGCAGCGCCGTCGGGCCACGCCGCAACCTGACGATGCCTGGCGTCGCCGTCACCGTCGGCGAGCAGATCGAGGCGCTGGAACGCATCGCCGGGCCGAAGGCGGTAAGCCTGATCCGCGAGGAGCCGGATGACACGATCTGGGCGATCGTCAAGGGCTGGCCAACACGGTTCGAGGCGCGGCGGTCAAGGGAACTGGGCTTCAGCGCCGAAAGGAGCTTTGACGAGATCATCCGCGCTCATATCGAAGATGAGCTCGGCGGCAAGATCGCGGGTTAAACTCCGAGCCTCGCTGCGTCGGGCATCATCCGCCTGCCGCCAGGCTTGCCGACAGCAGCAGCAGTCCGAACAGGAACACGAAGGCGGCGCCGCCGATCTCAACGATCGAGTGGATGCGGTTGCCCATGCGGCCGTCGCCGGCGAAATAGACCGCCCAGTTCTTGGCGGTCACCGCCAGTGTCGCCAGTGCCGATACGGTGATCGCCGTTCCCAGCGACATCGCCAGCACCGACAGCAAACCGCCGAGCCAGAGCCCGTTGAGCAGGGCGAAGCTGAGCACGATCAGCGCGCCGGAGCAGGGGCGGATGCCGACCGCCGCCACCGCCGTCCACGCCGTGCGCCAGTCGAAGCGATCGCCCGACAGCAGCGCCGGATCGGGTGCGTGCGAATGGCCGCAGGTGTCGCAGACTTCGCCCGCCGCGTGATCGTGGTGTTCATGATCGTGTTCGGCATGATCGTGATGATCGTGCGAAGGGCCGTGCACATGGTCATGCGCGTGTAGCGCGTGCGCATGAGCATGCGCCGAATGGCTGTGAGCTGCATGGGAGTGACCGGCATGCGAATGACCCCCATGAGAATGACCGGCGTGAGAATGGCCGGCGTGAGCCGCCGACAGGCTGTAGGCCGGTCCTCTGCCAAACAGGCGCAGGATGGAAGGGCCGAGCTTGCGCCACAGGAGCCAGGCGCCGAACAGGGTGACGAAGACAAAGCTCATGATCTCCATGAACCAGGCTGCGTCCGTCATCGAGACGGAGGTGCCGCGCAGGACGAAGTAGGCGACTCCCATCACTGCGACCGCGGTCAGGCCCTGCAGCAGCGCCGAGACGAAGGACAAGAGGATGCCGCGCCGCAACGCCACCTCATTGGCCACCATGTAGGACGAGATCACCGCCTTGCCGTGGCCGGGGCCGGCGGCATGGAAAATACCGTAGGCGAAGGACAGGCCGACGAGTACCCAGATCTTGCTGCCGTCCTGGCGCATCGCCTTCATCGCCGTCGCCAGCGCGCGGTAGAATTCCTGCTGCCTGAGATTGATCCACATCAGGATGTGGGCGAACGGGCCGGTGGTGGGCGCCATGCCGTCATTGACGCCGATGCCGAGCGAACTCTGGGCATGAGCGGCGTCGGCGAAATGCATCATGGCGACAGTGAGGGCCAACAGGCCGAATGCCAAACGCAGGGACGGTTTCGTCACCGGCTTCATCCTTCTGGCTGACAGGTCAGTTCGAGCTTGGTGGCGAAGATCTTGCTCATATCGGTGCCGGTCGGGTCATTGAAAAAGGCATCGGTGAGGGTCTTCTGGTTTTCCTTGATGGCCTCGTCCGGGTCTGGACGGACCACCTTGCTGGTGCAGTTCGAGGGCAGGCCTTCAACCGTGATGTTGGAGTCCTCGGTGAAGTCGATCGCCGTGTAGAATGTCGGATCGTAGACGCCGATATCGATCTTGCCGTGGAGCTTGATCGGCACCTTAGGTTCGGACTCGAAAAGGATGATCAGCTGATCGTTGTCGAAATTGGCCATCAGATGCGGCGGCGGCGTCATCGCCACATCCTTGCCGTCGACGGTGACGAGCTGGAAGTAATTGAACTCGGCCAGCGAGGCATGAACGGTGTCGGCGACTTCCTTCAGCTCCTTGTCGTCGAGCTTCAGGTCGGAGTTCTTGTCGAACTCCATCATCACGGTCGAGGAAAACAGATCGTCGAAGCGCCAGAGATGACGCAGAGCCTTCACGCTTTGGTGATCCGGGGAGAGAATCACATCGAGGCGGGCCTCGGCGAAGACATGCGGATGCACGTAAGCGGGTCCAGTGGCGGCAAAAGTAGCCGCCAAGGCCGAAGCCAGCATGATTGCGTGCCGTTTCAGATTCATTCTCGGTCCATAGGCCTCGGAAGAGTTGCCGAGAGTTACCAGAAAGGGGGCGAAATTGGGACCACGAGACTATTGACGCCGGTCAGCCAGCCTCGCGCGTCCTGAACCACTGCACCAAAAAGTCGACGAAGACGCGGACTTTCGCCGGCAGATAGCGACGGTGCGGGTAGACGGCGAAGATGCCGCCGCCCGACAGGATACGGTCATCCATCACCGCCACCAGCCGGCCGCTCGCGAGGTCGGGCGCGGCGATGAAATCCGGCAGGACGGTAAATCCGAGACCCGCCACGGCCGCGGCTCTCGCCGTCATCGGGCTGTTGACCTCGACCGGACCGGACACCGAAACGCTCACCGGATCGCCATTGTCGCCCTTGAACGGCCAGTTGTTCAGTCCGCGGCCATTGGTGTCGACGATGCAAGGCATGCGGCTGAGATCCTGCGGCCTTGTCGGCATGCCATGCTTGGCGATCAGTTCGGGGGAGGCGCAGAGCTTTATCGAAAACGGCGCCAGCCGCCTGGCGATCAGCGACGAGTTCTCCAGCCGCGAGATGCGCACCGCAAGGTCGAAGCCTTCCTCGACCAGATCGACGAAGCGGTCGTCGAGCTGGATGTCGAGGACGATGTCGGGATGCTGCTTGGCGAAGTCGATCAGCGACTGGCCGATCGGCGCATCGGCGAAGGTGCGCGGCGCCGACAGCTTGATCCGGCCGCGCACGTCGCCGGAGGATTCACGCACCGCGTCGGCTAGGCTGTCGACCTCGCGCACGATCTCCGAGGCGCGCCGGTAATAGGTGTGGCCGGCTTCTGTCATCGAGAACTGGCGCGTGGTGCGGTTGAGCAGCAAAGCGCCGAGTTCATCCTCCAGCTCGCGCACATATTTCGACAGCAAGGCCTTGGAGCGGCCGATCTTGCGCGCCGCCGCCGAAAAGCCCTCGGCCTCGACCACGTCGATGAAGGCACGCATGCGCGTCAGTGTGTCCATGGTCAGGCCTTTCGTGCCGCGTCGAGAAGTTTCCGGCCGAGCCGTATCAGGGCAATGTCGCTGCCGGAAGGGCCAAGCAGCGACAGGCCGAACGGGGCGCCGGCGACCGAGCCGACGGGCAGTGTGATCTGTGGAAAACCGGACAGGCCGGCCAGGCACAGAAGTTGGAGCGCCCGTTCGCGATAGGCCTGGAACTGCTCCGGCGTGCTGTCCACGTAAGGTGCCGGACCAGGCACCGTCGGCAGGACAAGGAAGCCGTTCTTGCCGAGCAGGGCGCTCAGTTCGCCGCGAAAGGTCAGACGTCGCACCTTCTCGGCCTGGGCTGTCTTGTCGTCGACGGCGCGGCCAAAGCCGAAACGCTCCTCGACGCCGGGGCCAAGGCCGCGCTCGCCGCTGGTGATCCATTCGCCATGCACCGCCCAGGCCTCCCTGGCCTGCAGCCGGCGAAAGCACCAGTAGAGTTCATCGGGAGATGAGGAGAAGCGCACTCCCGGCGTCATCGGCGCGCCGAAGACCTTGCCCGCCAGCCCCTTCATTTCACCATATTCGGCAAGCGCCGGGCGGGCGACCAATCCATCCAGCCAATCCAGTGCCAGCGGCCGGTCCAACACATGCTGGTGCGGATCGCGGCCGAGCAGCAGCTTGCCGACGGTTTCGTAGGTCTCGATGTCGTCGGCGAACCAGCCGAACGTGTCGAGGCTCGGCGCCAGCTTCATCGTGCCGTCGAGCGGAATGCGGCCATGCGTGGTGCGCAGCCCGATCAGTCCGCAAAAGCTCGCCGGGGCGCGGATCGAGCCGCCGGTGTCGGAGCCGGTGGCGATATCGGCCAGCCTGCCCGCCACCGCCGCCGCCGATCCCGATGAGGAGCCGCCTGTGACGCGGTCGGGTGCCGCCGGGTTCACCGGAAACGAGAAATGCGCATTCTGGCCGAACAGCGCGAAGGCAAGCTCGTCGGTCTGCGTCTTGCCGACGAAGCGTGCGCCGGCATCGAGGATCATCTGCACGGCGGGTGCGGTGCGCGAGGCTGCGTGGCTTTCGGCGAATTTTTGCAAATTGCCGCAACCGGTGCGGTAGCCGGCGACGTCGTAGATGTCCTTGACGGCCAGCCGCAGGCCGGCCAGCGGGCCTAGCTGGGCATGTGCCACTGGCATCTGGCGAAGATCGAGAAAGGCGTTGAGAGGGCCGTGCGTGCCTGTCATCGTTCGATATCCGGATACGGTTGCCGCAACATTGTTCGACGCCAGAAATTTTACAACCTGCGATACGATTTTTATTGATTGTGAAAGTCTTCGCCCTTATATCGCGCTTGCCCAAAGTCGCACGTGCCTGTGGGTGTCCGCCGATCCTCGAATGGTGAGGGAAATCGGTAAGGTAACTGGAGCTAACCCCTCCAGTCGGTCTAGCGGCCAACCGCCAGCCCGAGGACACCTTGAAGCAACGACGGTGCGGGCCTTTCTGGTGTTCTGCCGGTTGTCCAAAAACCGGGGTTACTGAAGAGGCACACCTTCATTGCCGGCAGTGCGGACGGGTCTCCCATCCAAGCCAAGGCAGACAAAGCGAACCGAGGCCGGGCAAGGCCAAGGTTCACCGCCGCGAGACGGCGCTTCATGGTTCCGGGGTCTCCACCGGCTGGTTCCATGAATTTCCGTCCCGCCTTTGTCCACCGCGAGTTCGCGAGGCCGACAGCCCGCGTCCCGCAGCCTTATTGCGCGCCGAAAGGCGCTGATGGAGAGACCCCGATGGCCACCCAGCGCATTCTTGACTTTCTCGCCACCCGACGTCCGACCGGCCCCTGCCTCGTCGTCGACCTCGATGTCGTGCGCGACAATTTCCGCGCCTTCGAGAAGGCGCTGCCTGATTCCAAGATCTACTATGCTGTGAAAGCAAACCCGGCGCCGGAAATCCTGCGCCTGCTTGCTGCGATGGGCTCGTCCTTCGACACCGCTTCCGTTGCCGAAGTCGAGATGGCGATGGACGCCGGTGCGCCGGCGGACCGCATCTCCTTCGGCAACACCATCAAGAAGGAGCGTGACATCGCACGCGCCTACCAGCTCGGCATCCGCCTGTTCGCGGTCGACTGCGTCGAAGAGGTCGAGAAGATCGCCCGCGTCGCTCCAGGCGCGCGCGTGTTCTGCCGCGTGCTGACCGATGGCGAGGGCGCCGAATGGCCGCTGTCGCGCAAGTTCGGCTGCGTGCCGGCGATGGCCGTCGACGTGCTGCGCCATGCCAAGGGGCTCGGCCTCGACGCCTATGGCGTATCGTTCCATGTCGGCTCGCAGCAGACCGACCTGACCGCCTGGGACCGTGCGCTGGCCGACGCCAAGGTGGTGTTCGCGACGCTCGCCGAAGAAGGCATCGTCTTGAAGATGGTCAATATGGGCGGTGGTTTCCCGACGCGCTATCTGCGTGACGTGCCTGCCGCCCAGGCCTATGGCCAGGCGATCTTCTCGGCGCTGCGCAAGCATTTCGGCAACGCGCTTCCGGAAACCATCATCGAGCCGGGCCGTGGCATGGTCGGCAATGCCGGCGTCATCAAGTCGGAAGTCGTGCTGATCTCGAAGAAAGCGGCCAACGACAATGTGCGCTGGGTGTTCCTCGACATCGGCAAGTTCGGAGGCCTGGCCGAGACGATGGACGAGGCGATCCGCTACCCCATCGTCACCGCGCATGACGGCACGGAGACGGCACCCTGCGTGCTCGCCGGCCCGACCTGCGATTCGGCCGACGTGATGTACGAGAAGACGCCCTATCCGCTGCCTTTGTCGCTGACGATCGGCGACGAGGTGCTGATCGAAGGCACCGGCGCCTACACGACCACCTACTCGGCGGTCGCCTTCAACGGCTTCGAGCCTCTCCGATCCTACGTGATCTGACGGCGCTTCCTCAGCGCATTTTCGGACGGCGAACCGGACACAACTTCGCCTGAAAATGCGCTGAGAGAGCCGATCAGATCATCCCAGGTGGGCGCCTGTCGTCCACCCGGGCTCGCCTGTGGAACAGATCTCCGCTCGCCAGGGATTGCGGAAATGGAAATGTCATTTGAAATGGAAATGCCAGTTGAAATTGGGGGCCACGCACCGGCCTTTGGGATGGTCGCCGAAGCCGCCGCCGATGTTGCGGCGCGCGAGGCGTTGCTCGATCGGGCCATGGGGCCGAAGCGCAGGAAAAAGGCGTCGGAGAAGTTGCGGCGTGGCCGGCGGCCCTCGGAAGGGCTGGCCTTCGTCGCCCGCGATGCTTCGGGCGGCGTGGCCGGCACCGTGCGGCTGTGGGATGTCAGGTTGGGCGAGGGCGGTGCGGCCGTGCTGCTGCTTGGCCCGCTTGCCGTCGACCCGTCGCTCAAGAATGCAGGCATCGGCTCGGCGCTGATGCGCCATGCCATCGCCGAAGCGGCGCGTCTCGGCCATGCCGCTATCCTTTTGGTCGGCGATGCGCCCTATTACGCGCGCTTCGGCTTCTCGGCCGAGAAGACCGGTTCACTTGCCATGCCGGGACCCTATGAGCGGCACCGCCTGCTGGCGCTGGAACTGGTGGAAGGCGCGCTTGACGGCGTGCACGGCACGCTGAAGGCGGCCGGCCGCAAGCTGAAGGCGCAGGAATTGATATCGGCGGCCTGAGACACGAAGCCGCCAGCATTTCATGCAAAAACGCCGCCCGAAAAAGGGCGGCGTTTTTCGCAATTGGTGGATGCCGCCTGGGCGGCTGGATGCCTTCAGCCGATCAGCTGGCTGAGCGCCATGGCGACGGTCATGTCGCCTTCGACCTTTATCTTGCCGGTCATGAACGCCATTGTCGGGTTCAGGTCGCCAGCGATCAGCGAATCCAGGTCGTCGAGCGAGAGCTTGATGGTGCAGTCGGTGGGTGCATCGGTGTTCGAGACGGTTGCGCCGTCGATGACGATGACGCCGTCGCTGCCGGTGTCGAATTTCACGGAACGATCGAACCCGCTGCTGGCCACCCGCGACTTGATCTTCTCGGCAATCTCCTGAACGCTCACGCTGTTCTCCTTGTCTGGTTGCATCTGTCTCGCAACGGCGCTTCGATCCAGCCGAAGCCCATGCCGCGGTTTCGCGATCACGGTCGCTGCCGCATATAGCTTTGGGTTGACGTTTACGTCAACGCGGATTCGGGTGGCTGGTTCCTGCCCTTGCGGCAGGCGAGGCTCGATGTGACCGGGCCTGTGAGCAGGGCAACTCAGTGTTCCTTGAACGCCCTGGTCATTTCGGTCGCCGTCTCGCTTTTCTTGCGGCGCAGCCAGTTGTCGCGGATTTCGTCCTTCGACAGGAAATTGACCTGGTCGATCAGAACCTCATGCACCAAAGGCGCGCCGACACGCGCGTTGACGGTATCGCGGATGGCGGCGCGGAAAGCATCGAGATCGATGGTCGCCTTGTTGGTGAAGTCGATCTGCGGATTGGAATAGAGGTAGGAATAGACCTGGTCGGTGATCAGCGCTTCGGCCGGAATGGACAGCTTCTTTATCTGCTCGGGTTCGACGGTGTAGACGAGCTTGGTCAGGAAATAGCCGCCGATCTCAGAATCGCGGATCAGCGGCACCGAAATGATGTCGGTCTTGACGTAGTCGAGACCGCCCAGCATCGGCTTCGGCGTTTCGCCGACACCGCGCTCGCCGGCCGCCTGAAACGAATAGAACACGGCGCCGAGGGTTGCGGCGCAAATCCAGACGGCGATGGCGATGACCTTGATCATCGGCTCTTGTCAGTCCCTTGATCGGTCCCTTGGGATGGCAACGCGGCACTGCGCCGTTGCTTCGGCAGTATCTCCGATGTGTCGCTCGTGTTCGGCATCATGCCTTCATCCAGCCGAACTCGCCGGCGGAGTAGGTGCCGTCGGTCTCGGCGCGCTGGATGGCGTGCCGCAGCAGGCTGGCGACTTCGTTGACCGCGCTGAGATGCGCGAGGATCGCCGCTTCGTTCTTCGCCAGCTTCTGGCGCAGCCGGGTCAGGCCCTCGCGGTGCTGTTCGAGGAATTCGGCTTCGCTGCCGCCCTTCATGGCGCGGGTCAACTCGTAGAGGTAGCGGCTCTTGCGGGCGTTCGACGCCTTGAGATCATAGTTGGTCGCGTTGCGGATACCGGCGGTCTCTTCCTCGACCACTTCCTCGATGCGACCGATGATGGCGGCGAGGTTGCCGGGCCGCGCGAACGGGATCGGCGCTTCCGACGCGGTCGTGCGTGCTGGCAGGTTGGAGGTGGATTCCGAAAAGTCGGCCATGGCGTTTCCCGTTTAGATCTTGATGTTTGTTTTTATGGTCGTCTCGTCACCGGTCATCGACCCCGCAGCCTTGCGCTGCAATTGGTGGACCAGCGAGGTCGACAGGCTGTTTTGCTGGTCGATCTCGGTCTTTTCCAACCCGCCCGAAACCGGACCGACCGGAACCACGCGCTTGCCTTCGAGATAGTGGTCGGCAAGCATCGACTTGGCGATGCCGATGCCGCCGCGTTCGGCCATCACGTCGGCCACCCGCTCGGCAAGCTGCGATTTCCACATGTCGCCGGCCAGGCCCTTGCCGTAGACGCCCTCGGTATCCTTTGGCAGCATGTTCTGGATGAAGGTCTGCAGCACCATCGCCTCGAACTTCTTGAATTTGTTGGCCGGGTTGGTTGCAGCGGCGGCCTTGTCGGCGGTGGCGCGCGACAGGATCGAGCCGGCATCGACCGAAGCGGCGGTGTCGAGTGAAAACGTGCCCGCAGCGCCGCCGGCCCGTTTTGCCAGCGCGGCGCGGGCGGTCTCGATATCCGCCGGGTCGACGGCTCGGGCCACATCCATAACGATGTCGCTGGGTGGAGAAATCGCCAAGAAAGTCCGCCTTTTACCGGTTTTCCTTAGCCAGACCATGCCTCAACAAGCTTGTGGCAGGCTTGCGGGAAGGAGAGGGAGCGGAAGTGCGGGGATCGATCGAAGCTGCCGACTTCGCGCCATGCGTTGTCGGGCAGTTTTTTCCATCGTCGATTTCCGCCTCAGCTTCACTCCTTGACCGCGCCCGTCATCGAGGAGACGTAGTGCTCGACAAAGAATGAATAGAGCACCACCACCGGCAGGGAGCCGATCAGCGCGCCTGCCATCAGGGCTCCCCATTCATAGACGTCCGAACGTACGAGCTCGGTAAGCACGCCGACCGGCACGGTCTTGTTTTCGGACGACTGGATAAAAGTCAAAGCGTAGATGAATTCGTTCCATGACAGGGTGAAAGCGAAGATGCCGGCGGAAATCAGGCCAGGCACCGACAGCGGCAGAACTATCTTGGTCAGGATTTGCCAGCGGCTGGCGCCGTCGATCAGCGCGCATTCTTCCAGTTCGAAGGGGATCGAGCGGAAGTAGCCCATCAAGAGCCACGTGCAGAATGGAATGAGGAACGTCGGATAGGTGAGGATCAGCGCGAACGGCGTATCGTAAAGGCCGAGGTTGAAAACCATCACCGACAGGGGAATGAACAGAATCGAGGGCGGCACGAGATAGGCCAGGAAGATCGCCAAGCCGACCTGCCGCGCCCCGGAAAACCTCAAGCGCTCGATCGCATAGGCAGCGAACACCGCCGCCAGCAGCGACAGGAAAGTTGCGGCGGTCGAGATGATGATCGTGTTGAGAAGCCAACCCGGATAGGACGTGTCGAAGAGCAGATACCGAATATGCTCGAGCGTCGGATGGACGACCCAGAACGGGTTGAAATTGGCATAATCCGTCATCTCGAGATTGGGTTTCACCGCCGTGATCGTCATCCAGTAGAACGGGAACAGCAGCACGATGACGAAGATCAGGAGCGGCAGATAAACGGTCACCACGCGCCGGGGCAGGCTCTGGAGATAGCCCATGCCGCCTTCATCCGTGTTCGGACGATTGTTCGTTTCGATCGCGGCCATGTCAGTCTCCACCGCCCTGCTGCCATTTACGACGTTGCAAGCCGAAATAGCTGAAAAGGATCGCCGCTAGCAGGAATGGGATCATCGCCACCGCGATTGCGGCTCCCTCGCCAAGCTGGCCGCCGGAAATGCCGCGCTGGAACGAGAGCGTCGCCATCAGATGGGTGGCATTCACCGGCCCGCCGCGAGTCAGCACATAGATCAGCTGGAAATCGGTGAAGGTGAACAGGACCGAAAAGGTCATGGTGATGGCGATGATCGGCGTCAGCAGCGGCAGCGTCACATAGCGGAACAACTGCCAACGGCTGGCGCCGTCGAGCGTCGCGGCCTCGTAAAGCGATTGGGGAATCGTCTGCAGGCCGGCCAGCAGCGTGATGGCCACGAAAGGAATGCCGCGCCAGACATTGGCAGCGATCACCGAGGCGCGTGCGTTCTCCGGATCGCCAAGGAAATTGATGCGGTGATCGATCAGTCCCATTTCCATAAGCGCCCACGACAGGATGGAGAACTGCGAATCGTAGATCCACCAGAAGGCGATGGCCGAGAGCACCGTCGGCACCACCCACGGCAGCAGGACAATCGCGCGGAAGAACGATTTGAAGGGAAGGTTCTGGTTGAGGAGGAGCGCTAGCCAGAGGCCGAGCGCGAATTTCAGGATCGAAGCGCTGATCGTATAGAGCAAGGTGTTGAAGACGGAGAGCCAGAAGACGGCGTCGCTCCACAGATATTCATAGTTTTCGATGCCGATGAAGATGCCGGGGCGGCCGATGCGGGCATCGGTGAAGCCGAGCCAAACGCCGAGCCCCAGCGGATAGGTCAGGAAGACAAGCAGCAGTGCAGCCGCCGGAAGCATGAAGCCGAAGCCAAGTGCGTTCCGACTTTCGCTCCAGCGCGACAGAATCCGTGAGAAGATCGAAGGTCGCGGCTGGATAGCAGCTGACGGCACGGCCATGGGTTGGCTCCTGCTGAGGTCTCATTGATAGGCCGGATCGGCCGCGACGCAATCCGAAGCCAGCCGGGCAGCCGCGCTGCCCGGCTGAGCCGGCTCAAACGCGATAATAGCGATTTGCCCGCTTCTCGGCCTCTTCCATTGCCTCTTGCGGCGTGGCCTGGCCGGTCACCGCTTTGGCGAACATGTCGACCAGCACGTAGTCGGCCATGGTTGCCGCCGAGGCATAGCCGAGCGGCCCGGCATAGCCGTTGGGCCGCAGAGTAGCCGAAGCCTTGGCGTAAGCGGCGTTGTTGGGATCGGCAGTCCATACGGGGTTGTTGTCGAATGCCTTCAGTGTCTGGCAGCAATATCCGGCCGAGGAGGTGATCCAGTCCTTCATTTGCGGTTCCTCGAACATGAACTGCAAATACGCCTTAGCCGCGTTGGGGTAGGGCGTGTAATTGAAGATGACAGCCGTGGTCACCTGGAACAATTCGACGGATTTGCCGACAGGACCGATGGGCAGGTTGGTCGTGCGTATGTCCTTGGCGATTTCAGCCAGCTTTGGATCTTTGTCCTTGTTGATCTTGGCCGTGTTGTAGGCGGAAATTCCATTGGCGATCACCCCCAGTTCGCCGGCCAGGAAGGCGCGGTTGTTGTTGACGTCGAGCCAGCTTTCGGTGCCTGGAATGAAGGTCTTGTAGAGCTCCTGCGCGTATTCGATCGCCTTGAGGGTCTCGGGGCTGTTGATCGTTACCTTGCCACTCTCGTCGACCATCTGGCCGCCATGGCTCCACAGCAGCCAATGAGCATAGTTGTTGCCGTCGCCGACGCCATGGCCATGCGTGAAGCCGGCCGGATGTCCCTTCGCTTGCAAGGCCTTGCAAAGTTCCAGGAAGCCTTTCGTGTCCTTTGGAAACTCCGAAAAGCCGGCCTCTTTCACCCAGCTTTCCCGATAGACGATGGCATTGCCGATCGTGGCCAGGGGCAGGCCGACGAACTTCCCGTCGCGTGTCGCATATTGCTTAGGCCCCTCGTGCCAGCCACCGTATTTCGCGCCCAGATACTCGCCCAGTTCGCTCACGTCGTGCAGCTTGTCGGGATATTGGTGCGGGTCGTCGAACCAGACGAACATCAGGTCGGGGCCGGACCCGACATTTGCCGCGACTGCCGCCTTGGGACGAATGTCCTCCCAGCTTTCCTTGTCGACGCGAACCTCGACACCGGTCGCTTCGGTGAAGCGCTTGGTGTTGGCCAGCCATTGGTCCTCGTCGCCCTGGACGAAAGGCGACCAGCGCAGCAGTCTAAGCTTGGCGCCATCCTCGGGTTTGTATTTCAGTCCGTCCTGGGCAAGGGCCGGAGAGCTGATGAACCGACTTCCCAAGGCACCTGCCGCCGCGCCGGCGGTGGTGCGGATCACGTCGCGTCTGGTGAACTTCATGCTCGTTTCCTCCTGTTTGTTGTCCTTGCCTGTGGTCCTACTGATCGGTACGTGTTTGGAATCTCTGTCCGGTTTCTGCGTGAAAGAGATGGATAAGGCTGGGCTCGGCCGTAAGCCGGATGGTTTCGCCCGGCGTGAAGGAATGTCGTTCCCGGAAATTCGCGACGATCTCTTCGCCGCCGGCTGTCCTGCCGATGAGCTGCACTTCGGACCCGGTTGGTTCAACCACCGCGACGGTGACCGGAATGCCCTGCTCGTCGGACAGCCGCAAATGCTCGGGCCTTATTCCCAGCACCACAGGCTCGCCATTGCGGATGGAAAGTGCCGAGGCCAACGGGACTGAAATCCCGCCAGCGCCGCGAAACGAGGGTGAGCCGTCGGTAGCGATCTCGCCCCTCAGCAAATTCATGGCCGGCGAGCCGATAAAGCTGGCGACAAAAAGGTTGTTCGGCCGGTCATAGAGTTCCAGCGGCGGCCCTATCTGCTCGACGATGCCGTCATGCATGACCACGATCTTGTCAGCCATGGTCATGGCTTCGATCTGATCGTGGGTGACGTAGACTGTCGTGGTCTTGAGGCGCTGGTGCAGTTCCTTGATCTCGGCGCGCATCTGCACTCTGAGTTTGGCGTCGAGATTGGACAGCGGTTCGTCGAAGAGAAACACCGCCGGATCACGCACGATCGCGCGGCCCATTGCGACACGCTGGCGCTGGCCGCCGGAAAGCTGCCGAGGATAGCGCGCCAGCAACGGCACCAGCCCAAGGATTTCGGCCGCGCGGCGCACGCCGGCATCGCTCTCCGGCTTGGAAACTCCTTTGAGCATCAGCGAGAACGCCATGTTCTCGGCAACGGTCATGTGTGGATAAAGCGCATAGTTCTGGAAGACCATGGCGACGTCGCGCTCCTTGGGCGCAACGTTGTTGACGACACGTTCGCCAATCGCGATCTGGCCGCGTGAAATCTTTTCCAGGCCGGCGATCATTCTGAGAAGGGTTGATTTTCCGCAGCCCGACGGTCCGACCAGAGTGACGAACTCGCCGTCCTCGATGTTCACGCTGACCCCGTGCAGGATCTCGACAGCGCCGAATGATTTATAGACTTCGCCAATTGCGACAGACGCCATCGGTCCTCCCAACAATTCCCGCGACGTCGTCGAAGGAACAACGCTTCCGCTAGCGACAGCCCTGGCTCCTCCCAGGCTCACGCTAGCCGAAACGGTAGCGCTACCAAACCGGGCTGTAAAGCGTTTACGGGAAAGCCGAACCTTGGAGGGTCCGCTTCGCGCCACACAATCTCCCAGCTACTCCTGCGTCCGCTTCTGGGCGATGATATCGAGCCGCTCGCGGTCGGAGCGTTCGCGTTCGTCGCGGTTGCGTACGTCCTTGTAGGCGCGCTCGACCATGTTGGTGCGGGCGGTCGCCGCGGCGATGAGGTTGGCTTCCTGCCTGGCGCTCGCCAGGTTCGCCTCCTGGCGCACCACCGCCTGGGCAATGCGGCGATGGTAGAGATCGGGAAACAGGGCGGAGAGCGAATCGGCCTGGTCGAAATGGCCGACCAGTTCCTCGGCCTCGGCCTCGGCGGCACTGGCCGCCGCAAGGAAGGTGGCGTGGCGGGTTTCGTGCAGCGCCTTCAGCTGTTCCTGCACCTTGACCAGCTTCTTGAGGCGGTCCTTGCGCGTGCTCATTTCTACCTCGCCAATGTCAGGTCGACGAAGCCGTCGACGAACAGCGACAGCATGGTGCCGACGGCGAAATAGAAGATGATCATGCCGCCGGCGATGATGAAGGGCTGGGAGATGAAATAGATGGGGATCTGCGGGGTCAGCTTGTTGACGAAGCCGATCGTCAGATTGACGAGAATGGCATAGGCGACGAACGGGCTGCCGAGGCGGATGACCAGGAAGAAGGTGTCCGACACCGTGTCGGTGACATCGACAAGGGCTGCCTGCGGGTTGAAGAAGATGTTGACCGGCGCGACCGTGTAGGAGGAAACCAGCGCGCGTATTATTTCGTGGTCGAAATCGAAGACGAACAGCATCAAAAGCGCCGAGAACGAGATGATGGCGGCAAGGGCTGCCTGGGGTTCGGGCTCCTCGATCGCCGGTCCGCCGCTGCCGCCATAGCCCACCAGCATGGCGATGGCCGAGCCCATGAAGCGCAGGGCTTCCATGTAGAGCCTGGTCATGGCGCCGATCAGGCCGCCGACCAGAAGTTCCGAGATGATCATCGGCACCAGGATCTGGGGGCGCGGGTCGACGAAAGGGAAGATCTTGTCCCACAGGAAGGCGAGCAGGCCGCCGGTGGCGGCGACCGCCACGAACAGCCTGACCTGGACCGGGACGCGGGCGCTGGACAGGCCCGGCATCAGCATGAAGCAGGCGCCAATGCGGCAGAAGGCGAGGAACGCCGCGATGACGACGCCTTGCGAAAGCACGCTCACGATATGGTTCCGAGCACCTTGATCTCGACGCCCTTGGCGATTTCAACATGGCTGAGCACCGGCAGCGTGGTGAACAGGCGCTCGATGATCATGCGCACATAGGGGCGGGCGTCGGGCGCGGTGACGAGGACGAAACGCTCGCCGGCTTCCAGATATTTCTTGATCGCCTTGGTCGCGTCCTGGCCGAACTCCTCGAGCTGGCGCGGGTCGATGTCGAATTCGCGCACCTCGCCCTTGGCGTCGCGCTTGAGGCTCTGGTGGAAGGCGAGGTCCCAGCGGTTGCCGAGGCGCAGCACCTTCAGCACGCCGCCCTCGGACAGGTCGCCGCAGATCTGCTGGGCCATGCGGATGCGGACATGCTCGACGATCTGCTCGGTGCGGCGCACATGCGGCGCGATCTCGGCGATCGCCTCGATGATCAGGTGCAGATTGCGGATCGAGACGCGTTCGGCCAGCAGCAGCTTCAGCACCGCCTGCAGGCCGGGATAGGAGATGTGCGTGGTGCAGATCTCGTCGGCGAGCTTGCGGTACTCCTGGTCCTGGCGTTCGAGCAGCGCCTTCATGTCCTTGTAGGACAGAAGCTGCGGCAGGTTGTTGCGGATGACCTCGGAGAGATGGGTGAGCAGCACCGACATGTTGTCGGCGAAGGTGTAGTTCTCGCGCTTCAGATCCTCGGCGAAGGCTTCGACCACGGAATAGGCGCGCATGCCGAAGGCCGGCTCGCGGATTTCCTCGCCCGGTATCTCGGGGATGTCGCGGTTGCCGAGCAGCACCATGATCTCGCCGACGCGCATCTGATACTCGGCCACCACGGTGCCGTGCACCTTGATCTGGTAGCTCTTCGGCGGGATGGCGAAATCGTCGGCGACGCGCACCTCCGGCACCACGAAGCCATATTGGGTGGCGAATTTCTTGCGCATCTTGCCCATGCGGAAAACCAGTTCCTGATGCGACGTCAGCAGCCTTGTCGACAGCTGCTTGCCTATCAAAAGCTCGATCTCGGCGGTGGCGAGCGAGGCCTTGACCGAGTTCTTCTCCTCCTCGACCTTAGTCGCCTTTTCCTGGTCCTTGATCGCCTCGGCTTCGGCGACGGCGCGGTTGGCGCGCATCGGGATGACGTAGCCGAGGCCGGCCATGCCGGCGGCCAGCGCAAAGAACGGGAACAGCGGCAGGCCGGGCATCAGGCCGAGCAGCACCAGCAGCGATGCCGCGACATAGAGGGCGCGCGGGTGGGCGCCGAGCTGGCCGAACACCGCCTGGTTGGTCGAGCCGCGCGTGCCGCCCTTGGAGACGAGCAGGCCGGCGGCGAGCGACACGATCAGGGCCGGGATCTGGGTGACGAGGCCGTCGCCGACCGACAGCTTGATGAACACGTCGGCGGCTTCGCCCATGCCCATACCGTGCCTGATGTAGCCGATGGCGATGCCGCCGACGATGTTGATGGCGGTGATGATGAGGCCGGCGATGGCATCGCCGCGCACGAACTTCGAGGCGCCGTCCATCGAGCCGAAGAAAGAAGATTCTTCTTCCAGTTCACGGCGGCGCAGCTGCGCTGTCTTGTCGTCGATCATGCCGGCCGACAGGTCGGCGTCGATCGACATCTGCTTGCCTGGGATGGCGTCGAGGGTGAAGCGGGCGCCGACTTCGGCGATACGGGTGGCGCCCTTGGTGATGACGATGAAGTTCACCACGATCAGGATCATGAAGACGATCAGGCCGATGACGAAGTCGCTGGCCATCACCAGCTTGGAGAAGCCGGCGATGACATAGCCGGCGGCATGCGTGCCCTCATTGCCATGCGACAGGATCATGCGCGTGGTGGCGATGTTGAGCGACAGCCGCAGCATGGTGGCGATGAGCAGCACGGTCGGGAACGACGAGAAATCGAGCGGCCGCTGGATCCACAGCGCCACCATCAGGATCAGCACCGAAAGTGCGATCGAGAAGGCGAGGCCGATGTCGATGAGAAAGGCCGGAATCGGCAGGAACAGCACGGCCAGGATGATGACGATGCCGATGGCGAAGAAGACGTCGCGGCCGTTCTTGGCCACCGCGCCGGGCTGAATGCTTTCGCTGATCGCCATATCGTCCTCAAACCCCATAGACTGCCGAGCGCGCGACAGCCCTGTGAGGGTAGCCCGCCAAGCTTGCGCGAGGGTGGGAGACTGGCTAGTTCGAACGATCATGCGCAGGTCGCCGGTCGGCCGGCTCGCAAAGAAGGGAAAACCCATGCTTCTGATCATCGGCACCATCCGCTTGCCGCCTAACAAATTGGAGGAAGCCAGGCCCGCTATGGAACGCATGGTTTCCGGCAGCCGCGCCGAGCCCGGCTGTCTCGAATATTCCTATGCGCAGGATGTTTTCGATGCCGGGCTCATCCGGGTCACGGAAGTCTGGAGCGACAGGACAGCGCTCGATGCGCATTTCCGCTCGGCGCACATTGCGGACTGGCGTGCGAGCTGGCCGGCGCTTGGCATAGGCGAGCGCAACCTCGTGCTCTATGAAGCCGGCGTGCCTATGCCGACCTGAACGGTCCATCGGCCGATCGATATCGCGCCCGCTGTCGCCAATGTGGTGTCTGTCGGCATTGTGGTTGCCATGCCGTGCCGCCGGGCGTATCAGGCTGGCTTTCCACTGCCTTTCGATATCGGCGAGCCGCCCCGGTGCTTTCCAGAAACCACAGCGAAGTCTACGCCCGCCGGCTGCGCGCGGTGCTGATCAGGTCGTTGCCTCTGCTTGAGGCACGCGGCATCGTGGTCGTCATTCTCGCCGGTGTCGTAGGCGTGATGGCTGGCATATTGGTCACGGCGATGAGCCAGATCGTGCAGGACCTGCACGGGCTGCTGTTCGGCGTTCAGCCAGGCGGCCGGCTTTCCGGCATGTTCTCGCTCGCCAATCCGATGCAGGCGCTGATACCGGCGATCGGCGGCATGCTGCTGGGGCTGACGGTGGTCTGGCTCAGGATACGGAAATTCCGCACGCCGATCGACCCGATCGAAGCCAATGCGCTCTATGGCGGGCGCATGTCGCTGACCGACACCTTCATCATCGCCGGCCAGACGATGATCTCCAGCGGTTTTGGCGCCTCGGTCGGGCTGGAAGCCGGCTATACGCAGGTTGGCTCCGGGCTGGCATCGCGGCTGGCGGGCATCTTCAGGCTGCGCCGCAACGATGTCCGCATCCTGGTCGGCTGTGGTGCGGCCGGCGCCATCGCCGCCGCCTTCGATGCACCGCTGACCGGCGCCTTCTACGGCTTCGAATTGGTCATCGGCATCTACTCTGTCGCCAATGTCGCGCCGGTCTTGACAGCCGCGATCTGCGCCTCGCTGACCGCCGAAATGTTCGGCGGCGTGCCGTTTCCGCTCGAGCTTTCGGGCCTGCCGGCGCTCACCGCCAGCCAGTATGTGCCGTTCCTGCTGCTCGGCCTGCTCGGCGGTGCCGCCTCGATCGCCATCATGCATCTGGTGACGTTAATCGAACGTGGTTTTGCCAGACTGTCGATCGATGCGGCGCTGCGCCCCGTCATCGGTGGCGTCATCGTCGGGCTGCTGGGTCTTATCACCCCGCAAGTGCTGTCCAGCGGCCATGGCGCGCTGCATCGCGAATTCTCGATGAATTACGGGCTGGCCGTGGTGGCCAGCGTCTTCGTGCTCAAGCTGACGGCGTCGGCGGTGTCGCTGGGGTCGGGTTTTCGCGGCGGATTGTTCTTCGCCTCGCTATTCCTCGGCGCGCTGCTCGGCAAGGCATTCGCGGATGTGATGATCGTCGTCTCGCCGGCAACCGGCATCGACCCTGCTGTTGCCGCCGTCGTCGGCATGACGTCGCTCGCCGTCGGTGTCGTCGGCGGTCCGCTGACGATGACCTTCCTGGCGCTGGAATCGACCCGCGACCTGACGCTGACCGGCGTCGTGCTGGCCGCCTCGATCATGTCGGCGATCCTGGTGCGCGAGACCTTCGGCTATTCGTTCTCGACATGGCGCTTCCATTTGCGCGGCGAGACCATCCGCAGCGCCCACGATGTCGGCTGGATGCGCAGCCTCACAGTCGGCTCGATGATGCGTAAGGACATCAAGACCATCTATGCCTCGACGACCCTGGCAGCCTTCCGCAAGCAAGTGCCGCTCGGCTCTGCCCAGCGGGTCATCGCCGTCGACGTGGGCGACCACTATGTCGGCGTGCTGATCGTGGCCGAACTGCACAGCGATCCTTCCGATGGCGAGGTGCCGGTGCGCGATCTTGCCAAATACAAGGACGCGGTGCTGGTGCCGAGCATGAACGTGCAGGCCGCCGCGGAAACATTCCAGCGCGCCGGCGCCGAAGAACTCGCTGTCGTCGAGGATTTCACCGACCACATCGTGCTGGGCCTGTTGACCGAAGGCCATCTGATGCGGCGCTATGCCGAGGAACTCGACAAGGCGCGCCGGGACCTGTCGGGCGAGGGGTGACGGGAGGGCCAAGCGGGGTGCCTGCGACAGGGCGCGCGGTTGCGGAGCCCTAATGCTCGATAGGTCCCTTGGCCATCACAAGCGCTGTGCCCGCAGTGGTCGGGCGTTCGATCATGCGTCGCACGCGCGGCGGTTCGTCGCCGCTGTGCAGGGCCCGCACGCGTTCGCCGATGACAGCGTCGGCATGGGTGATGCGTCCATTGTGCCTGATATATTCGATCCAGGTCGGCGTGTGATAATGCTCGATCCATACGGTGGGATTCTCGAGATCGCGCGCCAGTGTCCAGTTGCGGGCGCCGTCACGACGGCGGATGCGGCCGCGTTCGGCCATGATGGCGAGGAACTCCGGTTCGTCCTCGTGCCGGATCACATACTCGATCATGATGGCGATGGGACCACTGCGCGGCTTCAGGTCAAGCGCAAGGTGCGGTTCCTTGAAGCGATTGAGCGGGTCGAGGTTGAGCACCTGCTGTTGCGGCAGCGGGAGCAAAAGACCGATGGCGCCGCCGGCCAGCATGGCGACGCTGGCTGCGATCAGCGCGGTTTCGGCGCCGTGCGCATCGGCGACGACACCCCAGATCCAGCTGCCGAGCGCGATGCCGCCGAAAGTCGCGGTCTGGTAGACCGACAGCACCCGGCCGACTACCCAGCGCGGCGTCGCCATCTGCACCGTGACGTTGAAATGCGAAAGCGCGATCACCCAGCAGGCGCCGCCGACAAGCAGGCCGAGCGACGTCTGCCAGGCATGCTGGCTGACGGCGGCATTGAAGGCGCAGACGGCGAAGCCGGCGAAGGCACAGCGCACCATCGTCTCGCTGGAGAGCAGCTGCCGCAGCCTGACGCTGATCAAGGCGCCGCCGACCGCGCCGATGCCGAAGGCGCCGAGCATGATGCCATAGGTCAGCGCATCGCCCTTGACGACATCGCGCGCCACCAGAGGCAGCAACGCAAGCACAGCGCCTGCACTGAAGCCGAACGCAGCTCCCCTGACCAGCACCTTGCCGATGTTGGGCGACATGGCGACATAGCGCAGGCCGGCGCCCATGGCGGCCCCCAGCGACTCGCGCGGCAAGGTCGACATGGGCACGTCCGGCTTCCAGCGCGCCAGCACGACGATCAGGCCGATATAGCTCACCGCGTTCGCCGCGAAGGCGGCCGCCGCACCGGCCGCGGCGACAATGATGCCGCCGATCGCCGGACCGACGCTGCGCGTCAGGTTAAAGCCCATCGAATTGAGGGCGACGGCCGCCGGCACCTTGTTGCGGGGTACGATATCGCCGACGGAGGCTTGCCATGACGGGCTGTTGAGCGCGGTGCCGCTGTCGATCAGGAAGGTGAAGGCAAGCAGCGTCCATGGCGTGATCAGGCCGGAATAAGTGAACACGGTCAGGAGCACCGACACCACCAGCATGAAGGTCTGGGCGACCAGCATCACCTTGCGCCGGTCGAAACTGTCGGCGATGGCGCCGGCGACGAGTGCAAACAGCATGATCGGCAAGGTGGTCGAAGCCTGGACCAGGGCCACCTGATAGGGCGAGGTGGCGATCGTGGTCATCATCCAGGCGGCGCCGACACCCTGGATCAGGCCACCGAAATTCGAGACGAGACTTGCGCCCCACACGGCGCGGAAAATGCCGTGACGGAAGGGCGCCAGCGCCGAGACGCTCTCGCTGTCCGGCTTTTCGTCAATCATTTGGGTTCCTGCCATGTCGTGCCTGCTCGTCAGACAATCCGTTTGCGCAGACCGTTTGCCGAAAGTAGGGCATGGCGCCGCAAAGGGCAAAAAAGCTCATGGTCCAACAATGGGATAGAGGCGGTCCAGGCCTTGTCTGCAGTGGGTCCGGAGGTGCCGCGGGGATCAGCGGCGTCTGTCTTCAGACAAGGGCGAACGGCATGGCGCGCGGGCACACCTTCCTGGAACAGGTTCAGAACCCGTTCTGGATGCGCTCGAAGATGACGTTGGTGAAGGCCGATATCTGGCTGCCGATGAAGGGGCCGGTCAACGCCACCACCAGCATGATGGCGACGATCTTCGGCACGAAGGTCAAGGTGATCTCCTGCACCTGCGTGAGCGCCTGGATGAGGGCGATGCCGATGCCGACCGCCATGGCGACCAGCACCACCGGAGCGGACGCGACGAGCACCGTCCACACCGCGTACTGGACGATGTCGAGAGCGTCGGCCTCATTCATGGGACTGGCTCTCTGTCGAAAGCGTCAGCTTGCTGCCTTGACAGAGACTCCCGGGCCGACCGCGACTTCGGTGCCGTTCTGCAGCACGGCGATGAGACCGTTGCTGGCGAGGCGCACCGAAGCCACGGTGCCCGTCGTCAGGCCGTCGGCGGAGGTGATCGAGCGCCCGATCAGTGCGTCGGCCTGCGACAGCGCCGAGGACTGCATGATCTGATTGAGCTTGGTGTTGGTCTGCACCGACTGCTCGACCTGAGAGAAGGTGGCGAGCTGGGCGACATATTGCGTCGAATCCATCGGCTTGGTCGGATCCTGGTTCTTCATCTCGGCGATCAGAAGCTTCAGGAAGGACTGGTAGTCGACCGCTGTCTTCGAGGTCGACGCCGTGGCCTGATTGGCGCCTGTCGGAATCGTCGTCGTCATGTCCACGTTCATCAGTATCGTGCTCCCACGGCCAGCGGGCGCTCGGCACCCGAAACATCGTCATTACCACCCAGCGCGCGGCGTTCGAGCGGATAAAGCGCGCGGATCGCCTTCAGCGCCTCGTAGATATGATCCTCGCCGACCATGCGGTCGATCTGTTTCAGCGCGCTGCAGATCTGGGTGTCCTCGAAGCTTGCCAGAAGCAGCGGCAGCGAACGGCGGAACATGTCGCGCGCGGCGGCGGCGCCCGCCGGGTTCATCAGCATGACCTGCAGGATGAAATAGAGCTGCTTGAGCGGTGTCGAGGCATCGTCGACCTGAATCACGTGGCTTTCGAGCAGGAACTGGACGTCGTTCATCAATTCGACAGTGACCTTGCGGTCGACCCGGATGACGGCGCCGTTGATGTAAATCTTTTCGTTCGGCTTGAGCGATATCTTCAGCGTGTTGGTCATTGAATGCCGTCCCTGATGATCTGGGACACCTCGATCAACCCTTCGAAATTGTTGGTGCGGCCCTGACGGATGTCCTCCGCCTCGCGCAGCAGCCACAGGCCGATGGAAATGAGGTTGGCGCGCAGTTCCTTGGGCAGGGCGTTGTCGCTGGAGCCAAGATCCTCGACGAAGGCGGTCCAGACGCGGTTGGTGAAGTGAAGCGCCTCGATCGCCTCCATCGAATCGTGGCCGGCCGCTGCTGCCGCCGCCAGCATGTCGATCGAGCGGGTCAGAAGCTCCCGCTCGCGGTCCTTCGCGTCGGCAACGGAGTTGCTCTGGATGTCGGCGTAGGAGAATTGGTACATCGTTGGGGCTCTACCGTTCCGTTAAGCGTTGTCAGGTCAGGTAATTCAACAGGCTGAGCTGCTGCAGGCGTGCGGTCAACGCGAAAGACGTTTCGATGTGCTGTGTCAGGTCCGCGACCCGTGTCGCAGCTGCCGCCGGATCGACGGCTTCCAGATCGAGAATGTGCCGTTCGAAAAGGTCGACCTGCGTTTTCATCCGATCGTTGGCATCGGAAACCCGCTTCTGGACGATGCCGGTCTCGGATTGAAGCTGGCCAATGCCGCTCAGCGCTTCGCCAACCAATGTGGTCGAGCGGCTGACAACCGTATTCTTCGCCGCCTGGCTGATGTTGCTGGACATCAGGCTGCTGACCATGGCTGCCGCCATGGCGAGTTTCTGAATGCCATCGCTGTTGGCGCTGGTCGAAGTCGGTGTGGTTTCGTTGAGTGCGATGCGGCTGACGATCTGCTGGTCGGTGGCGTTCGACCAGTTGCCTTGCCAACCCGCGCCCGTGAACTGCGGCACGACATCATTGGTGATGAAATCGTCCATCTGGGCAGCCGTGATGTTGGCCGCTGCCGGGTCGTCCTGGGTGAAACCGAAATTGGTGAGGAAAGCGGTATCGAATGCAGCCTTGGCAGGAGAGCCGGCAGCGGTGAAATCGTTGATCGGCTTGACGTCTGTGTTGGTGCCGGCAAACAGATATTCACCATTAACGCTGGTGTTGAGGATCGAGGTCAGCTGCTGGATGGTCGCCTTGCCGGAGTCCCGGGTGAGGCTGTTGGACGAGTCGCTCGAGGAAGCGGTGGTCAGGGCGGACAGGAAGGTCTGCGCGGCGGTGGAGAGCTGACCAAGCGAGGTCTGCGTCGAGGAAAGCCGGGCGCCGACCAGGCCGTTGGAATCGATGATGACGTTGAGCCGGTCAAGATCGCGCTGGAAGGTGACGGCCTGGGTGGTGCGCCCACCGAGAGCCAGGCCGACGTCAGCGACCCGGCCCGTCGAGGATTCTTTGGTGGCTTTGACGAGTTCGGCCTGCATGCGCATCTGCTGGGAGCGCATGGCATTGGAGATTGCGGCCGAGGAGACTGAAGTCATGGAATTATCCCACCGCGTTGAGCAAGGCCGTCAACATGTCGTCGACGGTTTTCATCATCCGGGCTGATGCCTGGTAGGTGTGTTCGAGGTCGAGCAGCAGCGACATTTCCTGGTCGACATTGACCCCGGTCGCGTTGGACAGCGCCTCGGCGCTGCGCGATGCCAGTGCTTCCTTGGCGTCGGAGGCGGTCGAAGCCTGCTGGCGCACGCTCTCGAACCAACCGATCGAACTGGCGGCGTAGTCGGATACGCTGGAGGTTGCCGAAACGCCGGCGGCGGGGTCGAAAGTCATCGGCTGGTCGAGTCGGTCGCCATAGGCAACCAGAAGGGTGGAATAGGACGCGCCGCCGCCCGTGTTGGCGACATAGGCAGCACCATTGGCGCCGCCGTCGCGCAGCAGCGTCGGGTTGCCGCCGGTGCTCGGGTCCATCGCTGCATTGACGCTGATGGACGCGGCAAGGCCGGTGACCAGCGTGCCGGCGGCCGGCACGGCCGGCGCCCCCGACCAGGTGAACAGGCCGGCGGCATTGGCCATCGAGGGTGCGGTCTCGGCAAAAGCGGTGATCAGGCCACGCGCGGTCTCATCGAGCTGGCTCTGCATGGTCGAGGCGACGCCGTCGCGCAATTGCAGCAGGCCGGCAAGCGTGCCGCTGGCGCTGGTGTTGCCGCCGGCTCCCGCCGAGATCGGCACGTTGTCGATGTAAACGGCATTGCCGGCGGCACCCGCGGTATAGCCTGCCGACGCCGCGAAGGTGACCGTACGCGGTATCGTCTCGAACAAAGTCGTGCCGTCACCGGTGGTGATGACCATGTCATTGTCGCCTCGCGTGAAGGTCGACACCGGGACATAGTTCGAAATCTTCTTCAAAAGCGCGTCGCGCTGGTCGAGCGCATCGGAAACGTCGGTGCCGGAACGGGTTCCGGACATGACCGCCGTGTTGGCATCCTGGAACTGGCTGAGCAGCGAGTTCAGGTCATCGACGGCGGTGGCGATCTGGCCGTCGGTCTGGGTGCGGAAATCCTGGACTGCCTTGGAGCCCTCATTGAGCGAGCGCACGACCTGCTTGGCGGCGTCGATGACCGAGGCGCCGAGGTTCTGGTTCGACGGCGAGGTGGCGTAGAGCTGCAGCGCCTGCTGCAGGTTGGCGATCGCGGTCGAGGGCGAGGACGCATTGTCGACGCCATTGACCGCAACGCCCAGCTGATCCATGCCGCTGTAGAGCGCGTTCTGCCCGCTCCAGGCCGACAGCGCGCCGAGATTCTGGCGAAACAAAAGCTCGTTGGCTGCGCGCTGGATATCGACCGAACGCGCGCCCGGCGCCGTGCTGGTGACGACGGCCTGACGGCGTGAATAGTCCGGGTTGGAGGCGTCGGCCACGTTGCGCGAGACAACGCTGGTCTGTCGCGCGGTGTTCATAAGCGCCGACTGGGCGATACTCAATGCGGTAGACAGTGACATGCGGGTCTTTCGCGGGCGACGCCCGTCTTATCTCTTCAGGTTGACAAGGACGTCCATCAGATCGGAACCGGTCTGGAAGACTTTCGAATTGGCGGTGTAGCTGCGCTGTGCCGCGATCATGTTGGTCAGTTCTTCGGCGATGTCGACGTTGGAATTCTCGAGCGCGCCGGAGATGATGGAGCCGAGCTTGCCTTCATTGGCAAAGCCGACACGAACCGCGCCGGACTCGGTGCCCTGCGAATAGACGTTGCCAGGCAGCGCCTTGAGCTGATCCGGGCTCTGTACGTCAGCCAGCGGGATCTTGTAGAGCGGCTTGGTGGAGCCGTCCTTGTACTGCGCGTAGATGGTGCCGTCCTTGCTGATCTGGACCTTGTCGATAGTGCTCGGCGCGTTGCCGTTGACCTGGGCGTCGGAAACCGTGAAGCCGGCGCCAAGCTGGGTCAGCGCAGACAGATCGAGCGAAAAGGCGGCGCCGTTGGGCACGGTGAGGGAGACGCTGTCGACGGCGCCGGTGAGCTTGCCAGTGGTGGCGTCGAACGTCAGGTTGGCCGAGCCCAGCGCGCCACCGGTATAGGGGAATGCTGTCCCGGCCGTGGCCTGAGACTGATCGAAGACCGAGACCTGCCAGGTGCCGGCGCCGGTGTTGGTGAAATAGACGTCGAGCAGCTTCTTGTTGCCGAGATTGTCGTAGGCAACCATGGAGGATTTTGAGGTGTACTGCGCGCCGACAGCATTGGTGGTGGGCAGATTGCCGGCGGCGATCGGGGTCGCGCCGGCCGGCAGGTTGCCGGCATAGCTGCCCTCAGTGCTCGGTGTTGCAGTCATTCCCTGGTCTGAGATGACAACCGGGACCAACCCCTCGAAGCCATTGACCGTCGCTGCCGGTACGCCGTTGTCGTAGCTGTACGCCATCAACTGGAAGCCGGCCGAGTTGACCAGTCTGCCTTGACCGTCGGGAACGAAAGCGCCGGCCCGGGTCAGGTAGGGGGTGCCGCTCGGATCCTGAACGACAAAGAAGCCATCGCCGCTGACGGCAAGGTCGGAAACCGAGGTCGTGTATTGAAGCACACCCGGATCGCTGACCGCCTGGCGGATCGTCGTGGTGACGCCGCCGGAATTGTAGGCACCGCCGGTCGACGGCATGACCAGCGTCGAGAATTCGGCGGAGGAGCGCTTGTAGCCGGTGGTGTCGGAATTGGCGATGTTGTCGGCGACCGTCGATAGGCGGTTTGCCTGGGCGTTCATGCCGGAGACGCCGGTCCGCATCATTCCGTAGAGGCTCATCGAAACGTCTCCGCTGTGTCCATGCTGCTGGCTACGAGGCTACGCCTGTTTTCTTGCGCGAGGCTGGCGCGGCGCTGCATCAGAAGACGAGCCGGTAGCCGAGGAAACGCTTGGAATCGATCGGGTCGGTGCCCAGCTTCTCGCGCAGCTTCTTGCGCAGTTTGCTGATGTGGCTTTCCACCACGTTCTCCTCGACCTCTTCGTCGAAGATGCCGTAGATGGCATTGAAAACCTGGGTCTTGGTGACACGGCGCCCCCGATTGCTCGCCAGATATTCGAGGATGCGGCGCTCGCGGCGCGGCAGGGGGAGGGGCTGACCGTCGATCTCGGGGTCGCGGCCGTCCATGAAGATGCGCATGGCGCCGATCTCGGTGTAGGCGACGTCTTCCTGGGCGCGGCGGCGGATGGCGGTGATGCGGGCCAGAATCTCGCGGATATGGACGGGCTTGCGAATGACGTCGTCGACGCCGCTCTCGAACAACCGCAGCGTGTTCTCCAGCGAATGCTGTTCGCTGAGCGCAATGACCGGAGCGCCGGTGCGGTCGCGGATCTGGCGGGGAGAGATGGAACCTTCGCGGCAGTCGCCGATGAGGAAGGCCCGGACCGAGCGCAGATCGGTGTCCGCGGCCGAGTTCACCCACTCACCGAATTCGCTGGACGCAAAGCCCGCACAGGCGATGCCCTCACGATCGAAAAGTGAATTGTATCCCTCTGTTACGAGCTCGCGCTCGTCAACGATCACAATCATCGGCCCCGCCTTCCGAATCAAATCATTTGCCCCGTGAAGAGAGGCGTATCCGCTGGCGGGAATCCTGAACAACCGTCATTTCTTGTAGCTAGTTTCTTGGGAGTCTGGAATCGTACCGGTTGCATTAGCGGGCGGCCAGATGTGCTTTCGGCGGCAAGATATGATCAAGTCAAACCAACAATTCGGGTTGTACGGTTGGTCTATTAGTAACGGGAAATGCGCTTACGGGTTGCAGAAGCCGCGGGCGTTCGCGGTCCATTTTCCAAAGCCGGTGGCGACCATGTTGGCAATGACGCGGCAGACATAGATCTTCTGCGCCGGGTCGTTGTCGGGACCGGCATGATAGCGGGCAACGGCCATCGACCAGGTCTCGTGACGGGCATGAAGGCTGGCCAGGAAGCGCGCCGCATAGTCGACGTTCTGGCGTGGGTCGAGCATGTCCTCGACGCTGCGAAAATGCGATGCGTGATAGTGGTGATTGATCTGCATGCAGCCCAGATCGATCAGGGTCTTGCCCTCGCGCCGGGCATTGGCGAAGGCGGCAAGGGCCTCGGTCCGGCTCCTCGGAAAGACTGCTTTTCCTTCTATATTCAAGGCATTGGGTTGAAGGCTGCCCTTGTTTCCGGTCTCCGTCAGGCCAACGGCATAGAGGATGCCGGCGGGCACGCCATAACGATCGGCGGCGCGCAGGATCTCCGGCTCGCAGGGGTTGGCCGCGGCTGCGGCGGCGTTTGCCGCGCTAGATAAAGATATCGCCGCCAGCGCGCTCGCGAGCAGGCGAAGTGCCGCGGCCGTAGTCCTGCGCGTCATCGTTGCGTTTCCCTGAGGATTGCTGGCCCGGTTGCTGGCCGCCGGCTCCACCATTGCCGCTGCCCGAATTCCCCGGTTGAAAGGATGCTGGATCGCGGCCTGTCGCCGCCGCCATAGGAGCGGTTGCATCCGTCCGGGTTGTAGCGGGAGCTGCTACCGAAGGTTGCAGTATCGTGACCTTGTCAACCTCAAAGCCGAGCCCCCGCAGTGACTTGACGATGGCCTCGCTGTCGGCCGACAGCCGACGATAAGCGTCATGCGTTTCAGGCTTCAGCTCAATCGAAAGTTGTTCCCCGGAGAGGCGAAGATTGGCCGTCACCATGCCGAGTTCGGCGGGGTGGAGTTCGATCTTCAACACATGTGTCGGAACGGCAACAGAGCTGGCCAGATGGGTGGTCGTGGGTGAGGCTGAAAGCGCCTTTTGCGGCCCGGCGTCGGCGGCTATGGCGTTGATCACATTGAGGGCTGCCTGGCTGATGGGACTTTGCGGCGGTGCGGGGAAACTCCGTTCCGACACCACGTCGATGCGCGCAGTGGACAGGGACTGTTTTCCCGCTTCTGGACGCATCGAGGACTGGACATCCTCGATGCTCTTCATCGCATTCGCGGTGTGCTTCGACCGCACGCCGGGCACATCGGCGGCCGGTGCGTCCGACAGCTTCTGGGCCGCCGCTGCGGCGTCGCGTTTTGGCGCGCTGGAGGCAGCGCTCGGCGACTGACCGTCAAACGCCGTCAAAGGTCCGTCGACGATCGACGCCTGCTCCGGCTTCGACATGGTTTCGAGTGCTTCGCGTCCGCCCGCGGCTTTTGGCCGGTAGGTCTTTGGCAGTGAAGCCTGCCCATCGAGCGCCGGGTCCGACGGATTCTCGCCGGTGGCCGTATTGCCCCCGGCTGCCTTGGCCGTTGTCGCGAAATGCCGCAGGTCATGAAACGCGATCAGCAGCGGCAGGTCGTCCTGAAGCGGCCCGGCATCCGGCGCCGTATCTTCAGCGTCGGCCTTCGCGTTTTCTTCCAAATCGTCCTTGCCGGTTTTCACGTTTGCCACTTTGGCCGAGATGGTCCTTCCGGGCTCGGCCGATGCTGGTTCGGCCCTGGCGTCATGCCCGGCAAGGCCGGCAGCGAGCTTGCTCCAGCGCTGGTCGCGCGATCCCGCCTCTGTCGAAGGCTGCCGTTCCGGGCGGGCAGCACCGGCATCGTCGCGCAGCATCTCGCCGAAGCCGGCGTCATCGTTCCTGCCGTTCGCGGCCGGCTGCTCCGACGTCGCGCGCGTGGAGGCAAATCCTGGCAAGGCCGAGCCGAGGCTGGTGGTCATTTTGGGGCGGCTCCAAGCATCTGGTCGATCAGGTCGAGCTGTCGACGTGTTCTGGTCATGGCGGCGTCGGTCGGATCGGCGGGCTCTGGACCGGCTGCGGGTGACGGTGCCGACGCTGGCATGACAGTCGCAGGGTCGGCGGATGCCGCTGCTGCCATGTCCGGCGCATTGGCGGCTGGTCCGCCGGAGGCCGCGGTGACGGCGGGTTGCTCCGAGATGGCGCCTTCGACCGGCGGCAGGCCACTGTCATCGGCGCCTTGCGCCGTGGCGATCTCGGGCACCGGCTGCGCCGCGGCGGCAGGAACTGGGGCAGGCTTTTCCGCCGGAAGGGCGGTGGGCGGCGCGACGACCTCGCCGGCAATGGCCTGCGCGGCGTCGAGCAAAGCGCGGTCGCCCTCCGACAGCCGGCTGCGGTCGATCTTGCCGAGCTTGGCGCGAACGTCCTCGATTGTACCCGAGGTGACGGTGGAAAGGCTGGCATAGAGCAGGGCGCGTGGATCGTCCTGATTGGTGTTGCCGTCGCGGCCCTGTTCCGCCCGCGCCGAAGCGAAGGCCGACAAGTCGTTCAGGCCGTCTATCGCGGCCCGGCGGGCGATGCGCAGATAGATCACCTTCTCGCGCTCGGGATCCATCATCGAGGTGATGTCGCCCAGCTTGTCCTGGCTGATCGACATGTGCAGCGCGATGACGCCGGAGACGAAGGAGTCGGCGAACTGGCTGGCATAGGGCGAATAGAGATAGCGCTCGACATATTGGGTGGAAGCAAGGGCGAAGCGTGCCGCGTCGCCTTGCGCGACTGCAAGGCCAACCGAACGGCGAAGTGCCGCTTCCTCGACCAGCGTGCCGGGGCTGAGCAATCTTGCCTCGTCGAGCAGACGGAGTGCGGTCGCCGGTTGATCGCCGGCAAGCAGTGAGCCTTTGACCAGGGCGAGGAAGGCGCCGAGATCCGGAGGCAGCGCCATGGGATCGATCGGCCTCAAGGCTTCGATAGCCTCGCCGGGCCGGCCGTTGAGGTAATCAATCACGCCTTTGGCGATGGCAAGGCTTTGCGGGTCCGTCGTAGCGCGCGACGTGGCCGCTTCGACGGTCACCGGGTTGCCGCCGCTCATGCCGTAGACAAGCAGAGCTCGAAAGTTCTTGGGATCCTTGTAGTCCTCGGCATTCGCCGCCCGCAGGCGCGCATCTGCCATCTCCAGCAGCTTGGCTTGCATCGGCAGGGCGGCATGATCGCCGGCGGCTATGCGGTCCTGGATGAGTTGCAGCGAGCGCACCAACTGATACGGCTGCAGCGTATCCTGGGCGAAACCGGTGGACGGGTGTCCGCCGGCCAGCAGCAACAGGCCAATCAACCGGCGGGTGACGGCCGCTCGCTTCATCCGCCGGTCGCCATCAGGATCTCGATGCGGCGGTTCGCGGCCGCCAATGGATCGGCTGCTATTTTCGGCTGGCGGTCGGCGAAGCCGGCGACCTCGGTGATGCGGCGTTCGTCGACGCCGCCGCGCACCAGCATGTAATAGGCGGAATGCGCGCGCGCCGTCGACAGCCGCCAATTGTCGTAGCTGTCGCTGCGGAACGGCCGGGCATCGGTGTGGCCGTTGATGCTGATGGTGCCCTTCTGGCTGTTGACGATGCGGCCGATCTTCTCCATCGCCAGCACCAGTTCGCGTCTCGGCAACGCCGAGCCGACCTCGAACATGCCGAAGTCGAACTGGTCGGTGATCGAGATGACGACCCCCTTGTCGGTGGCTTCGACTGAGACGCCGTCGTGCAGCTTGTCGCCGGGCTTGAAGGCATCGGCCAGCTGCCGCCTGACGTCGGCCGCTGCCTTGACGGCAGCCGCGGTTGGCGCCTTCTCGCCGACGTCGGGCTTGGTGGCGTTTTGCGTCTCGGCTTTTGCTCCGCCCGCGACCGTGGTGCCGTCCGGTTTGGTCTCGCCGGCCATTGCCGTGGCAGGTTTCGCGGCCTGCTTGCCGGTCGCGTCCTTAGCCAGTGGCTCGAGCGGTGCCGCGACAGGCGGCACGGCTTTGACTTTGAGCACTTGCGTTTCGGCGGTCTTGTCGCCGGGCTTGGCCGGATCGCCCTCGATCTTGGTGCGCTCGGCGCTGGCTTCGGCGCCGGGCGCCGCGACCTGCTGCGACCAGAAATCCGGCTCGAAGGGATCGCGGTAGGAGGCGCCACCGGAGGCGCCGGTAGCCGGTCCGGCAGCCTGCACGCCGCCGTCGCCTTTCTGGCTGACATTCTGCATGACGCCGGTATCCGCGGCGATTTCCGAAAGCACCGCGTAGGGGTCGGCGAAGAGATGATCGTCGGTGCGTTCCGCCTGCTGCGGCTCCTGCTTGTCCTGCTTGCGGTCCGACGCGCCCGCGCCGGCATTGCCGTTCTGTCCGGCTTTGCTGGTCGCCTCTTGCGGATCGTCTGCCGTCAGCCCCATCGCGCGCGGGCCGTCACCGAGATCCTCCAGGCCCTTGCGGCTCGAATTTCGGTCGACCAGCTTGACCGGGTTGAAGTAACTGGCGACGGCTGCCTTGGTCTGCTCGTTGGCGGCGTTGATCAGCCACATGACCAGGAAGAAGCACATCATGGCCGTCATGAAGTCGGCGAAGGCGATCTTCCAGACGCCGCCATGGTGGGCTTCGTCATGGTCGTCATGGCTGCGCCGCACGATGATGATCTCGTGGCGGCCGTGGTCGGCGTCTGCGACGCTCATGCCAGGACCTCCGAGAGGGTCGTCGACCATTCGGCCATGCGCGTCTCGAACACCGCCTCGTCGATGGCGACGGTCAGGTCGAAGCCTGGCGCCTCGACAAAATCCAGATTGGCGGCGCGGGGTCCGAGCGACGCCTTCAGTGTTTCGAACATCGAGAGCGGGCCGCGCACGACGATGCGCACCGCTTCGGCATCGCCAACCGCTTCGCGAACGGCGCCGGCCAACGCATCGATCGAACGTTTCTGCAGATCGTCGCTGACGATGCCGCCGATGATGCGGGCGACCGTGGCGGCGACAAGTCCGGTCACGCGCGCCTCCATCGCATCGATGCGCAACGAGACAGCCTTGCCGACATCGTCGCCGTGGCTTTCGAGAAATATCCTTGCTTCCTCGGCACTGGCCTGGCGTTCGGCTTCGAGCGTGGCGTCATGCGCAGCCGACAGGCGGACCTCCAGCGCTGCCTCCGCCTGGGCAACCGCCTCGGCGATCAGCGTGCCGATATCGGCTTGTGGCGCCGGCGTCTCGGGCTTGTGGTCGGGATCGACTGCTGCCCGGGGCTGGCCGGCGCGTTGCGCGCGCGTCCCGAAATCGGGCAGAAGGTCGAAGAGGGCTACGGAGGGCATGGTTTACACCGCCACTTCCTGGGCAGCCCATTTGCGCAGGATCTGCGCGGTGCGCTCCTCGTTGAGATCGACCATCCTGGCAAGCCTGTCCTGCGGCGCCGGCCGGATCTTCTGGCGAAGATCGTCGAGCGGCGTGGGGCCTGGGCGTGTGCCTGGCAAGGTCCCGATCGCGGCACTGTCGGTGGCCGCCATTGCCTCCGGCGTCGGCAGCGAGCGCTGGACGTCGTCGAAGCTGGGACCTGCCAGGGCCGGAGTAGCCTTTGCCGTCAGCGCCGCGGCCATCGGCCTCAGGCCGAAGAAGGCGACCAGGAACACCACGACGATGAAGGCACCGGCATTGATCATCGTGCCGGCATGCTGGCCGATAGAATCGAGCATTCCCGCCTGCGGGATCGCCTCGCCATCCAGGCCGTCGATGAACTCGACCGCCGAGACGTCGATGATGTCGCCGCGCTTTTCGTCCAGGCCGGTGGCGGACGCGACCATCTTCTGGATCTCGGCGACGCGCTTGGCGATCTGCTCCGGCGTGGCGTCCTTGCCGAGAATGGCCGTCAGCCGCTGCTGGTTGACGACCACGGCAATCGACATCTTGGTGACGGTGTAACCGTTGGAGACCGTGGCGATCTTCTTGGAATTGATCTCGTAGTTGGTGATCTCTTCCCTGCGGTCGTTTTGCGAGGAGGATTGCGGACCATCGGTGGCGGTTGCCTGGGTCTCGGGCAGGTTCTGCTCGACGCTGGCCGGAGTGGAAGCCTGCTTCTGGTTGTTGTTCTCGTTGGCCCGCACCGACTGCACCGAGCGTTCGACGCGGGAATTCGGATCGAAGATGGTCTCTTCCGTCTGGCGGGTGTCGGTGTTGACCTCGGCCTTGACGCTGGCGCGGAAATTGTCGGGGCCGAGATAGGCCGTCAGCGCACGGCGGATGTTGTCTCCGATCTGCGCCTCGACGGTCTGCTCGACGCCGAGCGTGCGGGCGGCGCTGGTGTTGGAAGGGTCGTCGCCCGCGGCCAGCAGATTGCCGCTGGAATCGAGAACGGTCACCTTGTCGGCCGACAGGCCGGGAACGGCGGCGGCGACGAGATGGCGGATCGACATGGCGCTCTTCTCGGCGTCGATGCCGGCGTAGCGGATGACCACGGAAGCGGAGGGCTGCTGCTCGTCGCGGCGAAAATTGGCGCGTTCGGACATGACGATGTGGACCCGCGCAGCCTTGATGCCCGATATCGACTGGATGGTGCGGGCGATCTCGCCTTCCAGCGCGCGCACGCGGGTGATCTGCTGCATGAAGGAGGTGAGGCCGAGCGAGCCGACATTGTCGAACAATTCGTAGCCGGCATTGGCGCTGGTCGGCAGGCCCTTTTCGGCGAGCAGCATGCGGGCCTGAGCGGTGGTGCCGGCCGGCACCAGAACCGAGGTTCCATCGGCGCCGACATCGAAGCCGATACCGGCTTCGCCCAGCACCAGGCCGATCTGGTTCACGTCGGCACGGTCTAGTCCCACATAGAGCGTGTCGTAGGCGGGGCGGTTGAGATAGACCGAGGGG
>NZ_RZRV01000059.1:0-27375 GCF_004023085.1 Mesorhizobium sp. M7A.F.Ca.US.010.02.1.1 | reverse complement strand
CCGCTCGCGGTCATCGGCTGGTGCACCGGCAATGAGTGCGCCTGCCTCGCAGGCGAAACGGATCAGCGCGCCGGTCTTCATCGCCTGCAGCCGGATGATGCCGGCCTCGTCCGGCGGCGTCTGTTCGGCCTCGAGGTCGAGCTTCTGGCCGCCGACCATGCCGCCTGCCCCGGCGGCGCGGGCCAGCGCCAATACCAGGGCCGCCCGCCGCTCCGCCGGCAGGGCGGTCGCCTCGCCAGCAATGATGTCGAAGGCCAGCGTCAGCAAGGCGTCGCCGGCCAGGATAGCGGTCGCCTCGTCGAAGGCTCTGTGCACGGTCGGCTGGCCACGGCGCAGATCGTCGTCGTCCATGGCGGGCAGATCGTCGTGTATCAGCGAATAGCAATGCACGCATTCAAGGGCTGCGGCGACGCGCAATGCCGCCTCGCCATCGGCGGAAAAAAGGGCGGCACTTTCCATGACCAGGAAAGGGCGCAGGCGCTTGCCGCCGTTCAGCACGCCGTGCCGCATCGCCGCCATCAAACGCTCAGGCCGCGCGATCTCGCCCGAAAGCGCACGGTCGTCGAGCAGCCGCCGCAGCAGCACCTCGACGGCGGCTGCCCGTCTGATCAGCGCCATTTCGAACGCCATTTGGTCGTCATTCGTCATGGCCCGGACCGGTAGCCGACACTCAGACGTTGCGCAAGAAGCCAAGCGCCATTATGCCGGGGCAGGGAGAAGCACGGGTTGGGCGGCTTGGCGGAACCGATCGTCGATCATGAAACCGAAAGACTGGACATGGCGACGAGATCGCGGGGCGTAAACCGCCGTGGTCTCAAGCGCTGGGTCCGGCGCGGCATCGTCGTGGCCGCGGTGCTGGCTTTGATTCCGGTCGTGCTGACGTTTCTGTATCTGCCATTCTTCGTGCATCCTGTCTCGACGCTGATGCTGAAGGACCTGGCGACGTTCTCCGGTTACGATCGCCGCTGGGTGTCGATCGACGACGTGTCGCCGGTGCTGGCCAATTCCGTCATCATGTCGGAGGACGGGCAGTTCTGCTTTCATCGTGGCGTCGATCTCGGCGAGCTGAGGGGCGTCGTCGACGACGCGCTGGCCGGCGAAGCGACGCGCGGCGCCTCGACCATCACCATGCAGACGGTCAAGAACCTGTTTCTCTGGTCGCGGCCGCTGGGCTCGGTGCGCAAGGTGGTCGAATTGCCGCTGGCCGTCTATTTCGATGCGGTGATGTCGAAACGGCGCATTATGGAAATCTACCTCAACATCGCCGAGTGGGGGCCGGGCATCTACGGCATCGAGGCTGCGGCACAGCACCATTTCGGCGTTTCGGCAAAACAGCTGTCGCGACGGCAGGCCGCCTTGCTTGCGGTCTCCTTGCCAAATCCGATTGCCCGCAATCCGGCCAAACCCGGGCCTGGCTTGAGGCGGCTCGCCAATCTGATCGAGCGGCGCGCCGGCCGCTCCGGCGCCTATGTCGGTTGTCTCCGCTAGCCGATCCAAAAAAATTCGCGCCAGTGCTGGCCAAAACGGCACAGGGCGTGTATAGGCACCCGACTTTCTCAGATTTAGGCCCCGACATGGCCCTTTCACGAGGGCGGGCGGGGCTTTTGACCATGTAGTGGAGCATATCCATGGCCGTTCCGAAACGAAAAACCTCTCCGTCCAAGCGCGGCATGCGCCGCTCGGCCGACGCCCTCAAGGCCCCGACCTATGTCGAGGACAAGAATTCCGGCGAAATGCGCCGTCCGCACCATATCGACCTGAAGACCGGCATGTATCGCGGTCGCCAGGTGTTGACCCCCAAGGAAAGCTGAGACCAGCTTTTTCAAAGGTTTGAATTTCCAAAAGGACCGGCCGGTGGCTGGTCCTTTTGCGTTTGGGCGGGCCGGCAGCGCAGGCGTGCACCGCCGGCGTTGCAAATCCTTCGGCCGGCAACCGGCTGACATGGTTGTTGCGTGCGGTCTTCGACCGTGTTCAGCGCCGATGGCGAAACATCTTGACGACGTGGCTATGGCGCATTCTACAAAGGATCGCCCCCACATGGAGACGCCAGATGTTCGGTGCCATTCCGCTGCTGATCGTGCCTTTCGTGCTCTACAACCTCGGACTGCTGGGAATTTTCGGTAGCGGTGACGATCCGTGGGCGAGCGAGGTCTTCTCCTTCAGCATGATGTCGGGCGGCGTGTTCTCGATGACGCTGGGCGACCTGATGATACTGATCGGGCTGATCTTCCTGTTCCTCGAAATGGCGAAGTCGGTGCGCACGACCAACGCCTCGATCATGGACCATCTTCTGTCGACGCTGGTGTTCGTGGCCTTCCTGGTCGAGTTCCTGTTGGTGAAGGGCGCGGCCCATTCCGTCTTCTTCACGCTGATGGTCATCGCGCTGTTCGATGTGCTGGCCGGATTCGCGGTGTCGATGCGATCGGCCAGCCGAGACATCAATCTGAATTAGTTCCTCAGCGAAGCGATTGGCAGGAAACGCGCATCGCTTCGTCATCCCAGGGCCTCCGCGACGGAGCTTCGCTCCTGCTTCGCCCAGCGATGACCAAAGTGGAGAGGATTCAGCCCGGATCGGCGGTGAAGCCGGCGGCCTCGATGCCGGCGATGGCCGCGGCTTCGTCATTGTCCGACGTGTCGCCTGAGATGCCGACGGCGCCGATGATGGCTCCGGCCTTGTCGCGGATCAGCACGCCGCCGACCACCGGCAGCACGCGTCCGCCCGAGACGTCCGAGATGCCGGCCACCAGGTGCGGGCGCTCCTTGGCGAAGGCCTCGACTATGCGTGAGCCCATGCCGATGGCGAGCGCACCGTAGGCCTTGCCGGCCGACATTTGCGGGCGCAGGAACGAGGCGCCGTCCTGGCGCTGGAAGGCGACCAGATGCCCGCCGGCATCAAGCACCGAAACGCCGAGCGGCTTGAGCTTGAGATCGGCGCCCTTGGCAAAGGCGGCATCGATGATTTGCCTGGCTTTTTCGAGCGGCAGTGCGGTCATGGCAGTCTCCTGTTTGAAAACGCGTCGATCATCGACCGTCGACGGGCGAGATAACATCCCCGTTTCGGTTGAAATTGCTTCGCGTGAAGGGGCGGGATGGAAGCAGCTTTCACCGATACCATCAGGACAGGCATTAGCGTTTATGGCTCAAGGGGTGGCTGCTATTTTTTCTTGGCGCGGGTCGGCTTCTTGGCGGGTGCCGCCGGCGCATTGGCTAGGTCTTCGGCTTCCTTGGCGAGACGCAGCGCCCGCAGCTTGTTGGTCTTGGCCTGGCGGGCGTCGCTCTCGGCGACGTATTCGGCCATCGCCTTCTGGCGGACGGTTGCCGCCTCTTCCTGCTTCTTGAAACGCAGGTCGGCGCGCGCGCGGGCAGCATCCCGAGAGTTTTCAACCAAGACCTTATCCAATCCCGTAAATTGTGATTTTCCGCCTCTTCTAGCAGAGTCGGCCCCAAAACGGGAAAATAAGTTAATTACGCGGCTGTGCTGGCGGCGGGGGCCTTGCTGGCAACCACGGCCTCATAGGCGGCCTGCAAGGTCGCGCGGACAGAAGGACCCGCTGCAGTATCGAGCGGCATGCCGAGATGTTCATGGCGCAACTCGTCCATGAATTTGTCCCACATCGGCTGTCCGCCCTTTTCCAGAAGTTCGGCGCGGATCGACAGTTCTTCGCTGACCGGCAGCCAGATGCGGCCCCAGGCGCCGAGATGGGCCAGGATCGGCACCAGCGTGATCGCCATTTCGGTCAGGCTGTAGATCGCCTTCTGCTTGTGCGAGGGGTCGTCGGCTTTGGTCAGCATGCCCAGCTCCATCAGCCGCTTCAGCCGGTCGGCGAGGATGTTGGAGGCGATGCCTTCCATCGATCCGTTGAGCAGCTCGCGAAAATGACGCCTGCCGCCGAAGATCATGTCGCGAAGGATGATCAAGCTCCAGCGATCGCCGAAGACTTCCAGCGACAGGTTGATCGGACACCCGGACCGGCGATCCATGCTCATGAGATTTTTCTCCAAAACCGGTTGCATTATCGTATCGGTTTTATTATCGTGCAACCGATTGCAAAATGCAATCGGTATTGCAGGAGAGGAGGTCGCACCGTGACGACGACCGAACGCCCCGAAATCATATCCGAAACCTTTGGCGATCCGGCGAACCCGCCGCTGTTGCTGATCATGGGAGCGATGGCCTCGATGCTGTGGTGGCCGGAGGCGTTCTGCCGGAAACTGGCCGGTGCCGACCTGTTCGTGATCCGCTATGACAATCGCGACACCGGCCGTTCGACCAAATACAAGTCGGGAGAGCCGCCCTACACGTTCGATGAGATGGCCGACGATGCAATGCGCGTTCTCGATGACCACGGCATCGGCAAGGCGAATGTCGTCGGCATGTCGATGGGCGGCATGATCGCGCAGCTTGTGGCGTTGAAACACCCGTCTCGTGTCGCATCGCTGACCGTCATCAGCAGCTCGCCCGTGGGAACCGACATTTCGCACCTTCCGCAGACGAGCGATGCCTATATCGAGCATTCGGCCGAGGGCGCCAAAGTCGATTGGTCGGACCGTGGCCAGGTGATCGATTTCATCGTCAGGGATGCGCGGGCGATCGCCAGCATCGCACATCCATTCGACGAGGCCCGGATGCGTGCCTTTGTCGAGCAGGATCACGACCGCTCCGGCGGCTTCCTGAGTGCGACCAACCATTTCATGCTCAAGGGCGGCGACGCCTGGAAGGGCCGCCTGCATGAAATGACGGCGCCGCTGCTGGTCATCCACGGCACGGCCGATCCGATCTTTCCAGTCGAACATGGCGAGGCGCTGGCCGAGGCGGTCACCGGCGCGAAAATCATCGGGATCGAAGGTGGTGGCCACGAGCTGCACCCGGACGACTGGGATATGATTGTTGCGGGCATCGTTGCCCACGCCGCCTGAAGCGGCAAAAGCAGGTCTTGAAGGGCAATGCTTGCCGCAGTGTTTAACCCATGACGAGCGCGCCCGGCGCCGGCGATCGATAAACCACGAAACAGGCGAGCAAAAAATGTCCCTGACGCTTCATTTCCATCCGCTGGCCTCCTTCTGCTGGAAGCCGTTGATCGCGCTGTATGAGAACGCCACGCCGTTTACCCCTGATATCGTCGATCTCGGCAATGCGGAATCGCGCGAGGCCTTCCTGAAGATTTCGCCGGCCGGCAAGATGCCGGCGCTGCGCGACGATGCGCGCGACCGCACGGTGCTGGAATCGACCATCGTTGTCGAATATCTGGCCGCGCATTATCCGGGGCCGGTCGACCTCGTTCCCGCCGACATCGACCTGGCGCTGGCCGTCCGCCAGGCCGATCGCTTCTATGATTTTTATGTGCAGGAGCCGATGCAGAAGATCGTCGGCGACCGGTTGCGGCCACAGGACAAGACCGACCCGTTCGGCGTCGAGCAGGCCCGCGACCAGTTGCGCAATTCCTACGCCATCATCGAACAAGACATGCAGTCGAAGATCTGGGCGATGGGCGACACCTTCACCATGGCCGATTGCGCGGCGTCCCCGGCGCTGTTCTATGCCAACAAGGTCGAGCCGTTCGGCGACAAATACCCGGCCGTGAAGCGCTATCACGACCGGCTGGTGCACCGGCCGGCTTTCGCCCGGGTGATCGAGGAGGCGCAGCCCTACTTCAAGTTCTTCCCCTACAATAATGGCTGATCGGGATGCTGCACGATCTCGCCCCAGACGCTCGCCGATACGGTCGGTCAACTGACCGAGCCGCTGGCAATGACACTGAGAAGCTCAGGCTTCCCAGAACTGATCGAGCCAGATGTTGAGTTTGAGGAAGCCGGTGCCGCTCACCGTATAGACGCGCCTTGTTCCTTCCGGCTTGGCGTGGACCAGGCCGGCATCGAGCAGCACTTTCAGATGCTGCGAAACGGCTGGGCGCGACACCGGCAAGCCGGCGGCCAGTTCGGTGACGGTTTTCGGGCCGCGGCGAAGTTCTTCCAGAAGATGGCGCCGGTTGGGATCGGCAATCGCCATGAAGGCGTCGGAAAACATCATGCCTGTATTAGTGCGGCAAAGCCTTTCGAATCTCAACCGTCTGCTTCTGCTTTTCTTCTGGGATCAAGCCGCAATGCTTCCGGCGTCACCGAACGGTCGGCCGGCTGCGTCTTGAAGGCGTCACGATCCCCGATCGGCACCGGCGCGCGGCGGCTGATGCGCAGCAGCGTGTAGCCCGCCAGGCAAAGATGCGCGAAGGCGGTCGCCAGGAACAGGCCTTCCGGGCGCATCCAGCCCATCAGGGCGGCGGCGAGCAAGGGTCCAATCATCGTGCCGAAGCCGTAGAGCAGCAGCAGTCCGCCCGACACCTTGACGAAATCCTCCGAGCGCGCGTGGTCGTTGGCATGCGCCACGGCGATCGAATAGAGCGTGTAGGCGAAGGCGCCATAGGCTGCGGTGAAGACGATGACGAAGACGCCGGAGCGTGGCTCGAACAGGAAGATCAGGAGCGCGAACAAGGCCGCGCCGAAAGCAGCGCCCGCCAGCACGAAACGCCGGTCGGTCTTGTCGGACATGCGCCCGGCGGGAAGCTGCATGGCGGCACCGGCAACGACCACAAGGCTCATCATCAGGGCGATCTCGGCCGTGGAGATGCCGATACGGGCGCCGTAGACCGCGCCAAGCGTGCCCCAGGCCCCGTTGGCGATGCCGATCAACACGCAGGCGACCGCCGAAACCGGCGAATTGGCATAAAGGCCTTTGACGTCGAGCGAGACATCCTGCAGCGGCTTGGGGTGGGAGGCGCTCGAGACCGCGGTCGGAATGAGCGACAGGCAAAACAGGATGCCGGTGATCATGAACAGCGACGCCGATTTCACGTCGCCGCCGGCGACGATCATCTGCCCGCCCATGATCGAGGCATAAGTGACCATCATGTAGAGGCCGAAGACGGTCCCGCGGTTCTCGTTGGTGGCCTTCTCGTTCAGCCAGCTTTCGATGACCATGAAGGCACCGGCCATGGTGAAGCCTGTGAAGGCGCGCAGCAGGATCCAGACATATTCGTCGATGATCAACCCGGTGAGCAGCGCCACGATGGCGCCGGATGCGGCAAAGGCGCCAAATGCGCGCACGTGGCCTGCGCGGCGCACGATGCGCGGTGCGAAGAAGCAGCCAGTGACGAAGCCGCCGGCCCACGCCGTGCCCATCAGGCCGAGCGATGCGGTCGAGAAACCTTCCAGTTGACCGCGCAGGGGCAAGAGCAGCCCATGCAATCCAGATGCCGCCAGCAGGAAAGCGGTGCCGCGAAGCAGCGAGAGGATCGGTCTGTAGGTTGCGAACATTGTTTGATCCGGCTCAGGTTTGGCGGGGACGCTGGGTCTGAAGACAGTCGCATTCGGGCTTTTCGGCGGCGGGCTTTGCGCCCGCGCGGCTATCCGCGGCGGAACAGTGCTTCGGCCGCGGATTTGGTGGTGTCCTTGGCCTTGAGTTCGGCTTCCAGGCGGGCGATTTCGTCGCGCAGGATGCCGATCCGCTCGGTCAAGTCGCTGACGGAAAGCAGTGACAGGTCCTGCCCGATCTCGTGCGGGCGCGCCTTCTTCTTGGGTTCGTCGTCGAAGATCGCCATCGTCGCTCCTCCTCCGCCAAGACCAGATTGGCCATTTGCCTGATTTGGCAATCAGCATACATAGGGCAGGGGCGTCGATGCAAACAGCCGATCGGATAACGGCGAGGAAAGACGGGAAATCTCATGGCGAGCGGACAGAAAATTCCGGCAAGGATGACGGCCATCGCGATCTCGGAGCCGGGTGGCCCTCGGGTGCTGAAGCCGGAAACACGCGACGTGCCGCAGCCCGGGCCCGGCGAGATCCTGATCAAGGTGCATGCCGCCGGCGTCAACCGGCCCGACGTCCAGCAGCGCAAAGGCGCCTATCCGCCACCACCCGGCGCATCCGACCTGCCGGGCCTCGAGGCGTCGGGTGAAGTGGCGGCCCTTGGCGACGACATATCACGCTGGCGCATTGGCGACCGCGTCTGTGCACTGACGCCCGGCGGCGGCTATGCCGAATATGTCAAGGTCCATGCCGGCAGCGTGCTGCCGTTGCCCGCCGGCTTCACCCATACCGAAGCCGCGGCAGTGCCGGAGAATTACTTCACCGTCTGGCACAATGTGTTCGAGCGTGGCGCCCTCAAGAAAGGCGAGACGCTGCTCGTCCATGGCGGCTCGTCCGGCATCGGCACGACAGCAATCCAGCTTGCCTCGGCCTTTGGCGCCTATGTCATCACCACCGCGGGCAGCAAGGAGAAATGCGACGCCTGCCTGAAGCTCGGCGCAGACCGGGCGATCAACTATCGCGAGGAGGATTTCGTCGCCGCAGTCAAGGAGGCGACGGGGGGCAAGGGCGCCAATGTCATCCTCGACATGGTCGGCGGCGACTATGTGGGGCGCAACTACGAGGCTGCTGCGGTTGAGGGCCGGATCGTCCAGATCGCCGTGCAGGCCGGTGCTGTCGCAAGCGCGGATTTTTCGAAGATCATGGTCAAGCGGCTTACCCACACCGGGTCGACGCTGAGGCCACGCACCGTCGAGTTCAAGGCGGCGATCGCGGCGGCGCTGGAAGCGCAGGTGTGGCCGTTGCTCGGCACGCGCAAGGTTGCTCCTGTCATGGACATGATCTTCCCGCTCAGCGAAGCATGGCGGGCGCATGAGCGGATGGAAGACGGCGAACATATCGGCAAGATCGTGCTCGACGTCGGCTAGGCCGTATCGATACTCGGCCGGCCTGCAGGCCGGCCGAGCGAGGTCCGCGCCCGTGGCTGCCTACAAGATGAACAGAAGCTTAATGCTGCAATGCAGCATTTGCATCATTGCTATGCAAAATCAGCCATTCAAGTCCTCATCGATGACGCCTATTTGAGCACCATCGAAACGAACATCATTTTGGAGGACTACCATGAACCCGATCCGCGCTTTCCGTAACTGGCGTATGTACACCGAGACCGTCCGCGAACTGAACCGTCTCAACGCACGTCAACTCAGCGATCTCGGCATCAACCGCGCCGACATCGAAAAGATCGCCCGCAGGGCCATCTGAATTCGAGCATGGTTCGCTGTAGGGTGGCTCACCGTTTCACGGAAACGCTGAACCGCTCTAGCTCCTGCCGATGCGACTCCGGACGGAAAACCGTTTCACGCTTTTCCCGGAATTGCTCTAAGGAGCGGACCTTGCCGTAGAAGCAAGAGCCGGAGCTGACGGTTTTGCCGTCGCCGGTTCCGAGCCCGCTGGACCCCGTCCGGCGGGTTTTGTCTTTTTGGGGCCATCAACCGCATGCGCTCGACAGCAATCTGAGGTTGACCTTCAACGGCCGCCCTTGCGCAAGGGAGGCCGCCAGCCGCGCCTCTGCGGGGTCGATCGAGAAACCTACTTCGACAAGTGGTTCAACTACAATGGACGGTGGACGCTCACCCAACTCTACGATCATGCCGTGACCGATCCGGTACCGCTCTCAATGGATTTCGTCAGTGCCAACAATCTGGACCCATACGATTCTGATGGCCTGCGCGCCACGAGCGAGACCGGCATCTGGTTCACCTATGTGCCGGACATGGACGGCTACGTAACGGTTTTCTGGCTATCGGACCGCGTAACCTATCGCCTGTTCAGACAATACCATCCGCGCGATGCGGACGGCTGGGCGAATGGTTGGCTCTCGGTGGAAGGGGTTGTCGGCATCTGGACGAACAATTCATTCGCAGGTCGCGACTACGTCGAAATTTCGAGCAGCAACGGCAATGCGCACGACACGCTACAAGCGAGCGGGGTCCTTTTCATTCACAACAGTACATACCCCGTCCAGGCAGGAAAACCGGTCCATGTGCTGATCGGAACGCGGTCGAAAATCTTTAGTGTTTGCGACGGAACGGGCATCAACTTGGGGGCCGGCGTTGTCGCGCGAATTGATCACCCCATTTCCATCTTCACGCGAGCGGGGCTGGAGCCATATTCGCCGTTCTACTGAACCTGGATGACAACTGGGCCGCTACCGTTTCGAGGCATTCGACCTCGGGTAAGGTGGAGCTGTCGGGCCGATACCGACAGGCCGGAAAGCCGACGCGCGATTTTTTGCGCCATCCGTCGAACAAGGGACGGCCGCGCTCCGGGCGATCTGACGGTCTTGGGAGCGCGCAGCGCACGCGGTGCGGTCTTGGCTCCAAAAACGTTGCGAAACGACCCGAGAGCGGTTATACAGACCGCGAATTTCCCATTTTGGTGGCTCTAAACCACCGCCCGCGCGGGAACGCGGGCGAACGAGAAGGATTTGTAAAATGGCCAATACGCTGCTGATGCCCAAGGCGACCGCTGTCTGGCTGGTCGACAATACCGCACTTTCCTTCGAGCAGATCGCGCAGTTCTGCGGGCTGCACCCGCTCGAGGTCAAGGCAATCGCCGACGGTGAATCGGCGCAAGGCATCAAGGGCATGGACCCGATCATGACCGGACAGCTGACCCGCGACGAGATCGCCCGTGCCGAGAAGGACCCGAACCAGCGCCTGAAGCTTTCGGACCCCAAGGTCCGGGTGCCCGAATCCAAGCGCAAGGGGCCGCGCTACACGCCGCTGTCGAAGCGCCAGGACCGGCCGAACGCGATTCTGTGGCTGGTGCGCAACCATCCCGAGCTCAAGGACGCGCAGATCTCGCGCCTCGTCGGCACCACCAAGTCGACGATCGAACAGATCCGTGAGCGCAAGCACTGGAATTCGGCCAATCTGCAGCCGATGGATCCTGTCACGTTGGGCCTCGCCTCGCAGATCGACCTCGACATGGAAGTCAATCGCGCCTCGCGCGGCCGCGAACAGGCGCAGCCGGTCGGCGACACGCTGCTGCCGGCGGCCTTGACCGAGCGGCTGGTGCCGGCTCCCGAGAAGCCCAAGGACGAGGATGCCGAACTCGACGCCAACGCCGTGTTCGCCAAGCTTTCGGCCTTGAAGTCGAAGAACACGGACAATGACGACGACGAGTGAGGTTGTCTGACATTCTAATAAAAGCCCGCTTCGAGCGGGCTTTTTATTGGGTCAACAACTCAGCTGCGCGCCGCGCGATCCGGCGCCATGCCATAATCTTCGCTGCGCTCCACCGCGCGGTAGAAGTCGGCAAGCTGCTTGCCGCGCTCGGGCTTGAAGATGCGGCCAGCGATGACCACGGAGGCGATGCGATCGATGCGGAAGGCGCGAAAATCGTCGCGCATCTCGCACCAGGCGACCAGCGTCCACACCTTGCCCCAAAACCACAGGCCGAGCGGGCGGATATCGCGGGCGGTGCCGCGGCCGGCCTCGTCGGAATAGTCGATGGTCAGCACCTGCCGTTTTTCGACCGCGCGCTCGATCAGGTCAATCGCCTCGCGAGCAGCGTCGCTGACCACCCACATCGGTGTGTGGATCTCAGTGCGGGCGATGCGGTCTTTCTCGGCATCGGGCAATACGGCGCCGATCTTGACCAGCGCCTCGTCGGCGGCCCTCGCCATGGCGGCACCGCCAAAGGCGCGCACCATGCGGGCGCCGGCGACCAGCGCGACGATCTCGTCACGCGTGAACATCAGCGGCGGAAGGTCGAAACCCTCCCTCATCATATAGCCAACGCCGGCCTCGCCGTCGATCGGCACTCCGGTCGACTGCAAATCGGCAATGTCGCGATAGATGGTTCGCTCGGAAACTTCGAGCCACGTGCCGAGCTTCTGGGCAGTGACCAGTCGGCCACCGCGCAGATGCTGCACGATCTGGAAGAGCCTGTCGGCGCGGCGCATCGTATGGTCCCTCGGCGTTGTCTCTATGCATGTCGCCCGAAACCGGTCCACCTCTGGGTGGCATGCATCGTGTTTTCGCGCATGCCGCTATCCCAAAACCGCAGAACACTTTTGGGCGGCATGTATCATGGCTTCAGCCCTTCGCGCTTGCCCTGCGCGGCGACGAACTCCGCGCCGAAGGACAGTTTCTTCGTCGTCGGTGTTTTCGCATCGAGCACGCGCCAGAACGGTGCCACGTCACTCAGCGTCATACCGCGCTGGAGGTCCTCGTTGGCGGCTTCGGCAACAGTGCGCAGATGATAGCCTATGGTGACCGGGCATGTCACTTCGGCGCCATGCTCGATGGCAAGTGCTGTACGCAGCGCACGCACATCCATCTCGACGCCTTCGGGAATCGAGCGGATGAAATCATCCACCTGGCGCGCCGTCGGCACCAGCATAGGCTGGCCTTCGACGACATCGGCCATCGTGCGCGGCGTCGGCCTCACGCCGTTGATGCCTGGTGTGCTCAGTCTGTCGTTCCAACTCTTCATCGATCGTCCTTTGACGCCAATGCGCGGTGTCCGAAGCTGGCACCATTGCACGCCCCTCCTGACAGCATACTGTCAGGAGGCTTCAGCATACTCCTTGGCGAACAGCGTCCGCATCTGTGCGAGATCGCTGCCTTTTTCCGGGTAGAGCGCCTTCAGAAAGGCGAGTGCGAAGGTGCCTGGTGCCGAGCCCGGTGCGGAAACGATGTTGCCGTCGGCTACGGCATGCGGCACATCCTCGTAGTTCTCGGCACCGGCATAACCGGCTTCATGACCCTTGATCCACTCGCGGCCATTGCTGGTATGCCTGGCCTTCTCGAAAAGGCCGGCTCGGGCCAGCGCCAGCGTGCCGGCGCAGATGCCGCCGACCACGCCGCCGCGCGATGCAATGGCGGCAAGCAGGTCGCCTACATCAGGCGGTGCCTTGCCCGTCCACTGGTCGGAACCAATGACGGCAATGGCATCGAGATCGGCATTCTCGCCGGCGCCTGTTGCGCGATCAGGGATCAGCCGAAAGCCGCCAATGCCCGTCACCTGCTTGCCATCAGGCGTCAGCGACACGGCACGGGCGCCGAACCATTCGACCGCCGAGGCCGCCAGCAGCCCATACTCCCAGTCAGCGAAGCCTTCGATGAAAAGGAAACCGATTGTCTTTTGTTCGGGCATAAGTGCGCTCCGCGTGTCGACCTGTTGCCCTGCTTGTTATCTGGGCGTTGACGCGCCCACATCCAATCGCCGGGTCGAAAAATTGGCTTCAATTGCCGCGAGGGCCACGGTCCGCGTACATGTCGGGCCAGCCGATATCCTTGCGAATGTCCGCCGGCAGCGAGTTCATGAACCGCTGGGTGCGGATCTCGTTGCGCATCGTCCGGATCTTGCCGACATAGTGCTGCATGCCGCGCAGAATGGTGTAACCGTTCATGGCTAAGTCTCCTCTCTCTGTGTAGAGGCACTATCGCATACCCCTCCTGACAGCAGTCTGTCAGGAGGATGTCAGGGCGCGAGACAATAGTTGCGGCCGGTGTGCGCGCCGCAGGCAAGGCATCGCTTCTCGCCGCATCGAGCGGTGCCTCAAGGCAGGTTTGCGACGTCCGATTGTTCATGGCGACGACGTTGTTTTCGGCGCCGCTGTTCAGCGTCCGGCGACGGACTGTCGGAATACGAGGCCTTCAGCGAGGTGACCGCAGGTCTGATATGAAGGGAGAAAATTCTTCCCCAACAGCAGGGAGACGACGATGAGCTTGCAACTGACAGGTATCCACCATCTGACCGCCATCACCGCCAATGCGCCTGGCAATCTTCATTTCTACACCAAGGTGCTGGGTCTGCGGCTGGTCAAGAAGACCGTAAACCAGGACGACACCTCGGCCTACCACCTCTTCTATGCCGACGGCGAAGCGACGCCGGGCACCGACCTTACCTTCTTCGACTGGCCGGTCGGCCGCGAGCGGCGCGGCACGCACAGCATCGTGCGGACCAGCCTCAGGGTCGGCAGCCGGGAGAGCCTTGCCTGGTGGAAGCAACACTTGACCGATGAAGGCCTGGCAACAGGAGAGGTCGCCGACATCGGCGGTTATGCGTCGTTGGACTTCGAAGATCCCGAGGGCCAGCGTCTGCGCCTGGTCAGCGATGGCGGCAAGGGCGGCAGCCATCCCTGGGCGCAAAGCCCGGTACCGGTCGAGCACCAGATACGCGGGCTCGGGCCGATCGTCATCAGCGTTCCCGACATCACCAACACCGAAGCGGTGGTGACCAAAGTGATGAACATGCGCAAGGCGCGCGACTATGTCTCGCCGGAGGGGCAGGTTCACGTCTTCGAAATGGGAGAGGGCGGGCCGGCGGCGGAGTTGCATGTCCTGGTGCAGCCGGGACTGGCGCCGGCACGGCAAGGCGCGGGTGCGGTTCACCATGTCGCCTTCAGGGCGCCGGACCAGGAGACGCTGCATCAATGGACGGCGCGGCTGGCCGAGTTCCGGCTGCCGTCGAGCGGCGAGGTCGAGCGGTACTATTTCCGCTCGCTCTATTTCCGCGAGCCGAACGGCATCCTGTTCGAGATCGCCACCGACGGGCCCGGGTTCACCGCCGACGAGCCGCTGGAGACACTGGGTGAAAATCTGGCCCTGCCGCCGTTCCTCGAGCCGAAACGCGCCTCGATCGAGGCCGGCCTCAAGCCGCTGAAGTAGGCAGCTCCCCGGTCAAAGGCGGGCGCCGCGTTCCGGTTCGGGATCGCGGCGTCCGTTCTTTCTCGGGCAATGAACGAGGTGCTTTGACAGCCGGCCGCGTTGCTGGTCAAAAGCGGCATGTCGAAACTTCTCGCGCTTGTCATTGTTGGCATCATGGTCATTCAGCTGATCAAGCCGCTCGGCTGGCCCGGGCTGAAACGGCGCAGCGACTTCTGGAAGCTGGCGCTGCTGGCGATGGCCGCGATTTCGATAACAGCCGTGCTTGGGCACTGGACTTAGGCCCCGCACGGGCGAGGCCGGCTGCCAGCCCTTCAGAGGGCCAGCACAGGACCGACCAGATGCTCCGCCCATGCTCGATAACCCGCTTCCGAGGCGTGAAAGCCGTCGGAGGCGAAGCCGGCCTGGGGATTTGTGATCGGCAGGCGTGGCGCCGGCACCGCGCCGCGCTCCAGGCAAAGGCGTTCGCCCATCCGGTTCATGTCGGTGGCGCGAATCTCAAGAATTTTTCCGAGCAGCGGCGGCATGGCCGGCGCCCGGGTAAACTCCAGCACCGGCGACCATACCACGCGTGCTTCCGGCCATTTGGCGCGCAGGCCGTAGAGCAGGCCACCGAACTCCTTCTTGAAGCGCGGCACAGAGTGAAAATTCTTGGCGTCGTTGGTGCCGATGGCCAGCACGATATGCGTCCACGGATCGGCCGACAGATTGGGCAGGACATGGTCGCGGATCTGGCCCGACGTTGCCGAATTGAAGCCGGCCGCCCGCCAGCGCACGGCGCGGCCTGTGCTTTGTGAAATCAGCACGGCGAGCTGCGCGGCAAGCCCGTCTTCCGAATTGCCGATGCCGACCGAAGCGGCGGAGGAATCGCCCAGCACCAGAAGCGAGATCGCCGGCGCCTTGCCTGGTATTTCGTGCATGACCGGCCCTTGCGCCGGCAGCATGCGCGTGGTGCGGCGTCGCACGCCGAGGCCTTGCCAGATATAGACCGGGAAGGCGAGCCAGGTGAGTAGGGCCGGGAAGCGCATAGCAGTACCGTTAAACGATCAGCGGCAGCCTTAGCGCATGTTTTGGTCGACGGGAACGCTCTTCAATCGCAGCAACTCGCCTGCCCCGCTTGCTTGCCCTGATATTCATCGTGCAGCCGCACCCAATCCATCAGTCCATGATAGGGGCCGTTCTCGTTGCGGCCCTTCGGCGTCATGTCGAGATAGTCGTAGGCGCCGATCTGCGCCTCGCCGCCGCGGGCGCGCGACATGAAGGTGAGGAAGATGTCGCCGGTCTCGTCCCGGTAGAAAACGCTGGTGCCGGGAAGCTCCTTCGATGTCCGTGGACGGGTTTCGAAATTGTAGGTGGTGTCGCCGGCGGCGATCTGCTTGTCGGTGAAGGAGACCTGCATGTCGAAGTTGAAATCCGAGGCATAGGACGACACCCAATCGAACTTCCAGCCCATGCGCTGCTTGTAAGGCAGAAGTTCCGCCAGTGGAGCGCGCGAAACCACGACCAGCGACACGTCGTGATGCCGCAGATGCTGATTGGCGCCGTCGATATGGTCGGCAAGGAATGAGCAGCCCTCGCAATGATTGACGCAGCCCGGCCCGAACATGAAGTGATAGACGATCAGCTGGCTGCTGCCGGCAAACAGGTCGGCCAGTCTCTTCGGCCCTTGCCCGGTCTCGAAGACATAGTCCTTCCGGATCTTCAGCCAGGGCAATTCACGCCGCTCAGCCGCGATCCGCTCGCGGAGCCGCGTCAGTTCCTTCTCGCGCTCCAGATGCGCCTTGTGCGCCTGGAACCAGTCTTCGCGCGAAACGACCTTGTTTCGATGCATGAACCTCTCCCTGAAGTGTCATTCCAAGGACGTTCGGGATGAGCACAACCCGACATCGCCCGAGAGGAAATAAGGACGGAGAGGCCCCGCCCCAAGCCCGGCAAGTCACAAACAAAAACCCGGGCGCATCGGCCCGGGTTCGAAGGAGGAAGAAAGGACTGTGGTCAGGCGGCCTGTTCCAGGCTCGCCTTCCATTTTCCGAGCGCTGCCAGATGATTCATGTGGGCGCGATGGGTGAAGGCGGCCTGACCGGCGGCGACGTTCGAGGCCTTGCCGCTCCAGGCTTTCTGTGGCGCGGCCTGCAGCGCCCGGCCATAGGAGAAGGTCAGCTTCCACGGGTGCGGCCCGATGGCGTTGATGGCGTTGAGGTTGGCGGTCGCCTCCTCGTCCTCCTGGCCGCCGGAGAGGAAGGCGATGCCCGGCACCGCTGCCGGCACGGTTTCGCGGAACAGTTTTATGGTCTTTTCGGCGACTTCTTCGGGGCTGCTCACCTTGCCCGATTTCCTGCCGGCCAGCACCATGTTCGGTTTCAGGATAGTGCCTTCCAGCACGACGCGCGCTGCATGGAGTTCGTCATAAAGTTTGATCAGCGTTGCTTTCGAGATGTCGTAGCAGGTGTCGATGTCGTGGGCGCCATCCATCAGCACCTCCGGCTCGACGATCGGCACGATGCCGGCTTCCTGGCAAAGAGCGGCATAGCGGGCGAGCGCATGGGCGTTGGAGCCGATCGAGGTCCCCGAAGGCACGCCTTTGGCGACATCGATGTCGATCACCGCGCGCCATTTGGCGAAGCGGGCGCCGAGCTTGTAGTAGTCGGCAAGGCGCTCGCGCAGGCCATCGAGGCCTTCGGTGATGGTGTCGCCGGAAAACCTGGCCAGCGGCTTGGCGCCTGCATCGACCTTGATGCCGGGGATGGCGCCGGCCGCCTTGATGATGTCGACCAGCGGCGTGCCGTCGGCGGCCTTCTGGCGGATCGTCTCGTCATAGAGGATGACGCCGGAGATGTAGCGGGTCATTGCCTCCCTGGTGCGGAACATCATCTCGCGGTAATCGCGGCGGCTGTCGGCTGTCGATTCGACGCCAATGACGTCGAAGCGCTTCTTGATGGTGCCCGAACTTTCGTCGGCGGCCAGCAGGCCCTTGCCATCGGCGACGATCGCAGCGGCAATGTCTTCGAGACGTTCGCTCATTGTGGCTTCTCCTGAAACGGTTGTTCCGCGCTTAACGGAAGTCTACCGCCAAAGGAATGGCATCGGAAAGCTCGAATCGATTGAAAGCCTCGGGCGGCCTTGTTCGCTCTCCGAGTGTTGATCGCCTCGGAGCCTCAGCGCTTCAAGACGTCGACGCCGGGCAGCGGCTTGCCTTCCATCCATTCCAGGAAAGCGCCGCCGGCGGTCGAGACATAGGTGAAGTCGTCGGCGACGCCGGCATGGTTGAGCGCCGCCACCGTATCGCCACCGCCGGCGACCGAGACCAGCTTGCCGGCCTTGGTGCGCGACGCCGCGTGCTTGGCAGCTGCCAACGTCGCATGATCGAAGGGCGCGATCTCGAAGGCGCCGAGCGGGCCGTTCCAGACCAGTGTCGCGGCGCGGTCGATCCATTCGCCGATGGCCGTCACGGTTTTGGCGCCGACATCGAGGATCATGCCGTCGGCCGGCACATCCGATATAGCGACGGTCTCGCAGGCCGCGCCCGCCTTGAACTCCCTGGCGACGACGCCGTCGACCGGCAGGATGATGGCGCAGCCGGCCTCGGCCGCCTCGATCATGATCTGCTTGGCGGTCGCGGCGAGATCATGCTCGCACAGCGATTTGCCGACATTGGTGCCACGCGCGGCAAGAAAGGTGTTGGCCATGCCGCCGCCGATGACGAGTGCGTCGACCTTCTTCACCAGATTCATCAAAAGGTCGATCTTGGTCGAGACCTTGGCGCCACCGACAATGGCGACGACCGGACGAACCGGTTTTCCCAGGCCCTTCTCCAGCGCCTCAAGCTCGGCTTGCATGGTGCGGCCGGCAAAAGCCGGCAACAGATGCGCCAGCCCCTCCGTCGAAGAATGCGCGCGGTGCGCGGCCGAGAAGGCGTCGTTGACGAAGATATCGCCATTGGCGGCGAGTTTTTCCGTGAAGGCCGGCTCGTTCTTCTCCTCGGCCTTGTAGAAGCGGGTGTTTTCGAGCAGCAGCACGTCGCCCTTGTTCATGGCGGCGACAGCGCTTCCGGCCGTGTCGCCGACGCAATCCGAGGCGAAACCGACGGGACGGCCGAGCACGTCGGCTGTCGCCCTGGCGATAGGCTCCAGCGAGAATTCGGGCGAGGGGCCATCCTTGGGCCGGCCGAAATGGGCGAGCAGGATGACCTTGGCGCCCTTGGCCGATAGCTCGGCGATAGTCGGTGCGATGCGTTCGATGCGGGTGGCATCGGTGACTTTGCCCTCAGTGACAGGCACGTTGAGGTCGACGCGCACCAGCACGCGCTTGCCGCTGATGTTGCCGATATCGTCGAGTGTCTTGAAGGCGGCCATGCGGGTTCCTTTCGCGAAAAACCGGGGGACCATACCCCGCATCGGTGACGATGCAAGGCTTAGGGCGCGCTCGAACCGAAATTTTGAACTGGGTACGATCTTGCGCCGGCAGGGCGGATGAATGGCAGCGCTCAATAGCGGTTTTGTCAGCTTTCGGTTGCTGCCTTTTCCGGCGCCGGCTCCGGGGCCGGCTTTTCGTCCGCCCGCGCCTCGGTCTCCTGCGTCTCGGTCGGCTTGCGCCAGTTGCGGATGAAGGCGGAAAGACGGTCGCCGATTTCGCCGGCGCTGAGGAAGACCGGCACCCGCGCCACCGGCGCGGTCGGCTCGAAAGACAGACCGAGGCCTATGATCTTGCCCTTGTCGTCGACGTCGCGGACGATCAGTTCTATCGGGCCGAGCAGGACGCGGTCGGCATATTCGGCATGGCCGCCGAGCCGCGCCGTGACCAGCGCGCCAACGGTGAGCTTTTGCTCCGCTTCGGTCAGGCCCGGCGTATAGGCCGCTTCCAGTTCAGCGGCGGAGCGCGCGGGGTCGACCGCGAAGGCACCGAAGAAATCGGCATCCTCGGGATCGACCACGGCACGGCTCGCGAACAGCTTGTCGAGCAGGCGCGGATAGCGGTCCGGCACGAAAATATAGACCTGGTCGCCGGCGGCGAGCCGGCCCATGTCCTGGAAGCGCATCGAGCGGCCGTCGCGCAGCACCAGCGAGGGCCGTGCCCAGCGCGGGATGCGCTCGCCGCGCGCCACCGGGCTGCCGTGTGCGACGCGATAGGCGAGAAGCTCGTGATGGGCCGAGCCCGGCAGTTCCAGCTCGACCTTGTCCAGCGGTCCGAGCCGTGCCGGTACGATCAGGCCGAGGCGGCGCGCCAGCGGTCCGACCGTCCAGCCCTGGATGACCAGCGACACGAGCACGATGATGAAGGCGCTGTTGAAGATGACACGGCCGTTTTCCAGCCCGCCGAGCAGCGGGGTGATGGCGAGCAGGATCGACACCGCGCCGCGCAGGCCGACCCACGAGATGAAGGCGACTTCGGGGCGCGGCAGACGGAACGGGATCAGGCAGAGCCAGACGGCGACTGGCCGCGCCACGAACATCAGGAATAGGCCGAGCAGCACCGCCGGCACCATGATCGCCGGAAACTGCGACGGCGTCGCGAACAGGCCGAGGATGAGGAACATGATGATCTGCGCCAGCCACGACATGCCGTCCTGGAAACGCTTGAGGATGGTGACGGCTCGGATGTCGGAATTGCCGGCGATAAGGCCGGCAATATATACCGCCAGGAAGCCTGAGCCGCCAATGGCGCCGGCTGCTGCAAACACCATCAGCGACAAGGTCAGCACGAAGATCGGCAGCAGGCCGTGGTCGAGATTGAGCCGGTCGACGAGGCGCACGATGGCGAGACCGCCCAGCACGCCTACGATTGCACCGAGGCCCATGTTGAGGAGGAAGCCGAGAAACAGGCTGGTGACCAGAACATTGGTCTCGGGGTTGGCGTGGGCGGCGATGATCTCTACCAGCGTGATGGTCAGGAAGATGGCGATCGGGTCGTTGGTGCCGGATTCCACCTCCAGCGTCGAGCGCACGCGTTCGCGCAGATTGATCTCGCCGGCTCGCAACAGGAAGAACACGGCCGCCGCATCTGTGGAGGCGACGGCAGCCCCGAGCAGGAAGGATTCCAGCCAGGTGAGATCGAGCAGATAATGGGCGGCGCCGCCGAACAGGCCGGTGGTGACAAGCACGCCGAAGGTCGCCAGCGACAAAGCCGGGCCTGCAGCCTGCCGCAAGGCGTTGAGCGGCGTGCCGAAACCGGAATCGAACAGGATGACGGCCAGCGCCAGTGAGCCGGCAAAATAAGCGATGCGGGCGTTGTCGAACTGGATACCGAGTCCGTCGGTGCCGGTGGCGAGGCCAATGCAGAGAAACAGGAGCAGAAGAGGGGCGCCGAAGCGGAAGGCGATCAGGCTCGAAAACGCGGCGGCGACGACAAGCGCTGTGCCGACCAGCGTGACGAGATAGATCGCATGCTCCATCCTGAAATCAGCCCCTCAAATTCGTCTGTCTCCTGCTTTGCGAGAGAGTGGGGCGAAGACGTGACCAGTGCAAGGCGGCAGGGTGGCTTTTTGGCCTATGCCGCTGATTTTTGGATGTTTTGGCGTCCAGGACACAATTTGGAAAGGCGCAAGCTGCGCTCATGAAAAACGCCCGGGCAAAGCCGGGCGTTCCAAGTCTCGAAAAGAGAGTTTTGTGATCAGGCGATGGTCTTGCCGAAGGCGACCGATGTGTCGCCCATGCGGTTGGAGAAACCCCATTCATTGTCGTACCAGGACAGCACCGACACGAAGTTGCCGTCCATCACCTTGGTCTGGTCGAGCGCCATGATCGAGGAGCGCGGATCGTGGTTGAAGTCGATCGACACATTCGGGTGATGGGTGACGCCGAGAATGCCCTTCAGCTTGCCGTTGGAGGCGGCGATCACCGCTTCGTTGATCTCCTGCACCGTGGTCGAACGCTTGGCGATGAACTTGAAGTCGACGACCGAGACGTTCGGGGTCGGCACGCGGATCGAGATGCCGTCGAGCTTGCCCTTGAGGTCGGGCAGCACCAGTCCGATCGCCTTGGCGGCACCGGTCGAGGTCGGGATCTGCGACAGGGCAGCGGCGCGGGCGCGGTAGAGATCCTTGTGCATGGTGTCCAGCGTCGGCTGGTCGCCGGTGTAGGAATGGATCGTCGTCATCATGCCCTTTTCGATGCCGACCGCCTCATGCAGCACGGCTGCCAGCGGCGCCAGGCAGTTGGTGGTGCAGGACGCATTCGAGATGACGATATGGTCCTTGGTCAACTGGTCGTGGTTGATTCCGTAGACCACGGTGAGGTCGGCGCCTTCGGCCGGGGCCGAAACGATGACGCGCTTGGCGCCGGCGGTCAGGTGTGCCGCTGCCTTGTCGCGGGCGGTGAAGATGCCGGTGCATTCGAGCGCGATGTCGATGCCCAGTTCCTTCCACGGCAGCTGCGTCGGATCCTTGATGGCGGTGACCTTGAACGTCTCCTTGCCGACGGTGATCTGGTCGCCGGACACCGAGACTTCATGCGGGAAACGGCCGTGCACGCTGTCGTAGCGCAAGAGGTGCGCGTTGGTCTCGACCGGGCCGAGGTCGTTGACGGCGACGACGTCGATGTCCTTGCGGCCGGATTCATGGATGGCGCGCAGGATGTTGCGGCCGATGCGGCCGAATCCGTTGATGGCAACTCTGACGGTCATAATTCTCTCCCTGGGAGTTGGAGGGCGGATGAGGGGTCCGCAGTTTCATAGCTGTGGAAGCAGAAAGAATCCAGCCGCAGTGGCGTGGATTTAAATCGATTAAGTTGGGCCGGCCCGGCGAGACCGCCTTACGCGATTTCGCCGAACCTTGAACCTACTTGGCATGCAGGCGGGTTTCCGCCGCCTTGGCCGCGGCTTCGGCGGTGATGCCGAAATGCGGATAGAGCTGCTCAATGGTGCCTGAGGCGCCAAAGCCGGTCATGCCGACGAAGATGCCGTCGGAGCCGATCAGATGATCCCAGCCCTGGCGGATGCCGGCTTCGATCGCCATCTTGATTGGCGCGTTGCCGATCGTTTTCTTGCGGTAGTCGTCGCTCTGCTGGTCGAACAGTTCGAAGCAGGGCACCGAGACGACGCGGGTGGGATGGCCGTGCTTTTCCAGCAGGTCGCGGGCGCCGAGCGCGATCTCGACCTCGGAGCCGGTGGCGAAGATCGTCACCGCCGCTTCACCGCTGGCGGCAGCCAGCTCGTAGGCGCCCTGGCTGCTGAGATTCTCAGCAACGAATTCGTTGCGTACCGTCGGCAGGTTCTGGCGTGTCAGCGCCAGCGTCGACGGCGTCTTTTCCGACTCGAGGGCGATCTGCCAGCATTCGGCGGTTTCCACAGCGTCGGCCGGGCGGAAGACATTGTGGTTGGGAATGGCGCGCAATGCGGCCAGATGCTCGACCGGCTGGTGGGTCGGGCCGTCTTCGCCCAGACCGATGGAATCATGGGTCATGACGAAGATCGAGCGGATGCCCATCAGTGAGGCCAGCCGCATCGACGGCCGGGCATAGTCGGAGAAGCACATGAAGGTGCCGCCATAGGCGATGAGGCCGCCATGCAGCGTCAGGCCGTTGATCGCAGCCGCCATGCCATGCTCGCGGATGCCGTAGTGGACATAGCGCTGGCCATAGTCGTCCGACGTGATGGTCTTGGTCTGGCTGGTCTTGGTGTTGTTGGAGCCGGTCAGGTCGGCGGAGCCGCCGATGGTCTCGGGCACGGCGCCGTTGATGACTTCCAGCGCCATCTCGGAAGACTTGCGGGTGGCGACCTTCGGCTTGTCGGCCGACAGCTTCTTCTTGTAATCAGCGATGACGGCGTCGAAATTGGACGGCAGCTTGCCGCTGATGCGGCGCTCGAACTCGGCCTTCAGCTTGGCATCGGCCTTGGCCAGGCGGCCTTCCCAGTCTGTACGCGCCTTGACGCCGGCCTTGCCGGCGGTGCGCCAGGCGTCGAGGATGTCGGCTGGAATCTCGAAGGGCGGCGAATCCCAGTTGAAGAACTTGCGCGCGCCGGCGATTTCGTCGGCGCCCAGGGGGGAGCCGTGCGCCTTGTTGGTGCCAGCCTTGGTTGGCGCGCCGAAGCCGATGGTCGTCTTGCAGGCGATCATCGTCGGCTTGTCGGAATGGCGGGCAGCTTCGATGGCATAAGCGATGGCTTCCGGATCGGTGCCGTCGATGTGGCTGGCATTCCAGCCGGAGGCCCGGAAGCGGGCGACCTGATCGGTGTTGTCGGACAGCGAGACCGGGCCGTCGATCGAGATGTCGTTGTTGTCCCAGAAGACGATCAGCTTGTTGAGCTTGAGATGGCCGGCAAGCGCGATGGCTTCCTGGGAAACACCTTCCATCAGGCAGCCGTCGCCGGCCAGCACATAGGTGTAATGATCGACGAGATCGTTGCCGAAGGCGGCGTTCATGATGCGCTCGCCGAGCGCGAAGCCGACCGAATTGGCGAGACCCTGGCCGAGCGGGCCCGTCGTCGTCTCTATGCCGGCGGCATGGCCATATTCGGGATGGCCGGCGGTCTTCGAGCCCAACTGACGGAAGTGCTTGATCTGGTCGAGGGTCATGTCTTCGTAGCCGGTCAGATGCAGCAGCGAATAGAGCAGCATTGAGCCATGGCCGGCCGACAGGATGAAACGGTCGCGGTCGGCCCAGTGCGGGGCCTTGGGATCATATTTCAGGAAGCGCGTGAACAGCACCGTAGCGATATCGGCGCAGCCCATGGGCAGGCCTGGATGGCCGGAATTTGCCTTCTCGACGGCGTCCATGGAGAGAAAGCGGATCGCATTGGCCATCCGGTCATGTTGTTCACGCGACGTCATGGTTCCTCCAGAAGTGGGGGTTTGGGGGCTTGGGAGAGCCCTTGAAAAGGGTGCGCGACACATAGCAGGCGCGGGCTTTTAGTCAACAAATCGGGTGCACATTTGCCGGTCTTGTGATGCCGGCGGCGGACCTACATTAGCGTTAGCGGGGGACAGTCGCGAGAGCTTTGTTGACGTTGCCTTCACCCGGTGCCTAATGTTTCAGGGATAACGCGTTCTGAACGTGAACGATTCGGTGATGGGCAGGGCACAGGACGAAGGCCATGACCGGGGAAGCCACACTCAAGGAAGTCATCGCGAGGCTGGGCAAGGCCATCGAGGGGCTGGAAAACGCCGTCGCGGCCAAGCTCGAGCATGAACGCGACTACTCCGAAGCCGAGGCCGAGGTGCAGCGGATGAATGCCGACCGCTCGCGGCTGGCGCAGGAACTCGATAATTCCGAAGCGCGCGCCGAACGGCTGGAAGATGCCAACAAGGAAGTCTCGCGACGTTTGGTGACCGCCATGGAAACCATCCGCGCCGTGTTGGACAGATAGGAGCTGGCCCCGATGGCACAGGTCACGGTTTCAATCGACGGCAAGCAGTATCGCATGGCCTGCGACGAGGGCCAGGAAGAGCATCTGATCGACCTTGCCGAACGCTTCGACCGCTATGTTTCACACCTGAAGGACTCGTTCGGCGAGATCGGCGATCAGCGACTGACCGTGATGGCCGGCATCATGGTGATGGATGAACTCTCGGAGTTGCAGAAACGCGTCAAGGGCATGGAAAGCGAAGTGCTGACCCTGCGCAAGACCCGCGACGAGGCTCTGACCAAGGCCGACAAAAGCGATAGCGTGCTGACCAACGCGCTCGGCGCGCTGGCACAGCGCATGGAAGACCTGGCTGTGACGCTGGCGGTCAACAAAACCTGAGGCAGGAACCTTTCCTGTCCAGCCCAACAGGCTCTCATACGCGCGCAGCGTATTCGGCAGCATAAAAATGCTCGCCTGCCGCCGACAAGAGTTTCATATTATCTTGCAGCCACGATTTTTGCGCTAAGATGCAACGATGCCGGGCGGGACAGCTTGATGTCGGCGTGATTGCCGCGTGCTGTTCCTCGCTGCCGACGGTTCCGTTTACAGGGGAGATGTACCATGAGCCTTCGTATCAACGACATTGCGCCGGATTTTACCGCCGAGACCACGCAAGGGACGATCAAATTCCATGACTGGATCGGTGACGGTTGGGCGATCCTGTTCAGTCACCCGAAGAATTTCACGCCGGTCTGCACGACCGAGCTTGGCACGATGGCGGGGCTCGAAGGCGAGTTCAAGAAGCGTAATGTCAAGATCATCGGCATTTCGGTCGATCCGGTCGAAAGTCACGGCAAGTGGCAGGACGACATCAAGACGGCGACCGGTCATTCGGTGAACTACCCGCTGATCGGCGACAAGGACCTCAAGGTCGCCAAGCTCTACGACATGCTGCCGGGCGGTGCCGGCGAGACGTCGGAGGGCCGTACGCCGGCCGACAATGCCACGGTGCGCTCGGTCTACGTCATCGGACCTGACCAGAAGATCAAGCTGGTGCTGACTTACCCGATGACCACGGGGCGCAATTTCGATGAGATCCTGCGCGCGGTCGATTCCATGCAGCTCACCGCCAAGCACCAGGTGGCGACACCGGCGAATTGGAAGCAGGGCGAGGACGTTATCATCACCGCTGCTGTCTCCAACGAAGACGCGATCAAGCGCTTCGGCGCCTACGAGACCATTTTGCCCTATCTGCGGAAGACCAAGCAGCCATCGGCCTGATCCCAGGCGCTTCGGAACGATCTTTGGCCTTCTCGCCCTTGCGAGCCAAGTGATACTTGACTGCCGCACCCGAGCGGACAACCATGCTCCTCTCGGGTGTCGTCAGAGAAAATCATTCCTGGCGACCGAGAGTTGGGGAAGCCGGAATTGGACGTAGCTTTGGCCAAGCCGCAGGTCAGCGGCTTCTATGACAAGCCGACCGGGGCCATCCAGTATGTCGTCGCCGACCAGGCGACGAAGCGATGCGCCATCATCGATCCGATCCTTGATTTCGACGAGAAATCCGGTGCTACGGCAACGACGAATGCCGATGTCCTGCTCGACTTCGTCAGCGAGCAGGGACTGAGCGTCGAATGGATCCTCGACACCCACCCGCACGCCGATCATTTCTCGGCGGCGCACTATTTGAGAGAGAAGACCGGAGCGCCGACAGCGATCGGCGACAGGGTCGTCGACGTCCAGAATTTGTGGAAGGCGATCTACAACTGGCCGGATTTTCCCGCCGACGGTTCGCAGTGGGACAGGCTGTTTGGTGAAGGCGAAACCTTCCAGGTGGGTACTCTTCCGGTCAAGGTGCTGTTCTCGCCCGGCCATACGCTGGCCTCGATCACCTATCTGATCGGCGATGCCGCCTTCATCCACGACACGCTGTTCATGCCCGACAGCGGCACGGCGCGGACGGACTTTCCCGGTGGCAGTGCCGCGCGGCTCTGGCGCTCGATCCAGGACATACTGGCGTTGCCGGACGAGACGCGGGTGTTCGTCGGCCATGACTATCAGGCCGGCGGCCGCGAACCTTTGTGGGAAAGCACGGTCGCCATACAGAAGGCAACCAACACCCATCTTGCCGCCGCCCGTAGCGAGGCCGAGTTCGTCGCCTTGCGCGAGGCGCGCGACAGGACGCTGCCGATGCCAAGGCTGATCCTGCATGCGCTGCAGGTCAACATGAATGGCGGGAGGCTGCCCGAACCCGAAGCCAATGGCCTGCGGTACCTGAAATTTCCGCTGGACGGGCTTTGAGGGGCTGTTGGCGAAGTTGCCAATCTCCCCCCCTTGCGGGGGAGATGCCCGGCAGGGCAGAGGGGGTGCTGTCCCGCCAACCTGTCAGCTAATTGTGGCTGTGCCTTCAGTCTTCGGTTGGGTGACTGACGCCGAAAGTAGCGATCCTTCACACCCCCCTCTGTCCTGCCGGACATCTCCCCCGCAAGGGGGTGTTTGGACCGGAGACATCGCGAACAGGTGTGCGAGGACATCGCGAACAGTTTGGCGTGCTTTGCGCCGGGAGGTTCGCGATGCCATTTGGGAACACCAGCGTGATGGATGGGAAGTTGGAGTTTGT
>NZ_RZRV01000058.1:0-28086 GCF_004023085.1 Mesorhizobium sp. M7A.F.Ca.US.010.02.1.1 | reverse complement strand
GTCATAGTGGCTGAGCTTGCGAGCGAGGCCGGCAACCCCGTGCGCTTGATAGCTCGCAACCCATTTGCGCACCGTTGCAGCATCTACGCCGTCGGCTGCACCGGCGCTCGCATAGCTCTCTTCACCACTCAAATAACGATCAACAACAGTGCGCTTCAAACTCTCGCTGTGTTTGGACATGAAAACCCCCGAAGGTGGATGTCCAACTTTCGGGGGTCAGTTCAGAAACGCCGGGGTCTTCTTGTCATGCAGTCCGAAACGCTTACGCGGCGGCCGAAACCTGGGCGCTTGCCGGAACCGAGGCGATCGTCTTCAGGATCTGCGAGGCGATCTGGTAGGGGTCGCCCTGCGAGTTCGGACGGCGGTCTTCCAGATAACCCTTGTAGTCGCTTTTGATGAAGGAATGCGGCACGCGGATCGAGGCGCCACGGTCGGCAATGCCATAGCTGAACCGGTTCCACGGCGCGGTCTCGTGCTTGCCGGTCAAACGCTTGTCGTTGTCCGGGCCGTAGACGGCGATGTGATCCATCAGGTTCTTGTCGAAGGCCGCCATCAGCGCTTCGAAATAGGCCTTGCCGCCGACTTCGCGCATATAGGCGGTCGAGAAGTTGGCGTGCATGCCAGAGCCGTTCCAGTCGGTGTCGCCAAGCGGCTTGCAGTGATATTCGATGTCGATGCCGTACTTCTCGGTCAGGCGCTGCATGAGGTAGCGGGCCATCCACATCTGGTCGGCGGCTTTCTTGGAGCCCTTGCCGAAAATCTGGAATTCCCACTGGCCCTTGGCAACTTCGGCGTTGATGCCTTCGTGGTTGATGCCGGCGGCGAGGCAGAGGTCGAGATGCTCCTCGACGATCTGGCGCGCAATGGAGCCGACATTGGAATAGCCGACGCCGGTGTAGTACGGGCCCTGGGGTGCGGGATAGCCGCTCTCGGGGAAGCCGAGCGGCCGGCCGTCCTTGTAGAAGAAATATTCCTGCTCGAAGCCGAACCAGGCGCCCTCGTCATCGAGGATGGTGGCGCGCTTGTTGGATGCGTGCGGCGTCACGCCATCGGGCATCATGACTTCGCACATGACCAGCACGCCGTTGGTGCGGGCGGGATCCGGATAGACCGCAACCGGCTTCAGCACGCAATCGGAGCTGTGCCCTTCGGCCTGCTGGGTCGAGGAACCATCGAAGCCCCACAGCGGCAGCTGCTCAAGATCAGGGAATTCGGCGAATTCCTTGATCTGCGTCTTGCCGCGAAGGTTGGGGACCGGGGTATATCCATCGAGCCAGATATACTCGAGCTTGTATTTCGTCATTCTAGCCTCTCGTTGCTTGATCACCGAACACTGAACGGCGTCGACATGCGTCTGCCGTCAGCAGACGGCCTGCCGCACACTTAAAATGCAATTCGTGTGCCATTCTTGGTCCGGAGGGTGCGGCAAAATTGACGCGGCATCCGCTCGAAAGTCGGTGAGCGCCTAAGCAATGCGCCCGGATCCATCACAATCGTTATTTGCACAAATAGTGTGCAAATACTGATCTTTTCATAGGCATATTGCCTAACTTGATTGCAGACCTTATCTTTGGACCAAGTTGAATCGAAAAGGTTCGGCGGAAGAAAGGAATCCGGCATGGAAATCATTTCCACACGACCGTCGGCCAAAATTCTGATGTTCCCGGCAGCAGCGCGCCTCTCTGCCTCAAATTTGAGCGGAAGGGCTAAGTTTGCGGCAGAGCTTGCCTCGCTGCGTGGTGCCCGCGCAGACTTCGGCGACGGCTGGTACCATGAGGCAGCCATCGAGGATGAGGCCCGGGGCCGCAAGAGCTGACACAGAGGGGCAGCAGCCCTCGTCAACGGATAATTGGCCTGAAAAGAGGAAGCCCGGCGCGATTGCTCGCGCCGGGCTTTATCTTTGTATGCTGGAGCTGTCAGCTACTGCTTGTCGTGCAGGTTGGTTCCCAGCGTATCCCTGACGAAGATCATGCCGATGATCAGCGACATCGCCGCGATCACCACCGGATACCAGAGGCCGTAGTAGATATCGCCCTTGGAGGCGCTGAGCGCGAACACGATCGCCGGCAGCAGGCCGCCGAACCAGCCATTGCCGATGTGATAGGGCAGCGACATGCCGGTATAGCGGATGCGGGTCGGGAACATCTCGACCAGGATCGCCGCGATCGGCCCGTAGACCATGGTCACGTAGAGGACCAGGATGAACAGGATGCCGATGACCTTTGCCCAGTTGACCGCCGCCGGGTCGGCAAACATCGCGAACGCACCGGCCGCCGGAACACTGTAGACGGTCACGTCCGTGGCGCCGGCAGCCTCATCGGCCGTCAGCAGCTTGTCCTTGACCGCCTGGGCGAGCGGGACAGTGGCCTTTTCACCGGCGCGAATGGCTGCCGCGTCGAGCTTCAGTTCGGGATTGGCCGCGACAAAGGCGTCGAGCTTTTGGTCAGCAACCTTGGCGGCAGCACGCTTCAGCGGGTAACCGCCGTCCTGAAGCGCCAGGTTGATCGCCTTCTTGAAAGCCGCATCGCTTGGAGCAGCCTTATCAGCGGCCGCCACGGCGTCGTAAGACGTCACGGTCTCGGCGCCGATCTTGACGCTGGCCGCTGTTCCCGCTGCCGCTGTCGTGACGATATCATAGGGCACCGAGCTTTTGGCCAGGAAGTCCGTCGCAATATCGCACGAGGTGAGAGGCTTGCGTGTTCCGGTTGGATTGAACTGGAACTTGCAGTCCCCCGGAGCAGCGGTCACCGTCGCACGCGTGTTCTGCTGGGCGGTGGCGAGCGCCGGGTTGGCGGCCCATGTCAGCGCCTTGAACAGCGGGAAGGTGGTGACGATCGCCAGCGCGAGACCGGCCATGATGATCGGCTTGCGGCCGATCTTGTCGGATAGCCAGCCGAACACGACGAAGAAGACCGCGCCGAGCGCCAGCGCAATCGCGATCATGATGTTGACCGACTGTGGGTCGACCTTGAGCACATTCGCCAGGAAGAACAGCGCGTAGAACTGGCCGTTGTACCAGACCACAGCCTGGCCGGCGGTGAGGCCGAACAACGCGAGCAACGCGATCTTGGCATTCTTCCACTGGCCGAAGGCTTCCGTCAGCGGCGCCTTGGAGCCCTTGCCCTCGTCCTTCATGCGCTGGAAAGTCGGCGATTCGGCAAGCGACAGGCGGATCCAGACCGATATGCCGAGCAGTATGGCCGAGAGCAGGAACGGAATACGCCAGCCCCAAGCCGCGAAATCCTCCTTGCTCAGCGAATTCTGCACGACCAGGATGACGATCAGCGACAGGAACAGGCCGAGCGTCGCCGTCGTCTGAATCCACGACGTATAGAAGCCGCGGCGATCGTCGGGAGCATGCTCGGCGACATAGGTCGCCGCACCACCATACTCACCGCCGAGCGCCAGGCCCTGCAGCATGCGCAGCCCGACCAGGATGATGGGCGCCGCAATGCCCCAGTTCGCCGAGCCGGGAAGCAGGCCGACCAGGAAGGTCGACAGGCCCATGATCAGGATGGTGACAAGAAATGTGTATTTGCGGCCGACGAGATCGCCAATGCGACCGAACACCAGCGCGCCGAACGGGCGCACCAGGAAGCCGGCGGCGAAAACAAGCAGCGTGAAGATGTTGCGAGTCGCCTCTGGATAGGAGGCGAAGAATGCCGCGCCGATCGCTCCGGCCAATGCGCCGTAGAGATAGAAATCATACCATTCGAAAACGGTGCCGAGCGAGGAAGCGAAGATGACTTTCTTCTCCTCCCGCGTCATGCCGCGGCTTGCTCCGCCGGCGGTCGATGCGATTGCCATTGCGTTATCCTCCCGTGAGACCCGTTCTCGATGCTGCGCGACACCGTCCGCGTTCTCCTCCGAGCACGGACTCAACGACAGCCATTCGGAAAAATGGCAGAAAGCGCCTGCCAAAGGCAGCGCGTCTTTGGGATTATGACTTTGGTATTAGGTGCACTGCGGGATGAATCCGGGCGAGCTGGGAAAACTCCTTAGCGCTTGAGCGCTTCCAGCAGGCCGACAGCAGCCATCATGTCGCGCTTGCGAGCCGCGCGGCGGGCAACGGCTTCGGCGTCCTGCCCCCAATGCTCGATCTGCCAGTCCTCGTCGACATGGGCAGCGGCCCAGGCAGGATCGGCATCGAGTTCGCCGAAATCGACAGCCAGCGCCAGCAGAGCCGAACCGGTCAGCGACGTCATCACATGGATGGCGGCGAGCCGCAGCGGCTCTGTTCGCTGGGCAAGATGGCTGCCCAGCACGGCGATGGTCTCGCGCGGCTGCTCGACATGGATAATGCCCTCGGCGAGATTGAAGCGGACCCCGAGTGTTCCCCTCACCCAGTCTATCACCGGGTCCCAATGCTGGCTCTGCCGCTCCACCAGCCCTTGCGGTGCGTCGGCGCGATAGCAGAGCAGATCGGATGAGGCAAAGCGCAGGATATCCTCCAGCACCGCCTGGGGGTCGCTGGCGACACCGTCGATGGCGGTGTTGACGAGACGCATCACCGGCATGGTCACCGGATCGATGGTCTCGCTTTGGGCGGCGAATTCGTCGGCGACAAGCACTGCTGCTGCCTCGGTAGGCAGCGCCAGCAGCGCCTTGCTCGGGGTGCGCACCGGCTTGCCGTCGAGATGCACGGCAAAGCCATTGTCGACAGGTGCGACAGAGGCGGCCTTGTAGAAGCGCTTCGGCAGATGCGTCTTCATCTGGATCTGGGCGCGACGCACCGGATCGGGATGGGAAAGATATTTGCCCGCTTCGAGGTCGTTGAGGATATCACGCATGAAGGTCTCTCTTACACCGGCGTCAGCTTGCGCGCCGGCCGGTTGACGATGATCAGGCCGGCGGCAATTAGGCCAAGTGCCAGGAAAATGCGCATGGTCAGCGGCTCATTCAAGAACATGGCGCCGCACAGCACGCCGAAAACCGGCGACAGGAAGGTGAAACTGGACAGGCCTGATGCCGGATAGCGCCGCAGCAGCCAGAACCACAGCACATAGGTGAAGGCGACGATGTAGACAGCCTGGAAAAGCAGCGCCAAAGTCGGCAGCACGGTCGGATCGCGAACGGGCGGGCCGGCGAGAGGCAGCACCAAGACGCCTACGATCGCTGCCCCGGCGAGCTGGTAAAGCAGAAGCTTTTCGGCGCTCGCCTCGACCAGCTTCGACCGCTTGATGAGGATGTTGGTCAAAGCCCAGAAGAATCCGGAGCCGAGGCTCAGGAGATCGCCGAACAGCATGTCTCCGCCGCCGCCGAGCTTGTCGGAAAACACCGCGGCAAGACCGGCAAAGGCCAGCAGCAGGCCAAGGAATTTTCTCAACGTGATCTGCTCGCCAAGCAGGAAATGGCCGCCGAGCAGCATCCAGAACGGCATCGTGTTGACCAGCAGCGTGTTGCGGGCAACGGTCGTATGCTCCAGGCCGACATAAAGGCAAAGGAACTCGATGCCGAAAAGCGCGCCAACCGCGATGCCGGCGAGCAAGGTCCCGTCGCGCGTGAAAAGCGCGATGCCGCGCCACCGGCACCAGGCAAAGACACACAGGCCGCCGATGATCGAGCGCGCGATCGATAGGAAAACCGGATCATAGCCAGCGTAGGAGATCTTGGCGGCGACGTAATTCAGCCCCCAGGAAAAGGTCAGCCCGACCATGATGGCGGCGGCGGCCATGTCGACCGTGTCGCGACGATCAAGCGTATCGGTGGCGAGCCCGTCGGTGGCGCCGCTCACGATCAGTCCTCCGCGCTGGCGTCGTCGAAGCCGATCAGGTTCCAGCTCTGTCGCATGTGCGGCGGCATTGGCGCGGTGACATCGATGACGCCCTTGTCGGGATGCGGAATGATGATGCGGCGCGCATGCAGATGCAGGCGGTTTTGAATGCCGCCGGGAAAGTCCCAGTTGGTGTCGGCCTCGAAATATTTCGGATCGCCCAGGATCGGACAGCCGATGTGGGCGGCATGAACGCGAAGCTGGTGGGTGCGGCCGGTATAAGGCTCCATCTCCAGCCAGGTCATCGTCTGCGCCGCCTGCTCGATGATGCGGTAGTAGGACACAGCGTGGTCGGCGCCCTTTTCACCATGCGCGGCGACCCGCACGCGGTCACCGTCCGGCGTCGGCTCCTTGATCAGCCAGGTCGAGATCTTGTCCTCGCGCTTGGGCGGCACGCCCTTAACCAGCGCCCAATAGGTCTTCTTGGTCTCGCGGGCGCGAAACGCTTCCGAGAGCTTCATGGCGGCCAGCCGGCTACGGGCGACGACCAGAACACCCGAAGTGTCGCGGTCGAGCCTGTGAACCAATCTGGGCTTCTCGCCCTTCTGGTTGCGCCAGGCTTCCAGCATGTCGTCGACATTGCGGGTGACGCCCGAGCCGCCCTGCACCGCAAGGCCCGCCGGCTTGTTGAAGACGAAAACCTTAGGGTCCTCATGGATCAGCATCTTGGCGAGAACATCGGCATCGCCCTGGTTGCGGATCGAGTGGCCGGTCAGCGCACTCTCGCCCTTCTTGTCGACCTCGAGCGGTGGGACGCGAACCATCTGGCCGGGCTCGACACGGGTGTCGGCCTTGACCCGGCCGCCGTCGACACGGATCTGGCCGGAGCGCAGAAGCTTCTGCAAATGGCCGAAACCAAGGCCCGGGAAATGGGTCTTGAACCAGCGGTCGAGCCGCATGCCCGCCTCGCCGGCCTCCACCGTGATCTGTTCAACGCCTGCCATGTTTTTTGTCGCTTATCCGTTTCCCGAGCGAAGCTCGGCCTGTTCTTGGCGCGGCAATAGCACTAAGGCAGGCTTCTTGCGAGCCAAAGTCCCAGAAACAGGGCGATAATGGCGCCAACGACGCTGGCAAGGGCATAAGCCAGTGCAGGCAGCGTGGCTCCCCGCTCCCACAGCGTCGCGAAATCGAGCGAAAAGGCGGAGAAGGTGGTGAAGCCGCCAAGAATGCCGGTAGCAACGAACAGCCTGACCTCGTTCGATCCGCCACGGCGCATCATGGAGGCGATGAACAGCCCCATGGCGAAGGAGCCGATGACGTTGATGGCCATCGTGCCCCAGGGATAGTTTGGGCCGACAAGGCGCAATGCGCCGATGTTGGTGAGGTGACGAATTCCGGCACCGATGCCGCCACCGACGACGACGAGAAGCAGATTGAACATGACCGTTTACTGCCCCCGCACGGCTGCCCGGTCAATCCCTTGTTGCGCGCGCAACCGCACGGATCGGCCGAGTTCGTCACCACTCAGGCGTTGCCCATCTCGGATATTTTTTCCTGAACTCGTTATAGAGGTCATCGATCTCCGCTTTGCCGATTGGGCGCACCTGTTCGTAGAGGTAGCCCTTGACGTCGCCGGACAGCTGGTACGCCGCGATGCGCCTGTATGCTGCGGCGATGCCTTTGCCCTCGACAATGTATTGGTCCGGTATCGAGACACAGAGCTGCGCGCCCGGCTGCAGATGGATAACGGGCGGGTCGGTCACGACAACGTATTTGGACTTCAACGTCGCCGGTCTGAATCGATCGCGACTATCGACCTGACAAGCCCACTCGATGCGAGGGTAAAGGTCCTTGTCCATTTCATACAGCAATGAATCGCTCATCATCCCGCTGGATGCAAACACCGACAACCGGTCCTCAGGTCCCATCTTTCCAAGAAGGTCATCGATAAGGCGCCTGTATTCTGGAAGATTGTCGAGGTGCAGCGGGAGCGTGGCTTCGCTGGCAAAGACGTAGCTGATCGGTGACAGCACCTGGCGGCCAGTCGGGAAAAAAGTACCGAAAAACGCCAGCCCGGCGGCAACGGCTATCGCGGCGTTCGACCATAGCGATCTCAGTGCCGGCATCGAAACGATCGCAACGATTGCCTGGGCGTAGGCAGGAAAGAGCCAAAGAAATACTGGCACCGAATGATGGCGATCCGGGTCCTGCATGCGGGTGAAGAGGACGAAGGTGAGTGCCGAAGCAACGGCACAGAACAGGGAAAATCTGTTTTTCGGCGTATGATGGAGATGTAAAGGCCAAATACGATCAACAGCCAGTTCACATAGCTGAGCCGCGATCCTACCTGGCCAAGCTGTGAACCGAAGTTTGTCTTGTATCCGCTGTAAAGGTCGCCATAGCTGGTTCCCAGTATCTTGAGGATCAGGGGTTGCTGGAAGGTCAGCGCGGCTCCGATACCACGAGGATCGCACACAGGCTCCCGACGGCGGCATTGCGGAGTGCCGGAAAGTCCCGGTCTTTCGCCTGCAGAAAACAGAAGAAGGCTGCGGAAATTCCGACCCCGATGACGGGATAGGCGTACCAGCGGCGCAGCACGAATGCCAACCACAGGCATACGCCGACACGTATTCCGCTGATCACCGGTTCATGGGTCAGGAACCTCGATTTCCAGAGAAAATAGGTTGCCGCGCAAAGCGCGAAACAGCCGGCAATGTCAGGCAACCCACGGAGCGTCGCCGCCCAGAAGGGCGTGTAGAGAAAGGCCGCAATCCATACGGTGAGCCAGCTTCGGCATGAAGATGTTCCGGTCGCCGCCTCCAGATAGCTTATTCTGCCGATGAGAAGAGCGGTCGGACCAGATAAACAGCGACTGTTCCGGCGATGTAGGAAAACCTCGAATCGCCAAAAATGATGTGAAACGGCATCAGCGGCACCAGGATCGCCGCACTGTAGTCATCCGTGGCTATCGAGGTTCTCAGGTGGCTGAGCCATTCGAGAGGGCTCTGAACCAAGAGCGTGCCTTGCTGGCTGAACGTGTCGAAATAGGCAGCGAAGTCCCAGTAATAGACAGGCTGTTCAAGCCCTACATAGGTGAGAGCAAGAGCAACTCCCAGCAGAGCGGTGCACACATAGGTCGTTGCCCAAAATCCGAGAGATCTGTTCTTCGTCACTTGAAGCCGCCAGGAGGGGAGAGGCAGAACTGTCAAAGTCAGCCCGGGGCCGCCGTTCATGCAGCCAGGAGCCGTTCCGGCGCATGAGCGGCCACAAGGATGGGCCAAATCTCACATGCGGAGCACCCAAATGCCGCCGGCAGCGCCGGTTCTCTAAAGCTCAGGTCGTCCCGGCATTTTTCGGCTTGGTCGAGCCGATCATCTTCCAGTTCTTGTAGAACATGGAATTGATGCGCTCGACGCTGACCGAGACGATGGCGAGCATGCCCGCGATGAGACGGGGAACCGGAGACGGCCTGATAATGTCCATGAACACGCAGTAGCGGCGGCCGTCATACTCGTTGACCGAGCGATGCAGCAGCGTGTCGTCGAAGATGAACAGCGGATTGTCGTACCAGTAATTCTTGACGTTGCCGCACTCGACGAAAATCTCCGACTTCACCGGGATCAGATTGTAGAGGATGCGCAGGCTGAGCCGCAGCGGGCCGAAATGCCAGGACGTCGATTCGCGCTTGCTGAAGACGGAAACGGCTATGGTCTTGATATATTTGAAATCCTTGTTGAACTCGGCGACATTATCGATCCTGTGCTTGCCGTACCACTGGTAGACATACATGCCGCGCCGGCCGGCGCCGAAATTGGCGTCGATGTCGGCAATGATCTCATCCTTGCGCGCTTTGAAGATGTCCAGGACCTCGTTGACCTCGCGCTGATAGTCGGCGGGAAACTGCTCCAGCTTCCAGACGCCCGGATTTCTGTAGCACATGAGGTCGACCAGCAGATTGAACGGCGAAAGCAGCCAGGTGAACAGGCCGTTGCCGAGAAAATAGCCTGAGAACAGCGACAGATCCTTGCGGTCGTTGCGCAGCACGTCGATCAGGCCGCAGATGATGAAGATCGTCGTCAGGATGGGAATGAAATAGAAGCCAAGGGCGAGAAGCGGGATGGCAATGGCGAACTTGCGAAGGGATTTGCGAAGGGTTTTTGTCATTTTTCCACGCGCGAAGCGCGATCCTGTTGCGAATGAGGTGCCCAAATCAAGGCAACGGCCACCGCCCGGCCGTGCGCCTTGATAAGGTTTTTTGGGTTACCACACAACGGCCCTGCTATCGTGGCCGGCTGGCTGCCTGGCGGATCTGGTCAACGGCCTCACGCAAACCCGCTATTCCCGCTCCTTGCGCAGCTTCGCCCAATAGTCGAGCCGCTTCCTGATGTCGCGCTCGAAGCCGCGCTCGGGCGGATCATAGAAGGTCTGGCGGCCCATCTTCTCCGGAAAATAATCCTGCCCGGAAAAGGCATCCGGCTCGTCATGGTCGTAACGATAGCCGGCGCCGTAATCCTCCGCTTTCATCAGCTTGGTCGGCGCGTTGAGGATGTGCTTGGGCGGCAGCAGCGAGCCATGTTCCTTGGCGGCCCGCGTGGCAGCCTTGAAAGCGTTGTAGACGGCGTTGGATTTGGGCGCGGTGGCGAGATAGACGGTGGCCTCGGCAAAGGCGAGTTCGCCTTCGGGCGAGCCGAGATAGTCGTAGGCATCCTTGGCGGCATTGGCGACGACAAGCGCCTGCGGGTCGGCAAGGCCGATGTCTTCCATCGCCATGCGCACCAGCCGGCGGCCTAGATAGAGCGGATCCTCGCCCGCATCGAACATGCGTGCGAGATAGTAGAGAGCCGCGTCAGGGTCTGAACCGCGTACCGATTTGTGCAGCGCCGAGATCAGATTGTAATGGCCGTCCTGGCCCTTGTCGTAGATCGGCGCGCGGCGCTGGACGATGCGCTGCAGTCCCTCGGGATCGAAGACCTCGCCGGGTTTGGCTGCCCGCCAGACTTCTTCCGCGAGCGTCAGCGAGGCCCGGCCGTCGCCATCGCTCATGCGGATGAGCATGGCCCGCGCCTCGTCGTCGAGCGGCAGCGCCCTGCCCTCGGTCTCCTCCGCCCGCACCATCAGCTTGGAGATGCTCTCCTCGCCAAGCGAATGGAAGACCAGAACGCGCGCGCGCGACAACAAAGCGGCATTCAGTTCGAAGGACGGGTTTTCGGTCGTGGCGCCAACCAGCACGACTGTCCCGTCCTCCATGACCGGGAGAAAGCTGTCTTGCTGGGCACGGTTGAAGCGATGTATCTCGTCGACGAACAGCAAGGTCTGGCGGCCATTGGTGCGGCGCAATTTGGCCGCTTCGAACACCTTTTTCAGGTCGGCGACGCCGGAAAAGACAGCCGATATCTGCTCGAAGGCCAGGCTGGTTTCGCCGGCAAGCAGGCGCGCCACGGTGGTCTTGCCGGTGCCGGGCGGCCCCCAGAAGATCATCGAGCCGAGCGAGCCGGAACCGATCAACCGGGTCAGCGCGCCGTCAGGGCCGGTCAGATGCTCCTGGCCGACGACCTCGCCAAGGTTTCTCGGCCGCAGCCTGTCGGCCAGCGGCCGCCCAGGCGGGGTCTTTTCCGGTTCATCGACGCTGAACAGATCGGCCATGCACTTCTTTTTCGTTGGAGCATGAGCCCGAATGCACGGAACCAGCCCTAATAACGCAACACCTGACGCATTATCTGCCCGCCACGCTCGACGGTAAAGCGCCACCAGCGCGTATCCGTCTTGGCCGCCAGCTCCAGGGTCGCCGCGGTATCGATGGTGGTGCCGTTCACCTCACGCACGATGTCGCCCGGCTGGAAGCCGAAATCGGCGGCCGGAGAATCGCGGTTGATGTCGACCACGGTGACGCCCTTGATGTCCGTGCGCAGGCCAAGCCGCTGCGCGAGCCGGGGCGACAGCTCCGCGACCTTGGCGCCCGAAAACGGGCTGCGGCCATGCAGCGTCACCTCGGCAGCCTTCATGCCTTCCGGAGCACGCTCCAGCGCTATATCCATCGCCGCTTGCTGGCCCTTGGTCAAAACCGCGAAATTGGCGGTGGTGCCGATCGACAGCGTCGCCATCCGGTAGTCCAGCGCTTCGATGCTCTCGACCGGCCTGCCGTTGAGCTGCAGCACCACGTCGCCGGGCTTGAGCCCTGCCTTGGCGGCCGGACCGGTCGCTTCGACCGACGAGACCAGCGCACCGGTCGGCTTCTCCATGCCGAGCGATTCGGCGATCTGCGGCGTCACCGCTTCGAACTCGGCGCCGACATAGGGCCGCTCGAAGAAGTCGAGCCCGGCCTTGGCCGCGTCGGCAAAAGCGCGAACCATATTCGAGGGAATGGCAAAGCCAATGCCGATCGAACCACCGCTGCGGCTGTAGATGGCGGTGTTGATGCCCACCAGCTGGCCGCCCATGTTGATCAGCGCACCGCCGGAATTGCCCGGATTGATGGCGGCGTCGGTCTGGATGAAGAAGCTGGAATCGGAGACGCCGATATGGCTGCGGGCCAATGCCGAGACGATGCCGCTGGTGGTGGTTTGGCCGACGCCGAAGGGGTTGCCGATGGCCAGCAGCAGGTCGCCGACCTCAAGCGCGTCGGAATCGCCGATGGCGATAACCGGAAACGGCTTGTCCGAGGTGATCTTGAGCACGGCGAGGTCGAGTGTCTCGTCCTTGAGCAGCACCTTGCTGTCGAACTCGCGTCCGTCCGCCGTCGCCACCTTGACCCGGTCGGCATCCTTGATGACGTGGTAATTGGTGACCACGACGCCGGTCGGATCGACCAGCACGCCGGAGCCGAGCGAAGACTGCGCACGCGGCTGCGAGCGGCCGAAGAATTCCTCGAAGAACGGATCGCCGTCGAAAGGCGACGTCACCTTGGCGGTCTGCGAGGCATAGACGTTGACCACCGCCGGCGCTGTCTGCTTGACCAGCGGCGCAAAGGACAATTGCACCTCCTCGCGGCCGAAGGGTACGCGCTTATCGGGCCCAGCCGTGGCGTTTTCGCCTTCCACGCCATGCAGCAGGTCGGTCAGCACATCGGACAGGCCGGGATCCGTCTTGGTATCCTCGGCCAATGCTTGCCTGACCACCGGTGCGGCCGCAAACGCCATGACGGCGAAAAGCAGAACAAAGGGCAGTCTTCTGGCGCGCATTCGCGAATCCTCCAAGGCAGGTTCGGGGGCATTGTCCCGACGATTGTGCAAAATGAAAGGCTAAGCCGCTGAAATCCGACTATTTTGGGCCAAAACCCCAGGGCCAAGCCAGGAAATCGGATTCCGCCGCGGTTTGCTGCTTTCAGAAAACAAAAAAGGGGCCCGCAGGCCCCTTTGAAGTCATTTGGGAAAACCGAGCCTTATGCGGCTGCGGCGTCCGCGTCAGCGCTTTCGGCTTCGATGCGAGCGCGGTCGCCTGCGCCCTTGGCCGAGACGTCACGATCGACGAACTCGATGACAGCCATGGCGGCGTTGTCACCGTGACGGAAGCCCGCCTTCATGATGCGCAGATAGCCGCCATTGCGGTTGGCGTAGCGCGGCGCGATGGTATCGAACAGACGCTTGACGACGCCTTCATTGCCGATCTGCGCAATGACCTGGCGGCGGGCGTGCAGGTCGCCGCGCTTGCCGAGCGTCACCAGCTTCTCGACGATCGGACGCAGGTCCTTCGCCTTCGGCAAGGTCGTGACGATCTGCTCGTGCTCGAGCAGCGACACGGCGAGGTTGGCGAACATCGACTTGCGATGGCTAATGCTTCGGGCGAAGCGACGGCCTTTGAAACCGTGGCGCATGGCTCTTTTCCTTCTTCAGTTGTTCAAGAGGCCGTGGCCTCTGATGGTTTTCCGCATGACCGTCGGATCGAGCGGCCCACGCCGCCGATCCTTGGAATTCATGCTCAATATTGGTCTTCGTAACGCTTGGCGAGGTCTTCGATATTTTCCGGCGGCCAGTCCGGCACTTCCATGCCGAGGTGCAGGCCCATCGCCGCCAGGACTTCCTTGATCTCGTTCAGCGACTTGCGGCCGAAGTTCGGGGTGCGGAGCATCTCGGCTTCGGTCTTCTGGATCAGGTCGCCGATATAGACGATGTTGTCGTTCTTCAGGCAGTTGGCCGAACGCACCGAAAGCTCGAGTTCGTCGACCTTCTTGAGCAGCGCCGGGTTGAAGGCGAGCTCGGTGACGGCCTCGGCGGCGACTTCCTTCTGCGGCTCGTCGAAGTTGACGAACAGGCCGAGCTGGTCCTGCAGGATGCGGGCGGCGAAAGCCACCGCGTCCTCGCCGGTGATCGAACCGTCGGTGTCGATCGTCATGGTCAGCTTGTCATAGTCGAGAACCTGACCCTCGCGGGTGTTCTCGACCTTGTAGGAGACCTTCTTGACCGGCGAATAAAGGCTGTCGACCGGGATCAAGCCGATCGGCGCGTCTTCGGCGCGGTTGCGGTCGGCCGGCACGTAACCCTTGCCGGTGTCGACGGTGAATTCCATGCGGATTTCAGCGCCTTCGTCCAGCGTGCAGATGACGTGGTCGGGGTTGAGGATCTCGACGTCGCCAACCGTCTGGATGTCACCGGCAAGAACAGCACCCGGTCCCTGCTTGCGAACGACCATGCGCTTGGGACCATCGCCTTCCATGCGGATGGCGATTTCCTTGATATTCAAGACGATGTCGGTCACGTCCTCGCGCACACCGGCGATGGACGAGAATTCATGCAGAACGCCGTCGATCTGCACGGCGGTAACAGCCGCACCGCGCAGCGAAGACAGAAGCACGCGGCGCAGCGCGTTGCCCAGCGTCAGGCCAAAGCCACGCTCGAGAGGCTCGGCGACCAGCGTGGTCAGCGTCTTCTTCTTCGACGAGAACTCGATCTTGTTCGGCTTGATCAGTTCCTGCCAATTTTTCTGGATCATGATGCTTTCCTTCCGTTGACCCGCCACCATCCAATCGTGGCGGGCGACCTGGAATGCCGCGGAGGAGCGCCCAAGGGCGCTCGCGCGGCGTTCGATAAATGCTTAGACGCGACGCTTCTTGCGCGGGCGGCAGCCATTGTGCGGGATCGGCGTCACATCACGGATCGACGTGATGGTGAAGCCGGCGGCCTGCAGGGCGCGCAATGCCGATTCACGACCGGAGCCGGGCCCGCAGACCTCGACTTCGAGCATGCGCATGCCGTGTTCCTGGGCCTTCTTGGCAACATCCTCGGCAGCCATCTGGGCAGCGAACGGGGTCGACTTGCGCGAACCCTTGAAGCCCTGGGCACCGGCCGACGACCAGGCAATCGAATTGCCCTGCGCGTCGGTGATGGTGATCATCGTGTTGTTGAAGGTCGAATTGACGTGGGCAACGCCCGACGAGATATTCTTGCGTTCGCGACGGCGAACACGAGCGGCTTCCTTGGCCATGATAGTCCTTTCAGTTGATCTCTACACCGCCGTAATGCCAGCGGCTCCACCTTCGTAAGGGAGTAGGGGAATAGGGCAGTAAGGGAGTAGGGAAAAGTGCGGCCCGATTGATGGGCATTCCCTACTGCCTTACTCCCCTACTCCCTTATTCCCCTAACAAATTACTTCTTCTTGCCGGCGATCGACTTGGCCGGGCCCTTGCGGGTGCGCGCATTGGTATGCGTGCGCTGGCCGCGGACCGGCAGCGAGCGGCGGTGACGCAGGCCGCGGTAGCAGCCGAGGTCCATGAGCCGCTTGATGTTCATAGAGACTTCGCGGCGCAGGTCGCCTTCAACCTGGTAATCGCGGTCGATGGTTTCGCGGATCTGCAGCACTTCCGCGTCGGTCAGCTGGTTGACGCGGCGCTCGGCCGGGATGCCGACCTTGTCGACGATCTCCTGGGCGAACCGCTTGCCAATGCCGTGAATGTACTGAAGCGCAATGACAACGCGCTTGTTGGTCGGAATGTTGACGCCGGCTATACGAGCCATGTTCTTCCCTTCTCCATGTGGGCCGGCCAATTCTCAAAAACGAGGCGGGCACGGCGCTGTCTTAAGTTGCCCCGCGTCCGGTGGAGGCCGGCCCATGCGGGAGTTTCCAGTTCAATGCGGCTGCCTTGCCCTTGCGGACAAGCAAAGCTCATGCCTGATAGGAAGACGGGCCGCCATACCGCAGCGAACCGCTTCCGTCAAGTGCAATCGTTAATTTCCCCGCACTGCGTCCTTGAGCACCGCTTCGATCTGTTCCGTCACGGCGTCGATATCGGCCATGCCGTCGACACTGCGGAGCTTGCCCTTGGCATAGTAGTAGCCAATCAGCGGCGACGTCTTCTTGTAGTATTCCCTCAGGCGCTCTTCGAACACCGTCGGGTTGTCGTCCTTGCGAACGGGAAGGCCGGCTGCCTGCGCCTCGTCGGCGCGCTTGACGATCCGGCCAACCAGAGCCTTGTCGTCGACCACGAGCTCAATGACGGCGTCGAGGGCCTGGGAGCGATCCAACAGCATCTGCTCGACCGCATCCGCCTGCACCAGGGTCCGCGGATAGCCGTCGAGGATGAACCCCTTGGCGCAGTCGGGCTGATCGATACGCTCGGCGACGATCGCGTTGACGATCGCATCGGACACCAGTTCACCGGCATCCATCACCGCCTTGGCGCGCTTGCCGACTTCGGTGCCTGCCTGGACGGCAGCACGCAGCATGTCGCCCGTCGAGAGCTGGGGTATGCCGTGTTTTTCTACCAGTCTTTGTGCTTGCGTCCCCTTGCCCGCTCCTGGCGGCCCAAGCAATATCAACCTCATCTGGCTTTCTTCCCCCCGCGCAGCTTCGACTTCTTGATCAGGCCTTCATACTGGTGCGCAATCAGGTGGCCCTGAATCTGCGCAACCGTATCGAGCGTGACACTGACCACGATCAGAAGCGATGTGCCACCAAGGTAGAATGGTACGCCAGTCGCCGAGATCAGGAACTCCGGCAGCAGGCACACCAGCACCAGATAGATGGCGCCGACGACGGTGATGCGGGTGAGAACGTAATCGATGTAATCGGCGGTGCGCTCGCCCGGACGATAACCCGGGATGAAGCCTGAATGCTTCTTGAGCTGGTCGGCGGTGTCCTTCGGGTTGAAGACAATCGCAGTGTAGAAGAAAGCGAAGAACGCGATCATCGCCGCATAGAATGCCATGTAGAGCGGCTGGCCATGTCCGAGTGCAGCCAGAATGGTGCTTGCCCAGGCCGGCATGTTGGTCGTCTGCGAGAAACCCGCGACGGTGGCCGGCAGCAACAGCAGCGACGAGGCGAAGATCGGCGGAATGACACCCGACGTGTTGAGCTTCAGCGGCAGATGCGAGGTATCGCCCTGGAACATGCGGTTGCCGACCTGGCGCTTCGGATACTGGATCAGCAAGCGGCGCTGGGCGCGCTCGAAGAACACGATGAGTGCGATGACGACGACGGCCAGCACGATGATCGCCAGGATCAGGCCGGTCGACAGCGCGCCGGTGCGGCCAAGCTCCAGCGTGCCGGAGATGGCGTGCGGCAGGCCGGCGACGATGCCGGAGAAGATGATCAGCGAAATGCCGTTGCCGATGCCGCGCGCGGTTATCTGCTCGCCCAGCCACATCAGGAACATGGTGCCGCCGACCAGCGTGACGACGGTCGAGATGCGGAAGAACATGCCGGGATCGCTGACGATGCCGTTGCCGCCTTCCAGACCGACAGAAATGCCATAGGCCTGAACCAGCGCAAGCAGCACGGTGCCGTAGCGCGTGTATTGGTTGATGACCTTGCGGCCCTGTTCGCCTTCCTTCTTCAGCGCTTCCAGTGACGGGATGACCGAGGTCATCAGCTGCATGATGATGGACGCGGAGATGTAGGGCATGATGCCGAGCGCAAAGATCGCCATGCGCTGCACGGCGCCGCCGGCGAACATGTTGAACATGCCAAGCACGCCCTTGCTCTGCGAAGAGAAGGCCTGGGCGAAGGCGTCGGGATTGATACCAGGAAGCGGGATGTAGGTGCCGAGGCGATAGACGAGCAGCGCGCCGATCGTGAACCAGATGCGCTTCTTCAAATCCTCCGCCTTGGCGAAGGCCGAGAAATTCAGATTCGAGGCTAATTGTTCAGCAGCCGAAGCCATGCCTGATTCTCCGCTTGGTAACGCTTGATGGCCCTGAGGTCAGGCGGCGCGTTTCACCGAAGCTCACGAGATAAGCTCCGGGCTCTAAACATGCAAGCGGCCGCGTTGACGCGGCCGCCTCGTTGAGCAGATCAAAGCGCAATCGTGAGCAAAAACGGATCCCACTCTTGCCGATCGCGCTTCAAATTGCCGTTACTCGGCAGCTGCCTTTTCCTGCGGCAGCTTGACCGAACCGCCGGCCTTTTCGATCTTCTCGATCGCGGCCTTGGAGGCGCCGGCGACGTCAAAGGCGAGCTTCGCCTTGATCTCGCCATCCGAGAGGATGCGCACGCCGTCCTTGACGCGGCGGATGACGCCGGCGGCAACCAGCGATTCAGCCGTCACGGTCGCCTTGGCATCGAGCTTCTTGGCGTCGATGGCCACCTGAATGCGGGCCAGCGACACGACAGTGAAGCTCTTGGCGAAGATGTTGTTAAAGCCACGCTTCGGCAGGCGCCGGTAGAGCGGCATCTGGCCACCCTCGAAACCGTTGATGGCGACGCCGGAGCGCGCCTTCTGGCCCTTGACGCCGCGACCGCCGGTCTTGCCCGAGCCGGAGCCGATACCACGGCCGAGACGCTTCTTGGAGTGCGTCGCGCCGTCCTTGTCACGCAGATCGTTGAGTTTCATCTGAGTTCTCCTGCGCTCTGGCTCAGCCCTCGTCCACGACGCGGACGAGATGCTGGACGGCAGCGATCATGCCGCGCACGGAGGGCGTATCTTCCAGCGTGCGCTGCTTGTGCATCTTGTTGAGGCCGAGGCCGACCAGCGTCGCGCGCTGTTCCTTCGGACGGCGGATCGGCGAACCGATCTGCTCAACGGTGATGGTCTTGGTTGCTTTCTTGGCCATGGTCAAAATCCCTGGTCAGATCGACTATTCTTCAGCCGCAACGGCGGTGCCGCGGCGGGCCTGAAGGGTCGAATACTTGATGCCGCGAGCAGCAGCCACATCCTTGGGATGCATCTGGCTCTTCAGCGCGTCGAAGGTGGCGCGAACCATGTTGTAGGGGTTCGACGAACCCATCGACTTGGCGACCACGTCATGCATGCCGAGCGTCTCGAAGACAGCGCGCATCGGGCCGCCGGCGATGATGCCGGTACCTTGCTTGGCGGCGCGCAGCAGCACGCGTCCAGCACCCCAGCGTCCTTCGACGTCGTGATGCAGCGTACGCCCCGAGCGCAGCGGCACGAAGATCATGTCGCGCTTGGCCGATTCAGTTGCCTTGCGGATGGCTTCCGGCACTTCGCGCGCCTTGCCGTGACCAAAGCCGACGCGGCCCTTCTGGTCGCCGACGACGACGAGTGCTGCAAAACCGAAGCGACGGCCGCCCTTGACGACCTTGGCGACGCGGTTGATGTGGACGAGCTTGTCCACCATGCCGTCATCGCGTTCTTCACGATCGCGGCCGCGGCCGCCATCCCTACGTTCCTGTGCCATATCCTGTTCCTTGTTTTTTTCCGGAAGCACGGTTGCTGATAAGATCCGGTGCCTCTGTGGGTCACCGGGGGCGAAATCAATTCCTTCGCATAATCCCTATCCGAAAAGTCTGCAACTTTTCGGGACTATGCTTAGAAGCTCAAGCCACCTTCGCGGGCAGCCTCGGCGAGCGCCTTGACGCGGCCGTGATAGATGTAGGCGCCGCGGTCGAAGACGACTTCCTTGACGCCGGCCTTGGTGGCGCGCTCGGCGATCAGCTTGCCGATCGCGGTCGCGGCGGCGGTGTCGGCGCCGGTCTTGAGCGAACCCTTGAGGTCCTTCTCGAGCGTCGAAGCGGCAGCGATGGTGTGGCCCTTGGCGTCGTCGATGACCTGCACGTAGATGTTCTTCGACGTGCGGTGGACCGACAGACGCGGGCGCTCGCCGGCGACCTTCTTGATCTGACGACGGACGCGCTGCGCGCGGCGCTGCGTAGATTCCTTGGTACCCATGATGGTCTTCCTTGCCTTCAAAAAACGGGGGCCGCCATATGCGGTAGGCGAAAGCGCCTCCCGCGACCGCTCCCCGCGGCGTTACACTTCCCAGCTTGGCCTTTTCCGAAAAGTCTTGGACTTTTCGAGGCCAGGCCCACTACTTCTTCTTGCCTTCCTTGCGGACGATCTTCTCGCCAGCATAGCGGACGCCCTTGCCCTTATAGGGCTCCGGACCACGATACTCGCGGATCTCGGCCGCAACCTGGCCGACCTGCTGCTTGTCGATGCCGGCCACGGTGATTTCGGTCGGCTTCGGCACCGTGATGGTGATGCCGGCCGGCGTCTCATAGACGACGTCATGGCTGAAGCCAAGCGCCAGCTGCAGGTTCTTGCCCTGAAGTGCCGCGCGATAGCCGACGCCGGTGATCTCGAGCTTCTTCTCGAAACCGTCCTTGACGCCCTGCAGGATGTTGACGATCTGCGTGCGCGACATGCCCCACTTGGAGCGGGCGGTCTTGGTCTGGTCGCGCGGCTGGACAGCGATCTCGCTGCCTTCCATCTTGACCAGCACTTCGTCGTTCACCACGAACTTCAGCTCACCCTTGGGGCCCTTCGCCGTCACGGTCTGGCCGTTGACGGTCGCGGTCACGCCCTGCGGCAGCGAAACGGGTTTCTTTCCAATACGAGACATTTTGTTGTCCTCGTCACTTCTCTTGTTTCAGGTCTCTGTCTTCGGGAACGATCCGAAGACCGGATTCCACTTTGCGGTCAACTGCCAGATCAGAAGATCTGGCAGAGGATCTCACCGCCGACGTTCTGTTCACGTGCTTCATGGTCGGCCATCACGCCCTTCGGTGTCGAAAGGATGGCGATGCCGAGGCCGTTGGCGACCTGCGGGATCGACTTGGCCGAAACATAGACGCGGCGGCCTGGCTTCGAGACGCGGGCGATTTCGCGCACGACCGGCGCGCCGTCGAAATACTTCAGCTCGATCTCGATTTCGGACTTGCCGTTGTCGAAGTCGGTCTGGCTGTAATCGCGGATATAGCCTTCAGCCTTCAGCACGTCGAGGACGCGGGTGCGCAGACGCGAAGCCGGCGTCGAAACGCTCGACTTCTTGCGGCCATACGCGTTGCGGATGCGGGTCAGCATATCGCCGAGAGGATCGCTCAATGACATGTTATGTCCTCCTTACCAGCTCGACTTGACCAGGCCCGGGATCTGGCCGTTATTGCCGAGATCACGAAGCGCGATGCGCGATACTTTGAGCTTGCGATAGTAGGCGCGCGGACGGCCGGTGACTTCGCAGCGGTTGCGGATGCGGATCTTGGCCGAGTTGCGCGGCATGGCGGCAAGCTTCAGCTGAGCGCGGAAACGCTCTTCCATCGGCTTGGACTGATCCATGATGATCGCCTTGAGCGCAGCCCGCTTGGGACCGTACTGGTCGGCAAGCTTGCGGCGCCTGTTGTTCTTCTCGACTGAGCTGGTCTTTGCCATTTCAGATTTTTCCTTTTCTCGCTGCCGTTACTGGCGGAAGGGGAAGTTGAAGGCCTTGAGCAATGCCCTGGCTTCGTCGTCCGTCTTCGCAGTCGTACAAACGATGACGTCCATGCCCCAGATCTGATCAACCTTGTCGTAGTTGATCTCCGGGAACACGATGTGTTCCTTGATGCCCATGGCGTAGTTGCCACGGCCATCGAAGCTCTTCGGATTCAGTCCGCGAAAGTCGCGGACACGCGGCAGTGCGATGTTCACGAGGCGGTCGAGGAACTCGTACATGCGTTCCTTGCGCAGCGTGACCTTGGCACCGATCGGCATCTTCTCGCGGACCTTGAAGCCGGCGATCGAGTTGCGGGCGCGGGTGACGACGGCCTTCTGGCCGGCGATCATCGCCAGGTCTTCGGCCGCGATCGAAGGCTTCTTCGAATCGGCGGTCGCTTCGCCAACGCCCATGTTCAGCACGATCTTGTCGATGCGCGGAACCTGCATCTCGTTGTCGTAGCCGAACTGTTCCTGCAGCGCCTTGCGGATGGTCTCGTTGTAGACCTGCTTGAGGCGCGGCGTGTTCTGAGCCTTGGACTGTTTGCTTTCAGCCTTGGGCTTCGTGGTTTGAGCCTTAGCCATTGATGACTTCTCCCGAGCGCTTGGCGACGCGCACCTTCTTGCCGTCCTTCTGGAAGATGAAGCCGACGCGGGTCGGCTTGCCATCCTTGGGGTCGGCCAGCGCGATGTTCGACAGCTGGATCGGCGCTTCCTTGGTGATGATCCCGCCCTCTTGGGACTGGGACTGCTTCTGGTGACGGCGGATCATGTTGACGCCGCGCACCAGCGCGGTGTCTTCCTTCGGCTGCACCGAGAGGACTTCGCCCGAACGGCCCTTGTCCTTGCCGGCCAGCACGACGACCTTGTCGCCTTTTCTAATCTTTTGCATTGGTCCGGCTCCTTACAGCACTTCAGGCGCGAGCGAGATGATCTTCATGTGGTTCTTGGCGCGGAGTTCGCGCGGAACCGGTCCGAAGATACGCGTGCCGATCGGCTCTTTCTTGTTGTCGACGAGAACGGCCGCGTTCTTGTCGAAACGGATCACGCTGCCGTCCGGGCGGCGGATGTCCTTGGCCGTGCGAACCACGACCGCCTTCATCACATCGCCCTTCTTCACGCGGCCGCGCGGAATGGCTTCCTTGATCGACACCACGATGATGTCGCCCACGGAAGCATATTTCCGCTTCGAGCCGCCCAGCACCTTGATGCACATGACACGACGGGCGCCGGAATTATCCGCGACGTCGAGGTTTGTTTGCATCTGAATCATGACTGGCCGCCTTCTTCTCTTCTAACGGGATGGGCTCAAAGCCCCTCCCCGGTCTGTCCAAAATTCGTTGTTTACGCCCGAGGTCAGGCTTGGTCCGAAGACACGACGATCCAGCGCTTGTCCTTGGAGATCGGCTTCGATTCCTGGATGAACACCTGATCGCCTACCTTGTGGGCGTTGTTCTCGTCGTGCGCCTTGTACTTCTTGGTCATGCGCACGGTCTTCTTCATCACGGGATGCGTGAAGCGCCGTTCGACCTTGACGACAACCGTCTTCTCGTTCTTGTCGCTGACGACGGTGCCCTGCAGAATGCGCTTTGGCATGGTTTTCGTCCTTAAGCCTTCTTAGCCGCGGACTTTTCCGCAGCGATGGTCTTGATACGCGCAATATCCTTACGGACCTGTCTCACGCGCGCGGTCTTCTCGAGCTGGCCGGTGGCCTTCTGGAAGCGCAGGTTGAACTGCTCCTTCTTCAGGCTGGCCAGGTCGTCGGTCAGCTGGTCCTGGGTCTTGGTCCGGATGTCTTCGGCTTTCATGATCAGCCCGTCCTTATTCTGCGATGCGCTGCACGAAGCGCGTCTTGACCGAGAGCTTGGCCGCGCCGAGACGCAGTGCCTCACGGGCGGTTTCTTCATTGACGCCGTCGATCTCGAACATGATACGGCCCGGCTTGACGCGCGCCGCCCAGTAGTCGACCGCACCCTTGCCCTTACCCATGCGGACTTCGGTCGGCTTCGAAGTGACCGGCACGTCCGGGAAAATACGGATCCAGACGCGACCAGCGCGCTTCATTTCACGCGTGATCGCGCGGCGGGCCGCCTCGATCTCACGTGCGGTGACGCGGTTCGGCTCAAGCGCCTTCAGCCCGAAACCACCGAAATCCAGGTTGGTGCCGCCCTTTGCGGTACCATGGATACGGCCCTTGAACTGCTTGCGGAACTTTGTGCGCTTTGGCTGCAGCATCGTTCTAACTCCAAATTCCTAAATGTCTCAGGCGTTTTCGCGACGACGACCGCGTTCGCGATCACCACCACCGCCATGCGCTGCATCGCTTTCGCTGGCCCGACGCTCCGAAGCCATCGGGTCATGCTCAAGGATTTCGCCCTTGAACACCCAGACCTTGACGCCGCAGATGCCATAAGCCGTGTGCGCTTCGGCCGTACCGTAGTCGACGTCCGCACGCAGCGTATGCAGCGGCACGCGGCCTTCGCGATACCATTCCATGCGCGCGATCTCGGCGCCGCCGAGGCGGCCGGCGCAGTTGATGCGGATGCCTTCGGCACCGAGGCGCATCGCCGATTGAACGGCACGCTTCATGGCGCGGCGGAACGCGATACGACGCTCGAGCTGCTGGGCGATCGACTGGGCGACCAGGGTCGCGTCGATTTCCGGCTTGCGCACTTCAACGATGTTGAGGTGCGTCTCGGACTTCGTCATCTCCATCAGCTTCTTGCGAAGCTTCTCGATGTCGGCGCCCTTCTTGCCGATGATCAGACCCGGGCGCGCGGCGTGGATGGTGACGCGGCACTTCTTGTGCGGACGCTCGATCACGACCTTCGAGATGGCAGCCTGCTTGAGCTCCTTCTCGAGATACTTGCGGATCTTGATGTCCTCATGCAGCAGCTTGCCGTACTCGCCGGTGTTCGCGAACCAGCGCGAATCCCAGGTGCGGTTGATGCCGAGGCGAAGACCGATCGGATTGACTTTCTGGCCCATTATGCGGCCTCCCCTTTTTCTTCGACTTCACGAACGACGATCGTGAGGTGCGAGAACGGCTTCTCGATACGGCTGGCGCGACCGCGACCACGGGCATGGAACCGCTTCATGACGATCGACTTGCCGACATAGGCTTCCGCCACGATCAGTGCATCGACATCCAGGTCGTGGTTGTTTTCCGCGTTGGCGATTGCCGATTCCAGCGTCTTCTTGACCGTGCCGGAAATCCGCTTGGCCGAGAATTCGAGATCGGAAAGCGCTGTCGCGACCTTCTTGCCGCGGATCAGCGCGGCAACGAGGTTGAGCTTCTGCGGGCTGATACGGATCGTGCGCAATACGGCGCGCGCTTCGTTATCAGCAAGCCTGCGCGGAGCTTTGGCCTTGCCCATGATTATTTCCTCTTCGCCTTCTTATCCGCGCCGTGACCGTAATAGGTCCGGGTCGGAGCGAATTCACCGAACTTGTGACCGACCATGTCCTCGTTCACCGAAACGGGAACATGCTTCTGGCCGTTGTAGACACCGAAGGTGAAGCCGACGAACTGCGGCAGGATGGTGGAGCGACGGCTCCACATCTTGATCACCTCATTGCGACCACCTTCACGAACCTTGTCCACCTTCTTGAGAAGGTAGCCGTCAATGAAGGGGCCTTTCCAAATCGAACGAGTCACTTGGCGTTACCTCTTCTTAGCTCTTGCGCTGATGGCGCGAGCGCAGGATGAACTTGTCGGTCGCCTTGTTGGACCGCGTCTTCTTGCCCTTGGTCGGCTTGCCCCAGGGCGAAACCGGATGGCGGCCACCCGAGGTGCGGCCTTCGCCGCCGCCGTGCGGATGGTCGACCGGGTTCATGGTCACGCCGCGATTGTGCGGGCGCTTGCCACGCCAAACCGTGCGACCGGCCTTGCCGTCATTGATATTGCCGTGGTCCGGATTGGACACGGCGCCGACAGTGGCCATGCAGGAGCCGTGAACGACACGCTGCTCGCCCGAGTTGAGGCGCAGGATCGCCATGCCCTGGTCACGACCGACCAGCTGGCCATAACCACCTGCCGAACGGGCGACCTGAGCGCCCTTACCCGGCTTCAGCTCGATGTTGTGGACGATGGTGCCGACCGGCATCGAAGCCAGCGGCATCGCATTGCCCGGCTTCACGTCGACCGCTTCACCGGACACGATCTTGTCGCCGGGAGCCAGACGCTGCGGAGCGATGATGTAGGACAGCTCGCCATCGTCATACTTGATCAGCGCGATGAAGGCGGTGCGGTTCGGATCGTACTCAATGCGCTCGACCGTGCCGACGACGTCGAACTTGCGGCGCTTGAAGTCGATGATGCGGTACGAACGCTTGTGACCACCGCCGATGAAGCGGGCGGTGATGCGACCATGATTGTTGCGGCCGCCCGACTTGGTCAGGCCTTCGGTCAGACCCTTGACGGGCTTGCCCTTGTAGAGGCCCGAGCGGTCGACGATGACCAGCTGACGTGTGCTGGGCGTTACCGGGTTGAATTTTTTCAGTGCCATTGTTCTGTCCTCGCGGCCTTGCTCAGAGACCCGTCGCGACGTCGATCGACTGACCATCGGCCAGCGTCACAACCGCCTTCTTGACGTCGCTCTGGCGGCCAACCGTGCCACGGAAGCGCTTGATCTTGCCCTTGCGGACAAGCGTGTTCACGGCCATCACCTTGACGCCGAACAGCGCTTCGACGGCGGCCTTGATTTCCGGCTTCGACGCCTTCTTGGCGACGTTGAAGACGACCTTGTTCTGCTCGGAGGCCATGGTCGACTTTTCGGTGATCGCCGGCGAGACGATCACGTCGTAATGACGAAGGTCGGTCATTTAAAACGCTCCTCGAGAGCCTCGACGGCGGCCTTCGAAAGGACCAGCGTGCCGCGGCGCAGAATGTCGTAGACGTTGATGCCCTGGATGGGCAGCACGTCGATGTTGGGGATGTTCGTCGCCGCCAGCTTGAAGTTCTTGTCAAGCTCGGCGCCGCCGATCAGCAAAGCGTTGGTCAGGCCCAGCGTCGCGAAATTCGCGATCAGCGCCTTCGTCTTGGCCTCGGTCAGCTTCAGCTCGTCGATGATGATGATCGACGCGCTCTTGGCCTTGGCCGAGAGAGCATGCTTGAGGCCGAGAGCACGAACCTTCTTCGGCAGTTCGTGCTCGTGGCTGCGAACGACCGGGCCGTGGGCCTTGCCGCCGCCGCGGAACTGCGGAGCGCGTGCCGAATGGTGACGGGCGCGGCCCGTACCCTTCTGCTTGTACATCTTGGCGCCGGTGCGCGCGATCTCGGCGCGACCCTTGGTCTTGTGCGTGCCCTGCTGCTTCTTGGCAAGCTGCCAGCGCACGACGCGCTGCAGGATGTCTTCGCGCGGATCAAGGCCGAAAATCTCGTCGGAGAGTTCCACCTTGCCGGCGTCCTTGCCGCCCAGCGTTGTGATCTTGAGATCCATTATTCCGCTCCCTCTGTGGCCGGAGCCTCGTTCTTGGCGCCACTTTCGGCAGCAACGGCGCGGATCGCGGCAGGCTTCGGCGCATTGGCCGGCAGTGCCACCTTGGCCGCATCGCGGACCAGGATCCAGGCGCCCTTCGATCCGGGAACCGCACCGCGGATCAGGATCAGGCCGCGGTCGGCGTCGGTCGATACGATCTCGACATTCTGCGTGGTGACACGGGTGTCGCCCATGTGGCCAGCCATATGCTTGCCCTTGAACACCTTGCCCGGGTCCTGGCGCTGGCCGGTCGAACCGTGCGTACGGTGCGAAACCGAGTTACCGTGCGTCGCACGGCCACCGCCCATGTGGTGGCGCTTAATGACGCCCTGAAAACCCTTGCCGATCGTCGTGCCCGTCACATCGACCTTCTGGCCGGCGACGAAGTGCTCGACGGTGATCTCCGCGCCGACATCGATCATGTTGTCGGCGGAGACGCGGAACTCGGCGACCTTCGCCTTCGGCTCGACGGAAGCGGTCGCGAAATGGCCGCGCATCGCCTTCGACGTGTTCTTCACCTTGGCAAGGCCAACGCCGAGCTGAACGGCGGTGTAGCCATTCTTCTCTTGCGTGCGCTGGGCCACGACCTGGCAGTTCTCCATCAGGAGAACGGTGACGGGAACATGTTCCCCGGCATCGTTATAGATGCGGGTCATTCCCACCTTTTTTGCAATCACACCTGAACGCATCGGTTCAATTCCTTTAGAGTTCCGGGCCAGGGGCACCGCCCCTTACCGCGCTCTCATTCCCTTAGAGCTTGATCTCGACGTCGACGCCGGCGGCCAGATCGAGCTTCATCAAAGCATCGACCGTCTGCGGGGTCGGATCGACGATGTCGAGCAGACGCTTGTGCGTGCGCATCTCGAACTGCTCGCGGCTCTTCTTGTCGACGTGAGGCGACCGGTTGACCGTGAACTTTTCGATCCGCGTCGGCAGCGGAATGGGGCCGCGGACGTTTGCACCGGTACGCTTGGCCGTCGACACGATTTCTTTCGTCGAGGCGTCGAGCACGCGGTGGTCAAACGCCTTAAGGCGGATGCGGATATTCTGTCCGTTCATGCGTCACTTCCTTGTTCTGGCGCGGCGCGGGCAACTCCCGCGCCCGCGACAGATCGGTTTAAGTCCAAATTACTCTTTGATGGTGACGACGATGCCGGCACCGACGGTGCGGCCGCCTTCACGGATGGCGAAGCGCAGCTTCTCTTCCATGGCGATCGGCACGATCAGCTCGACATCGACCGTGATGTTGTCGCCCGGCATCACCATCTCGGTGCCTTCCGGCAGCGACACGATGCCGGGCACGTCGGTCGTGC
>NZ_RZRV01000057.1:0-28467 GCF_004023085.1 Mesorhizobium sp. M7A.F.Ca.US.010.02.1.1 | reverse complement strand
GGCGATCGCCTAGGCAGCCGGGACTTCGACCTCGGACGCGTCGGCTGCCTCGCCAGCACTTGCCTCGGCCTCGCCTTCCCCGTCTTCGCGGCGGTTGCGCTTGCCGCCGCGCTTGCCGCGCCGGCGCTTTTTACCCTGGCCGTCGTCCGAAGCTTCAGCTGTCTCGGACGTTTCGGCAACACCAACAGGGGCGTTGTCGTCCGTTTCCGTGTCGCCATCGCCGGCGGCCGAGTCCGAAAACTCGCCGGCCGGAGCCGAGACGGAAGCACCGTCCGCAGGGGCGCCATGTTCGCGATCGCGATCCTTGCCGCCGCGCCGACGCCGACGCTTGCGGCGCTTGCGGTCGCGGCCTTCGCCTTCTTCGCCACCGGCGGCGGCAGGTCGGGGTTGTTGCTGCGGCTGCTGGCGTGGCTGTTCGGTCTGGACCGGCGCCTCGTCGTCTTCCTCGACGACGACAATCTCGTCCTCGGGCTCTTCCGGCTCGACATAGGCTGGGAAGCTGCGCGCCTCGACAAAGCCTTCCGGCTTTTCAGCCAGCGCGCCGCGGAAGATCGCATAGTGCTGCGAACCGACCGAATCGTCGGCCTCGACGGTGATCGTCAGCCCGAAGCGGCTTTCGAGTTCGACCAGCGTGCCGCGCTTGTGGTTGAGCACGTAGAGTGCGGTCGCCGCCGGCGTCCGTACCGTGATGTGGCTGCGCGAATCCTTGAGCAGGAATTCCTCGATCGCCCGCACCACCATCAGCGCGACCGACGAATCGGAGCGCACATGGCCGGTGCCGCCGCAATGCGGGCAAGGCTTCATGGTCGATTCCAGCACGCTGGCGCGGATGCGCTGGCGGGACATCTCCATCAGGCCGAAATGCGAGATGCGGCCGACCTGGATGCGCGCACGATCGTTCTTGAGGTGATCCTTCAACCGCTTCTCGACGGAGCGGTTGTTGCGGTTCTCCTCCATGTCGATGAAGTCGATGACGATCAGGCCGGCGAGATCGCGCAGCCTGAGCTGACGTGCGACTTCCTCGGCCGCTTCCAGATTGGTGTGGAGCGCGGTGTCCTCGATCGAGTGCTCCTTGGTGGAGCGGCCCGAATTGACATCGATGGCAACCAGCGCCTCGGTCTGGTTGATGATGATGTAGCCGCCGCTCTTCAGCGTCACCTGCGGCTGCAGCATGCGGTCTAGCTGTGCCTCGATGCCGTTGCGCACAAAGATCGGCGTCGTGTCGCGGAACGGCTGAACCACCTTGGCGTGGCTCGGCATCAGCATGCGCATGAAGTCCTTGGCCTCGCGATAGCCTTCCTCGCCGGAGACAAGAATCTCGTCGATATCCTTGTTGTAGAGGTCGCGCACCGAGCGCTTGATCAGGCTGCCTTCCTCGTAGACCAGGGCAGGGGCCGTGGACTGCAAGGTGAGATTGCGGACATTTTCCCAAAGCCGCATCAGATATTCGTAATCGCGCTTGATTTCCGCCTTGGTGCGGCTCTCGCCGGCGGTGCGCAGGATCACGCCCATGCCCTGCGGCACTTCGAGATCGGCAACGACCTCCTTCAGGCGCTTGCGGTCGACCGCGCTGGTGATCTTGCGCGAAATGCCGCCGCCACGCGCCGTGTTCGGCATCAGCACCGAATAGCGGCCGGCAAGCGACAGGTAGGTGGTCAGTGCCGCACCCTTGTTGCCGCGCTCTTCCTTGACGACCTGCACCAAGAGGATCTGCCGGCGCTTGATCACTTCCTGGATCTTGTACTGGCGGCGCACCGGCTTGCGGCGGTTGCGCACTTCCTCCAGCGCGTCCTCGGCGCCGACCGATTCGACCTCGTGATCGTCCGGATGCGAGGACTGCACTTCTTCCAGCATGCCGCGATCATTGTCGCCGGAGGTCGCTTCGCTGCCTTGTTCGGCCTGCGGAACGGCTTCGGAAATCACATCGGCCTCGACCGAGGCGGCGATCGACGTCGGGCCGCCTTCGCGGGTTTCGCCTTCGTCCTGCTCGGCGGAATCCTCGCCATGTTCGGACGCATCGGCATGTTCGGACGTATCGGCCGCATGTTCGATGATCTCGGACGTGTGCGAGATCTCTTCGAAACCAGCGTCGGCCCCTTCTTCTGCCTCGTCGGCAGCGTCGTTTGCCTCGCCGGAATCGGCTGCATCGCGCTTGTGCTCACCCCGGTCACGGGGCTTTCCGCCGCGCCGGCGGCCGCGCCGTCCGCGATCGCGGCTCTGACGGTCATCGCCGTCGCCGTCCTCGTTCTCCTCGTCCTCGGCCTCCTGCGCTTCCGCGCGTAGCAGTGCCTGACGATCGGCGACCGGAATCTGGTAGTAATCGGGGTGAATTTCACTGAAGGCGAGAAAACCGTGACGGTTGCCGCCATATTCGACAAAGGCTGCCTGAAGGGAGGGCTCTACGCGCGTTACGCGGGCTAGGTAGATGTTTCCTTTGAGCTGCTTCTTGTCCTGGGATTCAAAGTCGAATTCTTCAATACGGTTACCGCGTACGACGACAACGCGTGTTTCCTCCGGGTGGGAGGCGTCTATCAGCATTTTGTTGGGCATTATTTCGTTTCCCCCCGGCAGCCGTCAGCCGCAGCTTGCGAGGCAAAGCCTGCTGCTGCGTGTCTGGAATGTGGGTGCCGGATATTTGAACGTCCGCCGGCCGCCGCTTGAGCGCCATGGCGGTGCCGCCCGCAGCCATAATGGCGCGGTTTGATGCGGACCTTTCCATGATTGCGCTTGAAGCCATCGTCACCAACAGAACCTTTTGAACCAAAGCCCGGATGAACCGGACCAGCTTGTTTGCTCATACAGAGCCGGCGCGGGAACAAACCCGGCCGTTTTCCTCACGCAGGCGATTCCCCCGCCACGGGAGCACGCCTGCGAAATTCGTCGCGATCACCTGAACCCTTTTCGCCTGAAGCGAAAGGAGCCGCCTTTACATCTGACCCTGTAGCAAGAAGCTGCGGAGGAGGGCGGTTCCAGGATTGCAGTGATCCACCATCGCTTTTATGATTTGGCGGGATGGAAGGCAACCCCGATTTCCGATGCCGGCAAAAAGCCGTTCCGTAGCGTAAGCCAGGCTTGCGGCCTTGCATGAAAAGGCTTGGTTAACCTTCTCTGGATACCAATCGTTAATCGAGTTCGCGGCCTAACCGGCATATGGACGAAATGACCGGGCGCCGGGCGCCAAACCGGGAGCGACTGGAAGAGAGATGGGATTGGCGGACTTCACAGACAAGGGATGTCGTGTCGGCGGCCGGATCCTGGCCGCTTTCTGCCTCTTGCTGCTGCTGGCGGTCTCATCTGCCCTGTCCTCAAATGCCAATGCCGCCGACGCTCCGCTCGTGGCAAAAGGTTACAAGATGGCCGGCGATGCCACCAAGATGCGCATCGTCATGGACTTCGATCGCGAACCCGGTATCAAATGGTTCCTGCTGCGCGGTCCCAACCGTCTTGTCATCGATCTCGCGAATACGAGATTCGCCGTTGATGCCAAGGATTTGAAGGCGCGGGGCCTGGTCAAGAGCGTGCGCCTGGGCGCCCTCGGCGAGGGCGTTTCGCGGCTGGTCCTCACCGGCAAGGGTCCCTTTGCGGTCGACAAGCTCGATGTGCTCAAGAACGAGGACGGTACCGGCTACCGCATTGCCATCGACATGTCGGCGGCATCCGAGCGCGAGTTCGATGTGGCGCTGGCCAATCAGGCGCTGACCACCGGATCGACCGTTTCGACCGACAAGGGAGGGCGGGTCGGCACCGGGCCGGTCTCCAATCCAGGCCATCGGTTCACCGTCGTCATCGATCCCGGCCATGGTGGCATCGACGGCGGTGCCGAGGGCCTGAACGGCACCATCGAGAAGAATGTCACGCTGGCCTTCGCCACGGAGCTGCGGGACAAACTCGCAGCCGTCGGCAATTATGATGTGTTCATGACGCGCGACACAGACGAATTCCTGCGTCTGGACGATCGCGTGCGCATTGCCCGTCAGCATGAGGCCGACCTGCTTATTTCGATCCATGCCGACACGATCAGCGTCAAAGGCATTCGCGGTGCCACCGTCTACACCGTCTCCGATAAGGCTTCGGATCCCGAGGCGCAGGCGCTTGCCGACCGAGAAAACCTCTCCGACCAGTTCGCCGGCATGGAAATCAAGAACGACAACAAGGAAGTCACCGACATCCTGATCGACCTGATCCGCCGCGAAACGCACAATTTCTCGATGAGTTTCGCCCACACGCTGGTCGGCCAGCTGTCGACCAGCGTCGGCCTGATCAACAATCCGCAGCGTTCGGCGGGCTTCAAGGTGCTCAAGGCACCCGACGTGCCGTCGGTGCTGGTCGAACTCGGTTATCTCTCGAACGCCAAGGACGAGGCGCAGTTGCTCAACGCCGACTGGCGCGGAAAGGCGGCCCAGAGCATAACCAACGCCGTCGCGCTGTTCGCGTCGGCCAAGGCCGGACCGGGAACCGGAGGTTGACATGACCGGCGGCGCCTGCAACCAGAGGCGGCGTTGCGCGACGACAACACCCGGTGCTTTTATTTCCGGCTCGCGGCCTCGAAATCAGGCATTGCCGTATTTTGTCCACATGGCGGCGACAAGGGTTTTCGATTACGGATTGGGACCGGCTCGAAAGCTTGCGCGAAAGGCGGCTTCGTTTAGGAAATTCCCGAACCAAGGACTGGAGCGGGTATGATTCGTCTCATTGGCTATTTTTTCGGCATCGGCACGACGCTGGCCCTTTTGGTCGCGGCGGGCGTTGCGATCTATATCGGCCATTTGTCGAAGGATCTGCCCGACTACGAGGTGCTGGCCAAATACGAACCCCCGGTGACCACCCGCATCCATGCGTCGGACGGCGCGCTGATGGCCGAATATGCGCGCGAACGGCGCCTGTATTTGCCGATCCAGGCCATACCGGACCGCGTCAAGGCGGCCTTCCTGTCGGCCGAAGACAAGAATTTCTACAACCACCCGGGCATCGATGTGACCGGCCTCGGCCGCGCCATCATCGTCAACCTGCAGAATTTCGGCTCGGGCCGGCGTCAGGTCGGTGCCTCGACGATCACCCAGCAGGTGGCGAAGAACTTCCTGTTGTCCTCGGACCAGACCTACGAGCGCAAGATCAAGGAGATGATCCTCGCCTTCCGCATCGAGCAGGCCTATCCCAAGGATCGCATCCTCGAGCTCTACCTCAACGAAATCTTCTTCGGCTTCGGCGCCTATGGCGTCGCCGGCGCGGCCCTGACCTATTTCGACAAGTCGGTCAACGAACTGTCCGTGGCCGAGGCCGCCTACCTGGCCTCGCTGCCCAAGGGGCCGAACAACTACCACCCTTTCAAGCATGCCGATCGCGCGATCGAGCGCCGAAACTGGGTCATCGACCAGATGGTCGAGAACGGCTACGTCACGCGTGAGGAAGGCAGCAAGGCCAAGGCCGAGCCTCTGGGCGTGACGCCGCGGCGCAGCGGCACCTATCTGTTCGCCGGCGAGTACTTCACCGAAGAGGTGCGCCGCCAGATCATCGCCCGCTACGGCGAGAATGCGCTCTACGAAGGCGGCCTCTCCGTCCGCACCACGCTCGATCCGAAGGTCCAGCTCATTGCCCGCAAATCGATGCAGAACGGGTTGATGAAATACGATACGCTGCGCGGCTATCGCGGGCCCGTGACATCGATCGACGCCTCGGGCGACTGGGGCGTGCCGCTTGGCGCCGTCAAGGGGCTGGAGGATGTCCCCGAATGGTCGCTCGCCGTCGTGCTCGACAGTTCGGCGACCGGGCTGTCGATCGGCCTGCAGCCGGCACGGCAGGCGTCGGGCGAGATCGTCAAGGAGCGCGTCGAAGGCACCATCAGCAAGGAGGACATGGGTTTTGCCATGCGCCATGTGGTTGCCGGCAAGACCGTCAAGGCCAAGTCGCCGGCGGAGGTGCTGAAGCCGGGCGACGTCATCTTCGTGCAGAAAAACGATGGTGCCGATGGCGCCTACAGCCTGCGCCAGGTGCCCGAAGTGGAAGGCGGCCTGATCGCCATGGACCCGCACACCGGCCGCGTGCTGGCCATGGTCGGCGGCTTCTCCTACGCGCAGTCCGAATTCAACCGCGCCACGCAAGCCATGCGCCAGCCGGGCTCCTCGTTCAAGCCGATCGTCTATTCGGCCGCCCTCGACAATGGCTATACGCCGGCCTCGGTGATCATGGACGGGCCGATCACGATCCAGAGCGGCAACACGAGCTGGACGCCGAAGAACTATGACGGCACCGTCGCCGGTCCGGCGACCCTACGCTCCGGCATCGAGAAGTCGCGCAACCTGATGACGGTGCGGCTTGCCAATGACATGGGCATGAAGCTGGTCGTCGAATATGCCGAGCGCTTTGGTGTCTACGACCATCTGGCGCCCTACCTGCCGATGGCGCTGGGGTCCGGCGAAACCACCGTGATGCGCATGGTGTCGGCCTATTCGATCATGGCCAACGGCGGAAAATCGATCAAACCATCGCTCATCGACCGCATCCAGGACCGCTACGGCAAGACGGTGTTCAAGCAGGACGAACGTGGCTGCCAGGGCTGCAATGCGCCTGAATGGCAAAACCAGCCGGAGCCGGAACTGGTCGACAATTCCGAGCAGGTGCTCGATCCGATGACCGCCTACCAGATCACCTCGATGATGGAAGGCGTCGTGCAGCGCGGCACCGGCGCCACCATCAATGAACTCGGCCGCCACATCGCCGGCAAAACCGGAACGACCAACGACGAAAAGGACGCCTGGTTCATCGGCTACACGCCCAACCTCGTCGTCGGCCTCTACATGGGCTACGACACGCCGCGCGGCCTCGGCCATGGCGCCACCGGCGGTGGTCTCGCAGCACCAATCTTCAAGGACTTCATGCGGGTGGCGCTGGATGGCACGCCCAATGTCGACTTCAAGGTGCCCGAAGGCATGAACCTGGTTGCCATCAACCGCAAGACCGGCATGCGTGCCGCATCGGGCGATCCCGGAACCATCATCGAAGCCTTCAAGCCGGGCACCGGTCCCGCCGACAGCTATTGGGTGATCGGCATGGGCGCCGACGGCTCCAATGCCACCGGTGGCGCGCTGTCGCCGCAGGCCAATCAAGCCATCCAGTCCGGCGGCGGCGGCCTCTACTGACGATTTTCAGGAGCGGATGGGTTGGCCTTGGCGCCAGCCCATTTTGCTTTACAGCCGGCGGCGGCCTGCCTATGTATCGCGCCAACCGACTTCAGCAAACAGGACAGAACAGCCAGCCATGCGCGCGGAAACGCAGAATATTGTCGACGAGATCAGGCAGGCGATAACCCTGCTGAGGAGGCATCTTTGACTGGGATCAGGCCATAAAGCGGCTTGAATACCTCAATGTGCGCGCCGAGGAAGCCAGCCTCTGGAACGAGCCGCTGGAAGCGCAGAAGCTGATGCGCGAGCGCCAGGGCCTTGAAGAGGGCATCGCCTCGGTGAAAGGCCTGACGCAGGCGCTGGAAGACAATATCGGACTGATCGAGCTCGGTGAGGAAGAGCGCGACGAGGGGGTGATCGCAGAGGCGGAAGCCGCGATCCGCTCGATGCATGGCGAAGCGAAGGCCCGCCAGGTCGAGACGCTGCTGTCGGGTGAAGCAGACTCCAACGACACCTATCTCGAAATCCATGCCGGCGCCGGCGGTACCGAAAGCCAGGACTGGGCCTCGATGCTGCTGCGCATGTACACGCGCTGGGCCGAGCGCCGTCGCTTCAAGGTCGAAGTGCTGGAAATGCATGACGGCGAAGAGGCCGGCATCAAGTCCGCAACGTTGATGATCAAAGGCCACAATGCCTATGGCTGGATGAAGACGGAATCGGGCGTTCATCGCCTGGTGCGTATCTCGCCCTATGACAGCAATGCGCGCCGGCATACGTCCTTCGCCAGCGTCTGGGTCTATCCGGTCATCGACGACACGATCGAGATCGACGTCTCCGAATCCGATGTCCGCATCGACACTTATCGCTCGTCAGGCTCGGGCGGCCAGCACGTCAACACCACCGATTCGGCGGTGCGCATCACGCATCTGGCCACCGGCATCGCGGTCGCATGCCAGGCTGAACGTTCGCAGCACAAGAACAAGGCCAAGGCCTGGGAGATGCTGCGCTCGCGCCTTTACGAGGAAGAGCTGAAAAAGCGCGAGGCGGTTGCAAACGCCACCGAAGCGTCGAAAAGCGATATAGGCTGGGGTCACCAGATCCGCTCCTATGTGCTGCAGCCCTACCAGTTGGTGAAGGATCTCCGCACCGGCGTCGAGAGCACCAGCCCGTCGAGCGTGCTCGATGGCGACCTCGACGATTTCATGGAAGCCTCGTTGTCGCAGCGCATCGAGGGCGGCGCGGGCGAAGCCGTAGCAGACCTGGATTAGGATATGTCCATGTTCAGGTGAGTTTAGCTGACCTCAATCTGAACATACCCCTGCGCACCACAGCGACGGAGGAGTGTGTTGCCGAGCAAGCTCACCGGAAAGTGCTTCTGCGGTGCGGTTCACTACGAGGTCACTGACGAATTCATCTATGCCGCGAATTGCCATTGTTCGGACTGCCGGCGCACCACCGGTTCGGCCTTCAAGCCTTTCGCCGGTATCGAGCGTGAAAAGCTTGTCCTCACCGAAGGCGAGGACAAGCTCCTGATCTTCGGCGACGAAAGCGGCCATAACGCGCATTGTGGCCGGTGCGGCTCCTTGCTTTATTCGCTCGTGCGCGACGGGGCCTATGTCCATGTCGCCATGGGAACCCTCGTCGACGACCCATCCATCCGCCCGACCGCGCACATCTTCGTCGGTTCGAAGGCGGGCTGGTTCACCATCACCGATGACCTGCCGCAGTATCAAGAGCACGTGATTGCCGGCTCTGACCAGCAGTAGGCTGGAACCACAGCGGGCCTATTCCGTTTATCCGACGCCCGTTTGCCGGGAATTGACCTTGGCCTCATCTCGTCGGCGGTAGCGGATACCTGACGTCCATAGAACGATGTCGGGAATGCATCGTCTTGCGCCGACCAAGGAATCAGCCCAGCATCCAAGGGCTGGGAGAGAAAAAGCATTTATGGCCGGACGCGGCATATCTGCGACCCGACGATCCGGCCACTGGGAAGATACGTTCCGGGAACGGGCAAGCGAAACGCTTGAGCTCGTTTGAAAGGAACGCGTCATGTCTGCTGCCACACTCAGATCGGCCAATGCCGTTCAACCGGCTGGCCGACTTTTGTTTTCCCTGTTCGCGATCGGCGCGATGGCAATGCTGACGACACCTGCCTTCGCGCATGACGCCACGCCCACGGCGGCAAAGCCACAGGGCTGGAGTTATCCGTTCGCATGCTGCGCCAACTATGATTGTCGCACGACCCATACAGGCGAAGTGCTGGAGAAACCCGAGGGCTATGTCATCGCCGGAACGGGTGAGATCGTTCCAATGACCGACAAGCGTGTCAAGGACAGCCCGGACGGCGAGTTCCATTGGTGCGCGCACCAAGCGGGCCTCGACGCCGGCAAGACAATCTGCCTGTTCGTGCCGCCGCGCTCTTATTGACGACAGGACGGCGGTCGGACGTCCGCGGTCGCGTGTGACCGGGCCGCAGGCCGGGTTTGCGCGGTTCGGGTGTGCCTGCTGACAGACAGTTGTCAGGAGCACCTCTTTATGGTGCCTTTGTCGCATAGGATGGCGGGCGACAGGAGGAGTTCGTTGATGACCATCAAGGCAAGCTGTCATTGCAAGGCGACGACACTCGAGGTTTCGCAGGCACCGCAGACGGTGACGCAATGCACTTGTTCTTTCTGCTCGAAGCGCGGCTCGCTCTGGGCCTACTACGTGCCTTCGCAATTCAAGCTCACCAGCCCGATGGAGAACGTCTCTTTCTACCGTTGGGGCTCGAGAACCGTAAAGCACGGTTTTTGCGCCACCTGCGGCTGCGGCACCTTTACCGAAACGCCGGACTGGTCGACTGGCGAGCCGGATTTCGACAATCCCAAGATCAGCGTCAACTCGCGGCTGTTCGATGATTTCGATCTCGACAAGGTCGAAGTGGTGATCATAGACGGCAAGAACCTCTGGTAGCCTGATCCAAACCATTCCGGCACGGCGATGCGGCGCCACCGCCGGGTATTGGTCTCTCCGGAAAAGCCGTGAGCGGCGCTTTCGCCATTCCGCTTTTCGCCGCAATTCGTGGTACAAGTCGCGGGAAGGGCTGATTTGGCGCCACCGCAAGGCGTGACTTGGAGAGGGACTATCCTATGAAAAAGACTGTGCTCGTCGTCGTGGCGACGGCTGTGCTCGTGAGCGCCTGTACCACCACTGATCCGTATACGGGCGACCAGAAGATTTCCAACACGGCGGCCGGCGCCGGCCTTGGCGCCCTGGCGGGCGCCAGCCTTGGCCTGCTTGCCGGCGGCAATGACCGCCGCAACGCACTGATCGGCGCCGGCATCGGCGCGCTGGCCGGCGGAGCCATCGGCGCCACCATGGACCAGAACGAGGCCGAACTGCGCCGGCAGCTCGAGGGCACCGGTGTCAGCGTCACCCGCAGCGGCGACCAGATCATCCTCAACATGCCGTCCGACATCACCTTCAACTCGGATCAGGATGCGGTGAAGCCCGGCTTCTACCAGGTCCTGAACTCTGTCGCGCTGGTGCTGAAGAAGTTCAAGCAGACCACGGTCGACGTGTTCGGCCACACCGATTCGACCGGTGGCGACCAGCACAATTTCGATCTGTCGCAGCGTCGTGCTTTGGCGGTCGCGAACTATCTGTCCGGTCAGGGCGTGGATCAGCGGCGCTTCGCAGTCACCGGCTTCGGCAAGACACGCCCGGTCGCATCCAATGCCACGGCCGAAGGCCGCGCCCAGAACCGCCGCGTCGAAATCCAGCTGTCGCCGCTCACCTGATCCGTTCGGCAAATCAAGCGAAACGGCTCCCATGGGGGCCGTTTTTGTTTGCGCGGATATTGGCGTTGTTGAATTAGCTATTGCTAAAATATAGCTTTCCCGGAGCTATGGAAAGGAATAGCATCATCGCTGTTCCTGAGGGGATGAGGCGGTGTCACTGGCCGCGCAATCAGCATTTTTCCGCCTCGGTCTTGCACGGCCAGATCAGAAATCTGGGAGGAATGCATGACAAGAACAGCCAGCCTTGGGCGCTGCGGCGTCCTCGTTTTGACAGGTTTGGTGGGCGCGTGGCTGAACGTTGCTTCGGCTCGGGCCGAGGACGCCAACAAGGCCGACATCGAAGCCTTGAAAAAATCGCTCGCCAAATATGACGATTACACCGTCGCCGTCCGCGACCTCTATCTGTCGACGGTCGGCTGCGTCTACTACAGCGGAGAAAAGATAGCGGGTGCGATGGACTACCCGAAGGGCGCCATGGGTATCCACTTCGTCAATGTCCCGAGTGTCGGCCAGAAGCTCGACCCGATGCACCCCAATGTGCTGATCTACGAACCGACCAAGAAGGGCTTGCGGCTGGTGGGCGTGGATGGCTGGTGCCTCTGACGCCGGACATCAAGGAACCCCCGAAGCTGTTTGGCCAGACCTTCATGGGGCCGATGGAGGGGCACTACCCTCTTATCCCGAAGGAGTTCGTCCACTACGACCTTCATGCCTGGCTCGGGGACAATCCGAACGGCATGTTCAGTCCGACGAATCCGAACGTGAAATGCAACAAGGCCGAGTTTCCGATGCTGGAAAAGCCGACCAAGATGATGCCTGGGCCGATGTAACGGGCGAGCCAGGCAGGAAGCTTTGCCGAGAAGGCAAGCCGGACGGCTGGCTTGCCTTCGAAGCGGTCGGGAATCAGACCTTCGCGACGATCCGCATGAAGGCCGGCATGTCATCGCCGAAGCCGACGGTGGAATCGTTGTCTTCCTGGTGTCGTTGGCGGGCAGGGCGGCTGTTGTCGCGCTGCGGCCTCGTGTCGCCGCGTTCTGGTGCGCGCTGTTCATTGCGATCGGATGATTTGCGCTCGGTGTTTTCCGAACGGATCGCTTCCTTGCGCGAGCGCCGTTCGCCGACGTCGGCGGCCTCGGCCACCGGCTGATCCTCGCGGACTGTTTCCGGTGCCGTGTCTTCGCTGCGCTTGGCGTGGCGTTCGCGCGGTTTGCGCTCGCCGCCCTTTTCCCTGCCGCGGTCGTCGTCCTTGCGGCCGGCGCGACGCGGTGCGCCCTTGCCACGGCGCGGAGCATCGTCCTCGCCGCCTTCGCTGGCAACCACCGTCGACAAGTCGCCGTCATGCCATTCGATCTTGTTGCCGATCAGCCGCTCGATAGCGTCGATATACTTGGTATCCGACTTGGTCGCGATGGTGAACGACTTGCCCGAGCGCCCGGCGCGGCCGGTACGGCCGATGCGGTGGACATAGTCCTCGGCATGGATCGGCACGTCATAGTTGAAGACGTGGCTGACATCGGGGATGTCCAAGCCGCGCGCGGCGACGTCGGAAGCGACGAGGTAGCGCAGCTTGCCGTCGCGGAAATTGGCCAGCATCTGCATGCGCGCGCGCTGGTCCATGTCGCCGTGCAGCGCGCCGGCGTCGAAATCATACTTCAGCAGCGAGCGGAACAGCTCCGCCACTTCAACCTTGCGGTTGCAGAAGATGATGGCGTTCTTCAGCTCCGCGTCTTCGGCCTTGATCAGATTGCGCAGCGTCTCGCGCTTGTCCCATGGCTTGGAGCCGGACTTGACCAGCCGCTGGATGATGTTGGTGGCGGCGGATGCTGCCTTCGAGACCTCGACGCGCACCGGCGCGTGCAGGAATTTCTCGGTCAGCTTGGTGATTTCCGGCGGCATCGTTGCCGAGAAGAACAGCGTCTGCCTGGTGAACGGAATCATCTCGCAGATGCGCTCGATATCGGGGATGAAGCCCATGTCGAGCATGCGGTCCGCTTCGTCGATGACGAGGATCTCGACGCCGTTGAGCAACAGCTTGCCGCGCTCGCGGTGATCGAGCAAGCGGCCGGGCGTCGCGATCAGCACGTCGACGCCGCGCTCCAGCTTCTTGTTCTGTTCGTCGAATGAGACACCGCCGATCAAGAGCGCGATGTTGAGCTTGTGGTTTTTGCCGTAGCGGATGAAATTCTCTTCGACCTGCGCGGCGAGCTCGCGCGTCGGCTCCAGGATCAGCGTGCGCGGCATACGGGCGCGGGCCCGACCGTTTTCGAGGCGGGTCAGCATCGGCAGCACGAAGGAAGCCGTCTTGCCAGTGCCGGTCTGGGCGATGCCCAAAATGTCCTTGCCGAGTAAGGCGTGCGGGATCGCACCAGCCTGGATCGGCGTCGGCTGGGTATAGCCGGCGTCGGTGACTGCGGAAAGGACCTTCGGCGACAGGCCGAGGTCTGCGAAGGTCAACGCTTCTTGAGCGGTCGTGGTGTCTGAGGACAAGTGTTGTTGTCTTTGGCTGGTTCGGGGAAGCGCAACGGCGTCTAATGGCGTCTGTCGCGGCAAGCGCCACGCGCCTGCAAGATTGGTATTGCAATTAGGAGCAAGCCCTCGATTTGTCAACAGAAACGGGCAGCAATGGCACGATTGTGAAGTTGTAACCTTAATCGGGATGCTTAATCGACCTGTCGGTCGCAGCGCCGGCTCAATAGCGGAACTGTTCGGCGAGAATACGCTCGTTCCAGGAATGATTGGGATCGAACAGCAACGTTGCTGTCGCCGTGGGTGATTCTCGCACCGTTACCGAGGTCACGGCCTTGACCTCGGTATGGTCAGCGGCGGCGTTCACTGGCCGCTTTTCCGGCTCGCGGATGTCGAAGCGCACGGTGGCCTTGTTGGAGAGCAGCGCGCCGCGCCATCGGCGCGGGCGAAACGGGCTGACTGGGGTCAGCGCCAGCAGCGGCGCGTCGAGCGGCAGGATCGGTCCGTGCGCCGAAAGATTGTAGGCGGTGGACCCGGCCGGGGTTGCGATCATGACGCCGTCGCAGTTCAGTTCCTCAAGCCGGACCTGTTCGTCGACGGTGATGCGGATCTTGGCCGTCTGGTACGATTGACGCCACAGCGCCACTTCGTTGATCGCCAGTGCCGAAATCGTTTCGCCTTCCGAGGTCACGGCCAGCATCTCCAGCGGGCGGATCGTTTCGGCGACGGCGGCTTCGAGACGCTCCGTCAGGCCACCGGAACGATACTCGTTCATCAGGAAGCCGATGGTGCCACGGTTCATGCCGTAGACCTTCTTGCCGGTCCCCATCGTGTCGCGCAGGGTCTGCAGCAGGAAGCCGTCACCCCCAAGGGCAACGACGATCCCGGCCTCCTCGACGGAAGACTGGCCATAGCGCGCCGACAGGCTTTCCAGCGCCGTCTTGGCGTCAGCGGTGTCGGACGAGACGAAGGCGATGCGGCTGGCGGCTTTGCTCATGGCTCCCCGATGACGACCAATTGGCAGCGGCAGGGCCGCGCCAGCGTCGGGGTAGCATGGGCGGGGTACGTCTGCAAAGGGAGCCGCCATGCCGGATGGCAACGACATCCCGGATGGCAACGCCATCTGGATGGCAAGGCGACCGCGGGACGGCGGATGCGGACTCGCCGTTCGCGTATCATGTCAAAGGCTACGCGAATGTGATGGTTAAGACCGGCCTTAAAGTCTCGTAAAGCCGGATCGGTCATGTTAGCCGGCAGTGGATGGGTGGCGTGGGGGCTAGCCAGTCGAGGCCGACATATTGCCGGTAACACGCCTGATCATCGTCTTTCTGATGCTGGGAAGCTTCGCGCTGCTCTTTGCCGAACTGGTGCGCCAGTCCGAAGAGACGAGCTTCCGGCCGCAGCCCACGGCGTCGCGCTGTGGCGATGCAGCCGGAGCGCCATGCCCGCAAAGGGCGCTGTAGCGCTGTAACCTGATCATCCTTTCGGATGACCGGCGGCATTGGCGGCCGCTTCGGTGCGCGACATCGCGCGGCAGTTTCTCTCCTTAAAAGCAGTGGCCGGTCGGCCACCGCGAATTGCGGCCGCGAGCATTTCGGCCTCAACGGCCTGACGCGTCCGGCATCGCGGCTAAACCTCTTTCCTGGCTGCTCACTGAGTCACCACCGCATCGGGCGCATCAATGGGCGAGCCATGGCCGTATCCACGATAAGATATTGACTGTATGTTTAGTCATAGTTATTCCTGAGGTCGAGAATTGAGTTGGACAGCCGGGTTCCAGCCGGTGAATGGCCACAATAAAGGGGGGAATATCTTGACTGCCATGCGGCTTGCCGTTGCCGGCGCGCCGCAAATGCGATGTCGACGGCCTTTCTCGTGCCGTCGATCGGCATTGTCGCGGCCATCTTTTCGTCAGCAGGAAACGGACTTGGGGCCGTAGTGCCGCCGGTCCCAACAATGGGAGCATGCAGCATGAACTGGAAACTGACCGCGACGGCCATCGGCCTGTCGTTGCTGACTGTCACGGGCGTGGCCCGTGCCGAAGGCGAGCTCAACATCTACAATTGGGGCAACTACACCAGCCCCGACCTGATCAAGAAGTTCGAAGAGACCTACAAGGTCAAGGTCACCGTCACCGACTATGATTCCAACGACACCGCCTTGGCCAAGGTCCGGCAGGGCGCCTCCGGCTATGACATCGTCGTGCCCTCGGCGAGCGTCGTGCCGGTCTGGATCAGCGAAGGTCTGCTCTTGGAGACCGATCCCAACAAGATGGAAAACTTCAAAAACGTCGATCCCAGATGGGTCGATGTTCCATTCGATCCAGGCCGTAAATATACCGTTCCATGGCAGTGGGGCACGACCGGCATTTCGGTGAACAAGTCGGTTTATGCCGGCGACCCGAACACATCGGCGATCTTCCTCGACCCACCCCCCGAACTCGTCGGCAAGATCAATGTCGTACCCGAAATGGGTGACATCATGTTCCTCGCCATCGCCTACGAGGGTGGCAAATATTGCAGCAGCGACATGCAGATGCTGAAGAAGGTGCATGACAAGCTGGTGGAGGCGAAGGCGAAATGGCTTTCGCTCGATTATGCGGCCGTCGATGGCCTGGGCAGGGGCGACATCGCCGCGGGCGTCAACTGGAACGGCATATCGCTGCGCGAGCGGCTTGAGAACGACAAGATCGTCTATGGCTATCCCAAGGAAGGCTATCCGATCTGGATGGACAATGTCGCTGTCCTCAAGGACGCCAAGAATATCGACAACGCCAAGCTGTTCCAGAACTTCATCATGGATCCGCAGAATGCGGCGCTGATCTCAGCCTTTGCGCGTTATTCGAACGGCATCAAGGGCTCGGAAGCCTTCATGCCCGACGACATGAAGACCGCGCCGGAAGTGAACATCCCCGCTGAGTTCGCCACCAAGGGCCAGTTCATGCAGGCCTGCCCGCCGGATGTGCAGGCGCTCTACACGAAGATCTGGACCGACCTGCAGAAATGACCTGACCCGCGTTTTCCGCGCCGCTGCACGCGGCGCGGTCATCTCCCGTCCATGCCAAACGCGATGCGCAGATCGCAGGAGACTTCCCATGACCGATCTCGACCTTTGCTACATGCCGGCCGGCGAGGCGCTGCGGCTGTTCAAGGCGAAGAAGCTTTCGCCTGTCGAACTGATGCAGGCCACCATCCGCCGCGCAGAGGCAACCATGGCGACGATCAACTGCTTCACCTTCACGCATTTCGACGAGGCGATGGACCTGGCTGGGAAGGCCGAGGCGAAATACGCCAGGGGCGCCCGGACCGGGGCGCTCGAGGGGTTGCCGATCGGCATCAAGGACGAGAGCTACATCAAGGGCAAGCCGACCTCGCACGGCTCGCTGCTGTCCGGGGATGCGATAGGCGGCCATACCTCGACGATGAACGAGCGCATCATCAAGGCCGGAGGCATTGTCCATGCCCGCACAGCGACGCCTGAATTCAGCTGCGCCGGCTATACCTGGTCGAAACGCTGGGGCGTGACGCGCAATCCGTGGAACCCGGATTTCACACCCGGCGGTTCGTCGGGCGGTGCCGCGGCGACGCTGGCATCCGGCACGTCGTCGATCGCCACCGGTTCGGACATTGCCGGATCGATCCGCATTCCCGCGTCGGCCTGCGGTCTTGTCGGCTTCAAGCCGCCTTACGGGCGCAATCCGGACGAGCCGCCCTTCAACCTCGATTTTTATTGCCACACTGGACCGCTGGCGCGAAACGTCGGGGATGCGATCCTGCTGCAAAACGTCATGGCCGGACCAAGCCCGCTCGACATCGCTACGCTGCGCCCAAAACTGCGGCTGCCGCTCGACTACAAGCCGATCAAGGGCTGGAAGATTGCTTTCTCGATGGACCTCGGTTCTTTCGAAGTCGACCCGGACGTGCGCAAGAACACGCTTGCCGCCTGCGATGTATTCCGCTCGCTCGGCGCCACGGTCGAGGAAGTAGACCTGGGCTGGGGCGACGACGTGCTCAAGGCGGGCATGGCCTATCTCGAGCATCTGTTCGGCGCATCGCTGTCGCAACTGCTCAAGAAGCACGGCAAGGACATGACGAGCTATGCCAGGCAGTTCGCCGAGGACGGGCAAAAGTCGAAGGCGACGGACTTTGTCGGAACACTGGACGTGGCGGCCAGGATGTACCAGACGCTGGGCCCGCTGCTGGAGACCTATGACGTGCTGGTCTGCCCGACCAACGCTCTTCCTTCCGTGCCGGCGGAGTTCGATCAGACCAAGGGCACGGTCGAGATCAACGGCAAGCAGGTGAACCCGTCGCTTGGCTGGGTGATGACGACGCCGTTCAACATGATGAGCCGTTGTCCGGTTCTGTCCATCCCTTCGGGCCGGGCGGCAAGCGGCGTGCCGACAGGCATCCAGATCGTTGGCCGCACCTATTGCGATGCCGATGTTTTCCGCGCGGCCATGGCCTATGAGACGGCCAAGGGGCAGTGGTACACAAACGCCGAAACGCGCCCGTCGCTATAACAGGGCGCTGCGGCCCTTGCCGCACCGGTGCTTGATCCGCGGTCTCGGTTGTGGTGAGCCGGCGCCGGACATCTCGAATAGACGGATCCGTGGCGGCGCCGGTGATCGCCGCCAGAAGGTCCGAAAGGAGCTGGACGAAGATGGCGCAACAAAAGGCCGCGGCGGCAAAACGCAAAGGCGCAATGGCGAAGAATGGAAGTGCGGCAAACGATGCCGCGCCGCCCAAGGACCGTCGGCGCGAACGCGGCGAAGCCAGCGTGCAGCGGATCATCGACGCCACCATCGAGCTCATCGCGGAGGAGGGGCTGGCAAGCGTCACCATGCAGCGCATCGCCGAACATGTCGGCTCGTCCAATGCCCTGGTCGTCTTCCATTTTCGCAGCAAGGAGAACCTGTTTCGCGCCGTCCTGCAGTATCTCAGCGATCGCTATGACGAGCTGTGGATGACGTTGGTGCGGGCGCCCGGCCTGTCTCCGGTTGAGCGGGCCCTGGGCGCGGTCGATTGCGCGCAACGTTTCGCCCGCCAGCACCCGAAATGGGTTTCGGTCTTTGTCGTGTTCTCCAGCGACCGCAAGAGCATGCAGATCTACAACGAGATCGGCCTTCCGAGCGATCTCGCCTACACCGCCGAGGCGCGCGAGCTGCTGATCGAGATTTCGCGCAGCGGCGGTTATACCGACGTCGACATCGACACCCTGTCGGAGAGCCTGAATTATCTGGTTCATGGCGCCTGGTATTGGGATCATCTCAATCCGTCCAGCCGTGACACCAACGTGCTGCGCAAGACCATGCTGCTTCTGCTGCATCAGGCGTTCCCGCGGCATTTCGAACTGATGCGCTAACCGCTTTCAGGGCTGCCGCAGATGGCAGCCGGCCTGCCGCTTCTGTTCCAGATACTCGTCGACAAGCTGGCGGTAGCGCACCTTGCCGAAGCTGGGGAAATGGCCGCCATGCACCACCGAGACATCGAGGTCGCGCATACGCAGCAGCGTGGCGACATAGTCACCGACAACCGAGTGGTAGACGTCGTCGATCAGCGGGCCGTCATAGATGATGTCGCCGGATAACAGGATGCCCGTCCTGTTTTCGTAGAGCGCGATGCCGCCGGGTGAATGGCCGGGCGTGTGGATCACCTCGAAGGCCCGGTCGCCGAGATCGACGATATCGCCATGGTCGAGCAAACGGCCGGCCGGTGCGGGCACAATGCCGTAGCGCGCCGTGTCCCAGCCTTGCGGCATGCGATCGAACATCTCGTCGGTCGCATAGGTGCCGGCTGCCGTCCATTCGTTGCGCGGATCGGCGAGGATGTCGGCCTCGGCGGCGTGTACGCAGCGGTCCGGAAATTCGTGATGGCAGCCGATATGGTCGAAATGCGTATGGCTGGCGACGCAAATCAGCTTGCGCTCGCTGACCAGCGGCACATGACGCCGAAGGCTGAAATGGCCGAGCCCAGTGTCGAAGAGGAGATCGCGGTCGCGGCCGCGCACATGCCACATGTTGCAGCGGAAGAACGGTTTTATCCATGGCTCGTGGATCAAGGTCACGCCATCGCTCATGCGGATGGTCTCGTACCAGTCTGGTGCCTCGATGAGCGGAAGTGTTGCCATTTTCAACCCGTCAGAAAAGTTCAGTCCGTCAGCAGGATGATCTGGTCGGTATCGCACGAAACGGCAACTGTGTCGCCCGGCCGGGCGGTGGCTGTCGCGGCCAGCCTGGCGATGAAGTGAAGCGAGGGGTCTTCGACGGAGACGGCAAGCACGCGCTTGAAGCTGCCCTGGAAGACGACGTCGCTCACTCTGGCCGTGCCGAGCCTGACACAGCCGCTGGTCTCGCCGAGGACAAGATGCTCCGGCCGTATGGCCAGCGCAACGGCAGAGCCGACCGGCAAGGCGCCGGGCAGCGAGATCGGCCCGACGGGCGTGGCGACGGTGCTTGTCCTCTCCTTCGCCTCCGTGACCGTGCCGGCAAGGATCGTGCTTTCGCCCATGAAGGTCGCCGAAAAGCGCGTCGCTGGCCGTGCATAGACACGCTCGGGCGGGCCTTCGTCCTCGATGCGCCCGTCATTCATCACCACGCAATGGTCGGCCAGCGCCATGGCTTCTTCCTGGTCGTGGGTGACATGGATGAAGGCGGTGCCGACGCGCTTCTGGATCGCCTTCAATTCGTCCTGCATCTGCCGGCGCAATTTGAGGTCGAGCGCGCCGAGCGGCTCGTCGAGCAGAAGCACCGCCGGCTCGATCACCAGCGCCCGCGCCAGAGCTACGCGCTGCCGCTGGCCGCCGGAAAGCTGGTGCGGTTTCTTGTCGAAAGCAGCGGCGAGACCAACCAGGGCCAGCGCCTCGCGCGCCTTTGCCGCCCGCGTCGTGCCGTCGACACCCTGCATGCGCAGGCCGAAGCCGACATTGCTGCCGACACTCATATGCGGAAACAGCGCATAGTCCTGGAACACCGTCGTCGTCGGGCGCTTGGCCGGCGGTACCGAAGTGCAGTCCTCGCCACGGATGAACACCTTGCCTTCGCTGGGCGTGACGAAGCCGCCCAGGATGGACAGCAGCGTCGTCTTGCCGGAGCCTGAGGGCCCAAGCAGGATCGTGTAGCTGCCGGGCTCGATCTGCAGCGAAACGTCCTTCAGCACCGTATGCTGGCCGAAGCGATGCGAGACGGAGCGAATATCGACCAAAGGCGCAGTCATGCCTTTCTCCTGCGCAGCAATGTCAATTCGAACAGCACGACCAGCACGATGGAAACGGCGAAAACCAGCGAGCCGACGGCGTTGGTCTTCGGGTTGAGGCCGGAACGCAAGAGGTTCCAGATTTCGACCGGCAGCGTGGTGTCGAAGCGGGTGAGCAGGAAGGAGATCACGAACTCGTCCCAGGAGAAGGTCATCGACAGGAAGAAGCTGGCGAAGATGGCAGGCGCCATGACCGGCACGGTGATCAACAGCAGCACCTTCCATTCCGGCGCGCCGAGGTCGCGCGCGGCGCGTTCGATGTTGATCTGGTGATCGCCCATCTGGCTGTAGATGATGGCGAAGCACAGCGGCAGGTTGATCACGACATGGCCGATGCCGGCGGCAAGCAAGGATTTCGGTACACCGGCCCAGTTGAACAGCACCAGCAGCCCCATGCCGATGATGAGATAGCTGACCGTCAGCGGCAGCGTGATCAGCCCGCGCAACAGGCCGGAGCCCGGCAGGACGAAACGGGCAAAGCCCCAAGCGGAGAGGAAGCCGAGCGTGACGGCGGCGAGCGACGAGATGGACGCGACCAGCAGCGAATTGACCAGCGCCGAGGTCAGCCTGACGTCGGAGAGCACCGCGTCGTACCAGCGCAGCGATGGGCCGGTGAAGGGCGGGATCGGAAACGACGTCGCCTGCAGTGAAAACAGCACCAGCACGATCACCGGCAGGAAGATGAAGCCGTAGATCAGGACGGCGTAGAGCCAGGAGGCGATGCGGACAATCCTGCGCATCTCAGGCCCGCTCGATCTTCAGCCAGCGGGCGCAGGCGAGGTAGGCAATGGTGACCACCGCCATCAGGATGATCGACAGCGCCGAGGCCAGCGGAAAGTCGCCGCGCCGGCCGATCTGCATCATCACCAGCTGCGGCATCAGCAGCTCGTTGTTGCCACCCAGGATCTGCGGCGTGATGTAGTCGCCGATGCACAGCACGAAGGTCAGGAAGGCGCCGACCATGATGCCGGGCAAGGTCAGCGGCAGCACGACATGCAGGAAGGTGCGCACCGGCCCGGCGCCGAGATCGGCGGCTGCCTTGCGGTAGCTCGGGCTGAGTTGCTTGAGATTGGCGAAGATCGTCAGCGTCAACAGCATGACGAAGAAATGCACGAAGCCGGTGACGGTGGCGAAACGAGTGTTGGCGAGTTGCAGCGGCTCGCTGAACAGGCCGGAGCCGGTGAGCGCCCGGTTGAGCACGCCATTCTGCGCCAGCACCAGCAGCCAGGAGTAGGAGCGCACGACATAGGAGGTCCAGAACGGCAGCACCGCCAGCATCAGCGCCAGCCGCTGCCAGCGTTCCGGCACCTGTTCGGCGAGAATCCAGGCAAAGGGATAGGCGAGCAGCACGGAGATCACGGTGACGATGGCGGTGACCTGCAGCGAGTTCACCATCGCCTGCCAGTAGGACGGATTGGTGAAGAACTGGCTGTAGTTGGACGCCGTGAAACCGCCGCCCTCATGCGCCGTCAGGCTGGAAAACCCCATGGCGATGAAGGGCAGCACGAAGAACAGCAGCGTCCAGCCGAGCGCCGGCGTGACCAGCGCCCAGGGCAGGGCCGCCCGGGGCAGGGGGTTATTTGCCGAGCTGCTCATGAGCGGTATCGGCTCATTTCGCCTGCAGCATTTCGGTCCACATGTCCTGCATCTTCTTGTCGAGATCGGCACTCGGCGCCGGATAGGCCTGGGCGCGCGCCAGGAAGCCCGGCTGCTCGTCGAAACGCAGGACCTTCTTCTGGTCGTCGGTGAGCGCTGCCTTGGTGTTCGCCGGCATGCCCCAATAGCAGGACGAGGTGGCAAGCCGCGCCTGGCCCTCCGGGCTCATAATGTACTGGATGAACTTCAGCGCCATGTCCTTGTTCTTGGAATCCTTGAACATGGCCAGCGACTGCGACCACAGCACCGCACCCTCCTTGGGGATGGAGAAGTCCAGCGCGGGGTTCTCCTTGGCCAGGCCCGCCGTCACCCATTCGCCACCGCCGACCAGAATGTCGACCTCGCCGGTCGCCAGCGCCGTCTGGCTGGCGGTCACTTCGCCGACCAGCTTGGCGTTCGCCTTCATCTTCAAAAGCTCGTCCTTGAGGGCGGGCAGGTCGGCTTCGGTGAGATCGGCCGTCTTCTTGCCGATGGCCAGCGCGGCCATGCCGATGACCGGCAGATAGTAGTCGTAGATGGCGACCTTGCCCTTGTACTTGTCGCCGGTGAGCGCGGCCATCGACTGCATGTCGGCCGGGTCGACCTTGGTCTTGTTGTAGCCGATCGTGTTGTAGCCGAATTTCTCGGTAATGCCGTAGCGTTTGCCGCCGACGACGGTGGAGCCGTCCATCTTCACCTGCGCAAACAGGTCGGCCAGTGGCAGCTTGTCTTCCGGCAGCGGCTCGAACAGGCCCTTTTCGACGCCGCGCGGTATGTCGATGCTGTCGATCACCATCACGTCCCAGTCGCCCCGCTGCGACTGTTCGACGATGGCCAACCCGGCGCCGGTGCCCTCGAATTCCTTGACGTTGACCTTGACGCCATTGGCCTCCTCGAACGGCTGCAGCAATGCCGGATCGGCATGATCGCACCAGATCAGCGCGTTGAGGTCGGCGGCCCGGGCGGCGCTGCCGGCTCCGAGCAGCAGCGTCGTGGCGGCGCACGCTGCATGCAGATGGCTCTTCAGGATGGAAAGCGGATTCCTGGATGTAGGTTTAGCGGACATCGAGTGTTCTCCCTTGCCTTTGTGGCTTCTTGCAAAAAATTGAACCAATTCTAAAATTGAGTCAATTCTGTTTTTATGGCAAGAGGCTGATATGAGCGGATTGCGGGCAAGGCAAAAGGCGGACCGGCACAGGCGCATCATCGAGGCGGCGGCGGAACTGTTTCGCGAGGCCGGCTATGAGGGCGCCAAGATCGAGGCGATCGCCGCGCAGGCCGAGGTCTCGGTCGGCACGATCTACAATTACTACCAGAACAAGGGCGACATCCTCGGCGCCATCGTCTCGCTGGAGGTCAACGAGGTGCTCAATGCCGGGCAGGGCGTCGTCGCCAGGCCGCCGGCCAATGTCGGCGACGCGCTGGACACGCTGATCGGCATCTATATCGAGCATTCGCTGCACTATCTCAGCAAGGAGATGTGGCGGCAGGCGATGGCGATCTCAACGCAACTGCCCGATAGCCCGTTCGGCCAAGCCTACACCGCGCTCGACCGTGCTCTAACCGAACAGATCCGCGCCCTGATCGTCCGCCTGCAAGCGCTCGGCCTTGTGCGGCAGGACATCGACGGGGCAGCGCTCGGCGAACTGATCTTCAACAACATGAACATGATGTTCATCGAATTCGTGAAGCGCGATGCGGCGAGGATTGCGGAATTGCGGGCGGCGGTACGGAGGCAGAACAGGATTCTGGTGGCGGCGATTGCGGTGTGAGTGGCAGGAAAGGGCAGGAGAAAGCGTTGCTTCCGCATAAGACCTGGTTTCAGATGCATGTCGGCTCTTGAGTTGAATTTAAAACCTGATACAACTTATAGGAGCAAAAACGGGGGAGGGGTAAATGGGGACGTTTTCTATCTGGCATTGGGCGATCTTGCTGCTGTTGATCGGCGTGCCTGTTTTCTTTGCTGTTCGATCAGCCGCGAAGCCGTCGCAGAATCCCGAGGCTCTTGTGGGCTTCGGCGGCTGGTTAATGCTGCTGGCGATCGGTCAGACGTTATCACCGTTGCGCACACTTGCCGACTTCGCCAATTCGGCCGACGGCTACCAGCAACTCATGACCCTCCCGAACGGACCCCTGGCGGTGTATGGCGAACTTGCTCTCAATCTGGCATTTCTGGCGCTTCAGCTGGTTGTGCTCGTTTCGATGCTGCGGCGAAGCCACCGCTTTCCGCAATTGTTTCTGCTCCAGTGGCTGGCGATTCCTGTCGTTTTCATCCTGGACACGATCTGGGTTGCGTCAGTTCTGGGCGTTCCGGTGAGCCTGGTGCTCGCAGGCGATGCGCTGGTGGCCCCGATAGTCTCGTTTGTGCTGACAGGGCTCTGGGTCGCCTACGTCTACAAGTCCGTCAGGGTCCGGAACACGTTCACCGGGGTTGGGGCATCCACCCAGGTCGCGAGCGTGTCATAAAAGACAGCAAACTTGGAATATTTGGAGCATCACGGGCTCGGCGAACTGATGTTCATCGAATCCGTGAAGCGCGAGGGGAGAACCCGAACTGCGCGCGGTGATCGGCAGGCAGAATCGGATTCAGGCAGAATCGGATTCAGGCAGACGCGCGTCCTGCATGAGGTGCTGTTAAACGCGGTGCGGGAAGTCACCGGGAAGGAAGTCGAGTTCATCCGGTGGAACATTCTGGGCCGGTGCCTCCTACGGCGGGGTAGAACCGACTGCAAAGGCGACGGCTGTGCCCCATAACGGGTCAAAAAGTCTGGCATCTAAATTGCTGTGACAGGTATGGGGTGGGCGAGAGCCCGTCGCTTCGCAAATGGAGCGGCGGGTCTACTCTACCAGCGACTGTCGAATGGCCACGGCAGCAGAATGTACCCGCTTGTCAGCAGAAGCTGACGGAACAACCGTGCGCGCACAAAGTTGGATTGCAGGAAGCACCGCATGCCGGCTTCCGCAGCCCGTTTCGTGTCACCGGCAATGTGGGCGGGACGGGCTGTTTTGCGTTGGTGACTACTTGTGGGTGATCCAATCCAACAGGCCAACGTCGATCTGCTCGCACCCGACATATTCGCGGACCAAGCTCTCAGCCAAATCGCGCCATTGACATTCAGGCACGCTCATATCCCTGACCAGGGCTCGAAATGCAGAGCGAAGAATATCAGCATCGAAGGCGGAGACGGAAGCAGGAGTCGGGCCCGGATCTTCCCACCCCTGGGCCATGTCATCGCGGTGACGTTGGCGAAGGCGCTTGAGCAGTTCGCGTGATGCCTCGATTGCGCGTCGGGAGTGATCCATATCGCGGCGAAACGAGGCAGTTCCGGCCAGGGAATGGTGCCGCAACCGAAAGCTGGTTTCGATAGCCGCGCGTGCGACTTCCATATGCGTTTCAACCATCGCGGCCTCCCTTGCTGCGAAGGGATTTATTTACTCTCTTCTCACGCGTGACCCAAGAAGGATTCAACGTACGGTTTGATACGCAAGGGCCGCGCGCAGATGGGCGCGGATCGCGGCGGCGTCTCTAACGAGCATTCGGGCGTGAGTAAGCTGTTCAAACAAGACGTGCATTCGCGCTCGCTCATGAGCCAGGCGGGCACGCAGGGCACTCGCTAATACAATCTCATCGAAGGCGTCGAGGGGGATAGACCGTCGCGGACAATCTTGCCTGACCTCGGCGGCGTTCAATTCAAAATCGCCTTGCCGGGATGTTCCGCTTTCGCCATCAGCTTGTTGAAGGCTGCGGCTTCATCCGCCGTGTCAAACGGCGCCGCCGTGATTGCTCCATCCACCGTCAAAGTGGCAGCTAGATATGGGAGGCCAGGCAGTGGCGGAAGGTAGACCATGTAAGCTGGGCGGGGAAATTTCATCCCCTATGTAGCACGGTCTGCCGGTCATCTCCTAATCGGGCGGAACGCCGCTTTGCTCCATTTCATCGCTGCCCAATCGTATTAGCTCGAACGTGACCTTAACGACCAACAAAGCGGCGTTGGTATCGTCGCGAACGTGGAACGCTACCTGACGATGAGTGCCGTCCGGCATCGCGTCTTTCGCTATTTCCAAAAGCGCCCGTGCGGCCTCGTCTTCCACGGCCTCCACGCTCGGAAGCTCTGTGCCCTTGGTGTCGGGATAGAATTCGCCGTTGTCGGTCAGATCAAAGTAGAAGCGGGCCATGCAAACCCGACAATGTCGATGCCCCCAAAAAGGTTTCCCAGTGCAATCATTTTAGTGCTTTGGATTCCCATCGTGGGCGTGATGCGTCCGGTGCTTGCCATTCGAAGTTCATCCTCCGATGGAGCCCGAGCAGGTCCACACGCCGCCGCTGGGCGAGGCGGCTTCAAAAGAGCATCGTGCAGCCGCTTCTATCGCCAAGCTGCGATCATTGCCGATCGCTCCAAGCAGTGCATGAGGTGCTGTTGAAATCCATCAAGGAGATCACCGGCGAGGAAGCGTCGTTCATCATCAGGTGGAATTGACCGCCCAGCACGACAAGGGCCGGAGCAACCCGGCAGAAGAGCCGCATAGCATGGTCCCAAACGGAGGAAGGGCCTGAACCGCGAACTATTTGCGATCCAGACCCCTGGCCGTCGGGTTCTTGGCGACATTGCGCCCGCGGAAGGCCGTTCGCAAGCTGGACCTTGGTCTTGCTATTCCTGCGGAGCGCGTCAACGTCGGAGACGCGCTGAACAGTTAGAATTTCATCGCGATGCCGACGCGGAAATCGTGCGTCTGAAGCGTGTGTTCCAGCGTGCATCCGCCGCCGCAATATTCAAGCGACTTCTTGCCGAAGAAGGAGAAGTCGTATTCGCCTCGCAAGAACACGTTGTGTGTGAGAGCGACGTCGATGCCTGCTCCAACAATACCACCGACCAAAGTTGCATCCCGCTCGGCGTTTCCACCTGGATAGAACGTCTTCAGCTTTGCGGCGGTTACACCAGCCGTGACAAACGGCATGTAGGCTCCCATGTCCATGCCAACGCGACCCTTTACGGATCCGAACAAACCTGTGGAGGCGTCGAGAACGCCTGGGCCTGGAATATCGTCGAAGGTGTTCTTCTTAAAGCGGTAGCCAAGCTCGCCTTCAACGCCATAGACAATCTTGCCGGACTGGAAGTTATAACCTGCAAAGCCGCCGACCGCGGCCGAGCCGACGTTGTGCGTTGCGCCAGCCTGGGCGCCCGGCTCATAGATCTTGTAATGTTCCAACGTTCCGGCGCCGAACACGCCGGCGTATGGCCCTTGCCAGGTCCATTCATGGGTGTCGACAGGAGCGGTCATCATATCGGCAGCGATGGCCGGAGCCGCCGAAAGCGCAACGAATGAAGCGAGCAAAAAAGCTTTCATGAAATCCCCATCAAATCGCCAAGCGCTTTATATCGATGAGCCTGCAACTTTGTATGTAGCTAGGAAGTCACACCTGTGGACTAAGTTGCTGCGCCTGAATTCGGCGACTAGGTATCAGGAAGGCCGGTGCAAACAGGCATCCCTCGAGGAGTTCCGGACTTCCGCGGCCGAACACCGGCGCCGCCACAACCTCTGGAATGAAACTCAACGCCGGCGAGGAATGGCAGTCAGGTTTCGACGCGGGCATTATCCGGAAATTCGAGAGCGGAGCGTGGAAGGTGCCGTTCTAATCTTCAATAAATCCCGCCGCCGCACGGTGGCGGGCTTTCCACATGGTGATGCTCCGGGGCGGATATTCTCGCCGGTAAGTGCATGATTTCCAAGGTGGATCAGGCGGCGGATCGAACTCGAGGACAATAGATTAACTATCTGAATTTACTCAATTGCCGCACTTTGCTGGTGCCCCCGGACGGAATCGAACCGCCGACCTTCGGTTTACAAAACCGCTGCTCTACCAGCTGAGCTACAAGGGCACGGCGCTCCGGTTAGCATATTTGTTGCGCCAGTAAAGACAAAACTCCGTTTTTTCCTGGCATGCCGCGTGGCCCGTCGGCGAGGGCATCCTGAAAAGCCCTAGATTGCTTCCTACATCTGGGGAAGGTGCAATCGCTTTGCGCAGAGGTGTCGCATGATCAGATTAGTCATCATTCTCCCGATCATCTTCGTGGCCTGGATGCTGCTGGTGAAGATCATCAGCGATGTGAAGAAGGCCAATGTCGACTGGACCGGCGTCACCACCATCATCGGCTTCATCGCGCTGGCCTTCTGGCTGCGCCATGTCACGGGGATGGGGTGAGGGAATAGGGG
>NZ_RZRV01000056.1:0-28504 GCF_004023085.1 Mesorhizobium sp. M7A.F.Ca.US.010.02.1.1 | reverse complement strand
CGCCCCCGCCGATGGCGCGGCCCCCGCGGACAACAACTGATCCCGCATTTCAAATGGCCTTGCGGCCTCCCGCGAAAGCCCGGCCTGTCCGGGCTTTTCTTTTGACGGTTTGCGGCCTACCTGTCTGACACATTTCTGAAGCTTGGGAGCCGCGTCATGGCCGGTTACGACTACGATCTTTTCGTCATCGGCGGCGGTTCGGGCGGGGTCAGGGCGGCGCGTGTCGCCGCGGCTCTCGGCAAGCGAGTCGGCATCGCCGAGGAATACCGCTATGGGGGCACCTGCGTCATCCGCGGCTGCGTGCCGAAAAAGCTCTATGTCTATGCCTCGCAATTTCCCGAGCACTTTGCCGACGCCGCCGGCTATGGCTGGACGGTGCCGGAAGCCAGTTTCGACTGGCAGACGCTGGTCGCCAACAAGGATCGCGAGATCAGCCGGCTGGAGGCGATCTACGTCAGGAACGTCGAGGGCGCCGGCGGCGAGACCTTTCACTCGCGCGCCATGATCGTCGACCCGCATGTCGTGCATCTCCTGGGTGAGGATCGCACCGTCACAGCAGACCAGATCCTGATTGCCACCGGCGGCCGACCCGCAGCGCATCCGGCGCTGCCCGGCCATGAACATTGCATCTTTTCCAACGAGGCTTTCGACCTCAAGGAATTGCCCAAGGCGATCATGATCGAGGGCGGCGGCTACATCGCTGTCGAGTTCGCCAACATTTTTCACGGTCTCGGCGTCGACACCACGCTGGTCTATCGCGGCAAGGAGATCCTCAGCCGGTTCGACATGGACCTGCGGCGCATGCTGCACGAAACGATGGAAAAGAAGGGGATAAGAATCCTCTGCCATTCCGTGTCCGAATGGATCCGCAAGCGGCCGGACGGCCGGCTCGACGCGCTCGTCAGCGGCGGCGAGGTGCTGACCGTCGACCAGGTGATGCTGGCCATCGGCCGCATTCCCAACACCGAGAATATGGGCCTGGAAGGAATCGGACTGGAGATGACCAAGACCGGCGCCATCGCCGTCGACCAATATTCCCGCACCAACATCGACAGCATCTGGGCGATCGGCGACGTCACCAACCGCGTGCAACTGACGCCGGTGGCGATCCACGAGGCGATGTGTTTTATTGAAACCGCCTTCAAGGGAAATCCAACCGCGCCCGATCACGAGACGATCGCGACCGCCGTCTTTTCACAGCCGGAGATCGGCACTGTCGGCGTGTCGGAGGACGACGCCGTCAAACGCTTCCCCGACATCGAGATCTACCGCGCGACATTCCGGCCGATGCGGCACACCCTGTCCGGGCGGGATGAGAAGATGCTGATAAAGCTGGTGGTCAACGGCGCGTCGAAGAAAGTGCTTGGCGCCCACATATTGGGGCCGGACGCCGGCGAGATGGCGCAGCTGCTCGGCATCCCGCTGAAGGCCGGCCTGACCAAGGACGATTTCGACCGCACAATGGCCGTGCATCCGACAGCGGCGGAAGAACTGGTCACCATGTACAAGCCGACCTACCGCGTGAAGGACGGCGTGCGGGTCGATTGACGGTAAAGCCGGACTGGGGAACTCCGCCGCGGCAAGGTATTTGCCACGGCGGAGATAAGGAAGCGGCTACAGCAGCGTGCCGCGCAGGATCACCAGCGCCACCGAGAAGTAGATCACCAGCCCGGTGACATCGACCAGCGTGGCGACGAACGGCGCCGATGCGCTGGCAGGGTCGAAGCCGACACGTTTCAAGGCGAACGGCAGCATCGACCCCGACAGCGAACCGAAGGTGACGATGCCGACGAGGGCCGCGCCCACCGTCGTGGCGATCAGCGGCCAGTGCGGGCCATAGTCGTAGAAGCCCATATATTGCCACAGCGCAATGCGGCAGACGCCGACCACGCCGAGCATGGCGCCCAGCACGAGACCGGTGGGCAGCTCGCGCAGCGCCACCCGCCACCAGTCGCCAAGACCGATCTCGCGCAGCGCCAGCGCGCGGATGACCAGCGAGGTCGCCTGCGAGCCGGAATTGCCGCCCGAGCTCATGATCAGCGGGATGAACAGCGTCAGCACGATCGCCTTCTCCAGCTCGCCCTCATAGCTCTGCATCGCGTTGGCCGTCAGCATCTCCGAGATGAACAGCGCGCACAGCCAGCCGCCACGTTTCTTGATCATGGCGAGGAAGCTCATCTTCATGTACGGCTCGTCCAGCGCCTCCATGCCGCCGAAACGGTGCACATCCTCGGTCGTCTCCGCGATCATCGTGTCGATGATGTCGTCGATGGTGACGATGCCGAGGATCTTGCCGTGGTCGACGACCGGAACGGCGAGCAGATCGTATTTGGAGATCGTCTGCGCCAGGGTTTCGCGATCGGTCAGCGGTCCGACCGTCACCGGAAGATGATCCGGCGCCACCGTCATGATCGAATCGCCGGGCTCACCGGTGATCAGCCGGCGCAGGCCCGTCGAGCGCACAAGCAGGTGCGTTTGCGGATCGACGATATAGATCGCATACACGGTCTCGCGCGTCCGCTCCACCTTGCGGATGTAGTCTAGCGTTTGCCCGACGGTCCAGTCCGAGGGCACGCTGACGAACTCCGTCGTCATGATCGATGCGGCGCTGCCTTCGGGATAGCCGAGGATGGAGAGTAGGGTTGCGCGCAGCGGCGGCGCGAGCCCGCCAAGCAGCTCGGATCGGGCCGGCTCTTCCAGCTCGCGCAGGATGTCGGCGGCGCGGTCGACCGACATGGCGGTGAGCAGCTTGCCCGCCTTGGCGCGCGGCAGCGCCTCCATGAGTTCGGACGCGCCGTCGAGTTCCGGCTGATCGAAGATCTCGACCAGACGTTCGAACGTCACTTCACAGAGCAGTTCCGTCGCGGTCTCTCGAGGCTCGCTGTTCAGGGCCTCGACAATGTCGGCGACGTGATCGTTGGCTAGGATACGGGCAATCGCGACGGCCTCGTCGCTGGCTACGGCGGTAAATTCGTTCATGGCTCACTCCTTGCCGTCGGCAGGACATGAACCATGTGAGGTCACGTCAGGGCGGACGGCTGTTGCGTTCGACTGTGACTGTCGCCAGGCATGGCGCGGTGACCTTTCCGCTTGCGGGTTCGCTTTTTTATTATCTGCAAGCGGGCGCAACATAGGAGCGCGCCTTGCCGTGTCAATCGCGGTGAGGAGGGAAAATGCCGACGAGCGGCCGAGATCGCGAGACTGTGATTGCCGGCCGCCGTTCGACTAGGCAGACCGGGGTGGATTAACCGTTATTTCTGCTTCAGCCGGCGCGAGAAGCGCAGCCATTTGTCTTCGACCGGCCTTGGGACCGGCCTTGGCTGCACCAGAATGGTGGTGAGTTCGGCGGGCAGGGTCGGAACCAGCGGCTTCTTGGTGGCGACGCCGTCGGCGATCGCGACGATGCTGTGATAGAATTCGCTGCCCGTCATCGATCTCGGCGCCACCGCCTCGTGCATGACGCTGATCACCGTGACATCGGGGCAGTTGTCCTTGATGGCCTGGTGGAAGGCTACCTTGCCGTCGGGGTCGAGCGCGCCGGTCGCCTCGTCGAGGAACAGCAGCCCCGGCTGCTGCAGCACGATGCGGGCCACCACCAGCTTCTGTTTCTGGCCGCCCGACAGCACCTGGTCCCAGCTTTTGCCTTCGCGGCTTTCGTCGGCCATGTGCTCGATAAAGTCGCCGAGCCCCGCCTTGTGCAGCGCCGACGCGACCTGCGCGTCGCCATGGTCGCGCTCGGAGCCCGGAAGGCAGACCAGTTGCTTCAGCGTCACCTGCTGCAGCTTGACCTCCTGGGCGGCATAGAAACTCTTGACGCCCTCGGGGAAGACAATGGTGCCGCGGCCATAGGGCCACAGGCCGTTGATCGCCTTGATCAGCGAAGTCTTGCCGCAGCCGGACTCGCCTTTCAGGAAAGTCCATTCGCCGCGCCGGAAGCGCAGATTGGCGGCGCTGAGGAAGGGCGTCGCATCCTCGCCTTGATGCGCCAGTTCGAGCTTCTGGATGGTCAGGCCAAAAACCGGGTTCTGGCTGGTGTAGTGGAAATCGGAGCGGCCGGTCTGGCTGTAGAATTCCTGCGGATGCTGGACATTCTCGATCGCCTGCGCCAATTCGATGACGCGCTGGCTGTTGGCGCGCAACGTTGCGATGTTCGGCATGACGTGGATGAACCAGGAGCATTGACTGATCAGCGAATTGACCAGCTCGGAGCCGGTTATGTAGCCCTTGAGATCGAAACCGTTGTGGATGAACGGCACCAGGCCAGGTCCATAGGCGACAATGCGGGCGCCAATGAAATTGTAGATCAGCTCGAACGAATTGTAGCCTGTGTTGACGATATTCAGCCGGGCCCAAGTGCGGTCGATGTCGACATAAAGTCGATTGTGCATCGTCTTCTGCACATCCTCGCCTTGCGAGGCCGCGACATGGAAGCTGCGACGCAGGAAAGTGGTCAACTCGCCGCGATAGCTGCCTTCGGATTGCTGCATCCTGACGTTGAGCCGTTCCAGCAGACGACCCAGTTTGACCGCGATCCAAGTGTTCAGCGGCACGTAGGTGGCGACCGCCAGGAAAGCCAAAACCGCGCTGCCGTAGCTGCCGAGAAATTCCAGCCCTTTCACTTCCGCCGAGTTTTCAAGCAATTTCTGGCCGACGAAATAAAGCGATGTGGCAACACCCAGGACGCCCATGGCGAGGCCGATGGCTCCGCCGGTCATGTCCTTGATCGATTCCTGGACGCGCTGATCGATGTTGTCGGGAGCGGCATTGCCGGACGAACCATGCTGGGCGTGGAAATGCGTATGATTGGTGTCGAGCAGCGCTTCGTTGAAGCGGCTGTCCAGCCAGCCGCGCCATTTGCGGTGCAATGTCGCTGACACGAGGCTGCGGATGCCGGTGAAGCCGGCGTCCTTGAGCACGACCAGCAGCACCAGGACGCCGGCATTGACCAGCAGCGAGCGAAGCGGCGTGGTGTTGGCGGCGTCATGGAAGAAGGCGATCGAGTTGACCAGTTCGCCGGAGGCTTCGGCGAACCAAACACCGGCCTTGCTGGACAGCGCCGTGAGCAGTGCGATCACCAGCGTCAGCGTCCAGGCTTCCTTCCAGCGGTCGGAAACCCAGTAGGCCCGCATCAGGCCCCAGAAGCTGCGCATCGACGACACCGGCGTCAGAAGCGATCGCCCTGCGGCATCGCGAGGTGTTTTTTCCGGTACTGACTCTTGCGATGGTCTACCGACCCGAATCACGATCCCGCCCAAACCTTTTTTCTTTTGTTACGGATGGTAACACCAATTGATCATTTTCCATTAATTTAAAACCGGGCGGACCGGATTGCCCCGGCAGCCGTGGCCGTGAGGCAACAGATTACATGCTGAAATATAGCGACAACGATAGGCAAAAATCACGATATCGCTTTTGATTTCAAATGTTTGAGTTGGAGAAACGCAACGTTGGAGCGGCTTCCCTTAGGGAAGTGTTTCACACGGTTTTGTGAACTCAAAATCGTCCGGACCGAGCGCTTTTCTCAAAGCGGGTTGACCCGAACACCCGAGAATTGCCGTTCGCGATCTCGCCGGGCGTGCCGTTGTCGTCCTTGCCGGAGGCAGGACGTGACCGGAGAATCGGCCGAGCGGCGCTTCCTTGTCGGATCGGCTGAGGAACTGCGTTTGACAATTCATCCGCTTGGGATTGAACCTTGCCTGGCATCGTCGACACTCATGCATGTTCGGTTCTCCAACAAGGAAGCTCCCAATGCTTGCACGCGCGGCCGCAATCCTGTCCCTCTTCGCCTGGCTGCCCCTCGTACCTTTGGCGCATGCCGGCGAGCAGAGCATCCCGGCCAGCGCCGAAGGCCAGATCGAGTTCAACACGCCGTCCGGCAACATCGGCTGCATCTACACGCCCAAAGGCGGCACCGGCACCTATGAACCAAGGGATGGTGGCCCGGAGCTGAGCTGCTCGCGCGTCGAGCCAAGCTACGTCACGATTATCCTGGGTCCGAAGGGGCCAGCCACGCTGATCAAGAACCCAGGCGAGCAGGGCTGCTGCAGCGATGTCGACAAGCTTGGCTACGGCAACAGCTGGAGCGCCGGGCCGTTTTCGTGCCAGTCGTCAAGCAAGGGACTGTCCTGCACGGCCACGAACGGCCATGGATTTTTCATCAGCAAGGCCAAGGCGACGGTGAAGTAACGCTTGCTGCTGTCGCGGAGAGGAGAGGGCGGTCGGCTCAGCCGGCCTTTTCCAGTTCGCCGCGCGCCTTGGCGGCCGCCACCTGGCGAATGGCATCGGCCAGCGTGTCGGCATCCTGCGCGCCCATGACCGCGTATTTGTCCTCGAGCAGGAAGCACGGTACACCAGAAATGCCCATGCGCGACGCGGTGGCGATCTCGGTGCGCACCGCCTCGACATCGGCCTCGGTCGGCAAAAGCGTGGCGACCACGGACGCATCCATGCCGGCCTCGCGCGCCGCCTCGACCAGCACGGCATGATCGCCAATGTTGGCGCCTTCCTCGAAATTCAACTGGAACAGCCGGCGCACAAGCCTGTTCTGAATGGCTTCGCCGGCGGCACCTGCCCAGCGGATCAGCCGGTGCGCATCCAGCGTGTTCGGCGCCACCTTGATGGCGTCGAAGGCGAACGAGATGCCTTCGATTTCGCCCAGCGGCTCGATGCGGGCGTGAATCTCGCGGATGCGCTCGTCGCTGCCGAATTTTGCCAGCATGTATTCGCGGCGGTCCTTGCCATCAGACGGAATGGTTGGATCGAGCTGGAACGGCCGCCAGCGGACATGCACGTCGACATCGCCGACGGCGGCAATCGCCCTGTCGAGCCGCTTCTGGCCGATGAAGCACCAGGGGCAGACGACATCGGACACCACATCGACGGTGATGGCGCTCAATTCGCTCATCTCGACCTCCTGATCCCTCAGTTGGGCTTGCGCCACCATGTTGGCAGTTGATACCCGAATATGGGCGTCTTTTGCGGATGTTCCAGGTAGTTCCAGTAGGCGATCCATTGCTGCGTGTTGTACTGCATCGGCACCATGTAGTTGCCGGAGATCAGCAGCCGGTCGAGAACGCGAACTGCGGCAACATAATCCTCCTTGGAGCGGGCGCGCAGCATCGCCTCGATCGCCGCGTCCACAGCCGGATCGGCAACGCCGGCGAGATTGAACGAGCCTTCCGTCCTGGCCGCGGCGGAACTCCAGCGCCCGCTCTGCTCGATGCCGGGCGACAACGAATTGTTGAAGCCGCTCGATCCGACCATGACCTCGAAGTCGAAGCGCTGCTTGCGCGACTGGATCTGATCGCCGTCGAGGCTGCGAATGGTGAGATCGATGCCGATCTTCTCCAGCGTGCGCTGGTAGATGCCGGCAAGGCGCTCCTCGTCCTGCGACGCGGTCAGGATTTCGAAGCTGAAGGGTTTGCCTTCGGGATCGAGCATCGTTCCATTCTGCACGTGGTAGCCGACACTTTTCAAAAGATCGAAGGCTGCCTTCAGCACGCGGCGGTCCTGGCCCGATCCGTCGGTCACCGGCGGCCGCCATGTACCGTCCATGACATCGGCCGGCACGCGGCCGGGGTAGGGCGCCAGAAGCGCTTTCTCCTTGTCGTCCGCTGGATGGCCGAGCGCGGAAAGCTCGGAGTTTTGCCAATAGCTCATTGTCCGCGCGTACTTGCCGCCGAACAGGTTCTTGTTGGCCCATTCGAAGTCATAAAGCATACCGAGCGCGCGCCGCACGACCGGGTTGGCGAATTTCGGCAACCGCGTGTTGAACAGGAAACCAGTCACCACGGGCGGAATGCCGGTGTCGAAGGTCTGCGCGACCACATCGCCCTTGTGGAAGGCCGGAAAATCGAGATCGCGCTCGCGCTTCACCGGATCGCTATCGTCGTCGATGGCGCAAAGGCCTTTCTTGAACGCTTCGAGCTTGGCGTTAGCGTTGAGGAAATACTCGATAGTGATCTGGTCGTAATTGTCGAAACCGCGCTTGGCCGGGACGTCCTTGCCCCAGTAATCCGGGTTGCGCTTGAACACGATGCGCTGGCCGGGCTGCACCTGCGCGATCGTATAGGGGCCACTGCCGATCACCGGCTTGAGCGTCGTCCTGTCGAAAGTCTCCTTGTCGAAGGCATGCTTCGGGATGATTGGGGTCAGCGCGATGATCAGCGGGAATTCGCGATCGGCCTTGTCGTTGAAGGTGAAGCGCACGCTGTGATCGCCGGTCTTTTCGAGCTTGGCGACCCTGGCCATGCGGTCGCTGTAGGGCGGTCGCCCTTTCTCGGTGTAGACATCGTAGCTGAACAGCACATCTTCCGGCGTCACTGGCTGGCCGTCCGACCATTTGGCCTTCGGGTTGAGATGGAATTCGATGCTCTTGCGCTCCGGGTCCATGTCGGCGCTGTCGGCCAACAAACCGTAAAGCGTGAAAGCCTCGTCGGCATTGCGCTGCATCAACGGCTCGAAGACCAGATTGCCGAAGATCGTGTCCATCATGCCGCGCGCCGTCGTGCGCAGGCTCTTGAGGATGAAAGGGTTGAGGTTGTCGAAGCTGCCGACGACGCAATAAGTGATCGAGCCGCCCTTCGGCGCATCGGGATTGACGTAATCGAAATGCGTATAGTCCGGCGGCAGCGCCGGCTCGCCCTGCATGGCGATAGCGTGCTTCGGCTCCGATGCGGCCGGCTGATGCGAAAGGGCGAGAAACGATATCCCGGTGATCAGCCAAACAACAACGCGGCCCATGACCGTCTCCTTACTGGGTCGGCTTGATGATTCGGTGTGCACCCTAGCATGAGGCGGCGGCGCGCCGGCCAACCGCGCGTTCAACAATTGCTGACGCCGGGCTGGATTCGGCCTCGCTTGCAGTGTAACACGCCCTCCGAAGTCATTCTGTTGCCTCATTTCGGCAACAGGTAGCTGGACCACACGGCACGAAGAAGCCGGTCCCGGGATCATTTGAGAGGAAGTGCACGACATGACGAGCCTGAACAGCAACGCGTACCGCCTGTCGGTCATGGCCGCTGGCGTGATCGGCTTTCTGGGCGCAGGACTCCCCGCCGCTTCCGCACAGCAGCAACAGCAGATTCCGCAAGGCTGGTTCAAGGCCTGCACCAAGCAGGAAGACGTCGACATCTGCAACGTCCAGAACATCACCACCGCCGGCAACGGCCAGCTGGTCACCGGCGTCAGCCTGATCGAGCTCAAGGGCAAGGTGAACCGCAAGGTGTTCCAGGTGACGGTTCCGACCGGCCGTCTGGTGCCTCCCGGCATCGGCCTGCAGATCGACACCGGCAAAGCGCAGAAGCTCGATTATGTGATCTGCTTCCCGGATCGTTGCGTGGCCGAAGTGCCGCTGACCGACCAGCTCGTCGCGGCATTCAAGAAGGGTCAGGCGATCACGCTGACTTCCGTCAATTTCCAGAACCAGCCCAATCCGATCAAGATCGCCCTGCAGGGCTTCAGCGGCGCCTATGACGGCCCGGCGTTGCAGCAGTCGGACATCGAGGACCGGCAGAAGAAGCTTCAGGACTTCGTCGCCAAGAACAACCAGGATTTCGCCAAGAAGCTCAAGGAAGAGCAGGACAAGGCGAAGACCGCCAACTGATCGGCCGATATCGTCCGGCCAACAAAGAAGCGGGGTCATGCCCCGCTTTTTTTGTGCCCGTCTCTCCGCGGGTTAGTGCCTTGACTGCCGTTTCGGCTGGTAGCCGCCGTCCGGCCTCTTGTCGAACATCTCCTTGATCTGCGGATGCCGGACCGGCTCACCCGACTGATCCTCAAGCAGATTCTGCTCGGAGACGTAGGCGATGTATTCGGTCTCCGAATTCTCGGCGAGCAGATGATAGAAAGGCTGATCCTTGCGCGGTCGAACGTCGGCGGGGATGGCTTCGTACCATTCGTCGGTGTTGGCGAATTGCGGGTCGACGTCGAAAATAATGCCCCTGAATGGAAACAGCCGGTGGCGAACCACCTGTCCGATTGCGAATTTGGCTGTTTTCATCGTACTCACCACTGAATTCCTTGGGCTTATTTGGCGCAGACCGCGCATCAATTCAATCCCGAGGCGCTTGACGCCCTATCAAGCAACGGGCTAGCCCGGCGCCAGGGTTTCGGACCAGCATAAAAATGTCTGACGTCATCGGTCTTGTTCTTCCGTTCTTCGGCTTGATTTTTGTCGGGTTTCTGGTGGCGCGCATCACCAGGCAGCCGCTGGAGGCGCTCGGCTGGATGAACACGTTCATCGTCTATGTCGCGCTGCCGGCCCTTTTCTTCCAACTGCTTGCCAGGACGCCGTTCGAAGACCTGACGGAATGGCGCTTCATCTTCGGTTCGGTCGTCTCCACCTTCATGATATTTTCCTTGATGTTCATGGGGTCGGTGCTGACCTCGCGCGGCGAGATAGCGCAATCGACCATCAAGGCGCTCGCGGCCGCCTATGGCAATATCGGCTATATGGGACCGGGGCTGGCATTGCTGGCCTTCGGCGAGGAGGCGGCTGTGCCGGTCGCCCTGATCTTCTGTTTCGAGAACATCATGCATTTCGCCATCGCGCCCATGATGATGGCGCTGTCGGGCGACGAGAAGACCACTCCTCTCCGGCTTGCGCTGGGTGTCGTGCGCAAGATCGTGCTGCACCCGTTCATCATCGCAACCGCCCTGGGTGTCGGCGCCGCCTATATCGGCTTTCGACCGCCCGTGCCGGTGGAGCGATTTCTGGAATATCTTTCCCGGGCGGCCGCACCTTGCGCGCTGTTTGCCATGGGCGTCACCCTGGCGCTCAGGCCGCTCAATCGCGTCCCGCATGAGATGGTTCCGATTGCGGCGCTGAAACTGATCCTGCACCCGTTGCTCTGCTATGTCGTGCTGAGCTGGATCGGCAATTTTTCTGAGACATGGGTCTTCTCGGCGGTGCTTCTGGCGGCATTGCCGACCGCCACCAACGTCTTCGTCATCGCCCAGCAGTATGGCGTCTGGGTACAGCGCGCGTCGGCCAGTGTGCTGATCACAACCTGCCTGTCGGTCGTGACCGTCACCGGGCTGCTCTACCTGATCCGGCACAATATCCTAGCGCCGGACCTGTTTCCCTAACCCGCCAGCAAGCGCGGCAAAACCGCTGCCGGGACGAAGTCCCTCGCGCATGAAAAAAGCCCGAAGCGGCGCGAAGCCTCCGAGCACACCGAGCCCGGCAACGCGGGCCATCTGCGCCGGCAGCATGTCGGAAAGCAGCGACATGTTGAGCAGGTTGACCACGCTGCTGCGCGCCAGAATATCGGGGCGGCGCTTGAAATCGTAGGCTGCAAGCGCCTTGGCTGCACCTGGATCGGCTCTATTTTCACGAGCGATTCCAATTAGATCGTCGACGTCCCTGATGCCGAGATTGAGGCCTTGCGCACCAATCGGGGGAAACACATGGGCGGCTTCGCCGACCAGCGCCACCCGATCTCGGGCGAAACGCAGTGGCGTCACCGCCGAAAGCGGATAGATCTGCCTGCCCGGCTCGACCGTTACCCGGCCCAGCATCGACTGCATCTGCTGTTCGACCCGCTGAGAAAGCGTCGCATCGTCCAGTGCGGCGAGGTCGGTCGCGGTCTGGGGCTTGACCACCCAGACCAGGCTGGAGCGATTGCCGGGCAGCGGGACCTGCGTGAATGGACCGGTCTCGGTGTGGAATTCGGTCGAGGTGAAGGCATGGTCGCCGCCATGGCCGAAATTGAGGACGAGAGCTGCCTGCGGGTAGGACCGGGCCGAGGTCGAGATGCCGGCCGCCTGGCGCGCCGGTGACAACCGCCCATCGGCGGCGACCGCCAGCGCTGCGTCGACCGTGCTGCCGTCGGACAGGACGGCACGGGCGCGCTCGGCATCGAGATGCCAGTTCGCCACCATCGGCATCAGCCGGTCGATGCCGGCATGCGCGGCAACGGCGCTGGCGAGTGCCGGGTTGAGCACGCTGTTGGGAAGGTTCAGCCCGAACTGGTCCTCGTCGATCTCGCTGGCACGGAAGGTGACGACCGGGCTGCGGATCAGCCGGCTGGTGGCGTCGACGATGCGCATCACTTTCAGGGCCGCCGCCTTGGATTTGACGGCTTCGAGCACGCCAAGCCGGTCGAGCACTTTCAAGGCAGGGTTCATCAGGGCCGTCGTGCGGCCATCGGGGGCGGTGGCCTCCGGCCCGACCAGTGTCACCGGGAAACCCTCGGCGGCAAAACCGAGCGCCGCGATCAGTCCTGCCGGCCCCGTGCCGGCAACCAGTATCCGCGCAGTTTGCTGATGCTCCAAGATCGGCTTCCGGCTTGCAATGCGAGGCGGTCCACCCGACCTGCCGTTCGATGAGCATATAGGTCAGATCATGCCGCTTGATCAACGCGGCGATTCGGCCCATTCGGATGTCATGACCGGCCAGCAGGACGACTTCAGGCATCTCGACCGCGCCGGCCGCGCCATGGCCGGCATCGCGCGCAGTCCTCGCGTCACGGTAAACGTCGTTGTCGGCGCTTGCATCCTGCTTGCCTGGCTGACCCTTGCCGCGATGGCAATCCGCGGCGCCGAAGGCGGGATTGCAGGCGTCAGCGCCCCCGGCGACACGATCCTGCGCAGCCTGCCGCAACTGCCGCTGCCCGATTTCCTGGAACGGTTCTTTGTGCTGTGCCTCTCACCGGTGCCTTTGGACACAAGTCTCGGCTTGCAGGCCGGCGCGCTCGTTTTCATGTGGTTCCTGATGGCGATTGCGACGATGTTGCCTTCGGCTGCGCCGATGATCCGCACCTATTGCGAAATCACTGACACGGCTCGCATCAAGGGCGAACCGGTCGTTCACCCGCTGGTGCTGGTCGCCGGTTACCTCAGCGTCTGGCTCGCCGCTTCAATGATGTTCGCGGCGCTGACCTTGGCCGCCCATGCATTCGCCTCGTCAGCCGGGATGCTCGATCCGGTCGTCGGCCTTGCCGCTGCGCTCGCTCTGCTGATTGCCGGTGTCTACCAGTTCAGCGGCCTGAAGGAAGCTTGCCTGAAGAAATGCAAGAACCCGTTCTCGATCCTTTTCGCGAACTGGAGCGCCAGGCCGGTTAGCGTCTTTCGGCTCGGTGTCGCTCAAGGTCTGTGGTGTCTCGGCTGCTGCTGGGCCTTGATGCTGGTGATGTTCGCCGTTGGCGTCATGAACATTTTCTGGATGGCGTTGATCGGGCTGTTCACCCTGATCGAAAAACAAACCGCCAGCAGGGTTCCAACCCGGCTGGCCGGTGCGATACTGCTTGTCTGGGCAGCCGCGCTGCTAGTAGTCTCGCTGTGAGTGGGGGAAAATCGATGGCAGACCAGAGCTGGGCGATGAAGGGAGAGCTCGTACTCTCCTGCAATTGCACGGTTTTTTGCCCCTGCGTGCTGTCGCTTGGCAATCATCCGCCGACCGAAGGCTATTGCCAGACCTGGGCGGGATTTCGCATCGATGCCGGCCATTTCGGTGAAGTAGATCTGTCCGGCCTCAATCTCGGGCTGGTCATGGAAATTCCCGGCTACATGAGCCGCGGCAACTGGACCGCGGGCCTGTTCATCGACAGCCGCGCCTCTGTCTACGCGGTCAAGGCGCTGACAAAGATCTTCACGGGCAAGGCAGGCGGAACCACATCGCTGCTCTCCATCCTGGTCGGCAAATTCCTCGGCGTCGAACAAGTGCCGATCACCTATGAGACGCGTGACAAGACGCGTATCTTCCAGATACCGAGGATCATCGACGGGGCGGTGACACCCATCCCCGGCAAGGATCGCGACAAGGATACGGTGATCAGCAATTCGGAATACTGGATCGCGCCTGAGATCATCGTGGCAAGGTCCGACAAGAGCAAGATGCGGGCTTTCGGCCGCAACTGGAATTTCGCCGGCCGTTCGGCCGAAATCTGCAAGCTGGATTGGCGGGGCCCGTGAGCAAGAACACAACGGCCCGAAAAGCCGCCAAAAAGATCACGGACCGGATTCCGCGCCCGAAAAAGAAGGTCACCTGGCCACAGGCGAGGGCGTTCTCCGTCCACCTCTTGACCGCCTCGGGGTCGTTCCTGGCCTTCCTGTCGCTGGTAGCGGCAAGCGAAGAGCGCTGGACGGCGATGTTCTGGTGGCTCGGGCTGGCATTGTTCGTCGACGGCATCGATGGGCCGATCGCGCGGAAGCTCGAGGTCAAGGAAATCCTGCCGACTTGGTCGGGCGAACTGCTCGACAACATCATCGACTACGTGACCTACGTGCTGATCCCGGCCTTCGCGCTCTATCAGCGCGGCTTCATGGGCGAGGGCCTGTCATTCCTGTCTGCGGCGATCATCGTCGTCTCCAGCGCCATCTACTATGCCGACACCGGCATGAAGACGAAGGAGAATTTCTTTAAGGGGTTCCCCGTGGTCTGGAACATGGTGGTGTTCACCCTGTTCGTCATCGAGCCCGGACAATGGGTTTCGTTTGCGGTGGTAGTGGTGGCCGGCGTCCTGACTTTCGTACCGATCAACTTCATCCACCCGGTGCGGGTGGTGCGGCTGCGGCGCATCAACCTTGGGATGACTCTCTTGTGGTGCGCTTTCGGCGCGCTTGCCCTGGCCCAGGCGGCACTCGCTGCCTTCTACGATCAGATCGGCGTGCTGGGCGAGCAGGTCAGCACCTTCACCAAGATCGGCATCACCATCACCGGGCTTTACCTTGCCTGCATCGGTGGCATCATGCAGTTCTTTCCCAATCTCGGTGCCAAAAAGGCCTGATCAGCCACTCCCACAGAGAGCCTAGCCCCACAGGAAGCCTAGCAATGTCCAAAGCGATCCGCATTCACGCCAACGGCGGCCCGGAAGTCCTGACCTACGAGGACGCCGACCTCGGTCAGCCGGGATCCGGGCAGATCCTGGTCCGGCACACCGCGATCGGCCTCAATTTCATCGATGTCTATCATCGCTCTGGCCTCTATCCGCCGCCCGGCGGCTTCCCGCTCGTGCCAGGCAGCGAAGCCGCCGGCATGGTGCTGGAGGTCGGCCAGGGCGTCGACTGGCTGAATCCGGGCGATCGCATCGCCTATGCGGTGACGACGGGGGCTTATGCGCAAGAGCGCGTCATCGATGCCAGCCGGGTCGTCAAGGTTCCGGATGGCATCAGCGACGAACAGGCCGCCGCGATGATGCTGAAGGGCATGACGGCGGAATATCTGCTGCGCCGGACGTTCAAGGTGAAGGCAGGCGACACGATCCTGTTCCACGCCGCGGCCGGCGGCGTCGGGCTGATCCTCGGCCAATGGGCAAAACACCTCGGCGCGACCGTCATCGGCACCGCCAGCTCGTCCGACAAGATCGAGCTCGCCAGGGCGCATGGTTTCGACCATGTCATCAACTACAAGGAACAGGATTTCGTTGCCGGCGTCGCCGCCATCACCGGCGGCAAAAAATGCGATGTCGTCTACGATTCGGTCGGCAACGACACATTTCCGGCTTCACTCGACTGCCTGCGGCCGCTTGGCATGTTCGTCAGCTTTGGCCAGTCATCGGGACCCATACCGCCGTTCAGCATGTCATTGCTGGCCCAGAAGGGCTCGCTGTTCGCAACAAGGCCGACACTGTTCGTCTACAACGCAAAACGCGAGGACCTCGATGCTTCTGCCGCCGCTCTGTTCGAGGTCGTGCTCAGCGGCGCGGTCGAAATCAAGATCAACCAGCGCTACTCGCTTAAGGATGCCGGCAAGGCGCATTCCGACCTCGAGGGCCGCAGGACGACAGGGACGACCATTCTCATCCCTTAGTCCGTTCTGCCTTGCTATCCCTTGAATTTCCGCTGAAATTCTTGAAGCTCTTTCAAGACGCGTGCCGCTTTCCGATGAGAGCCGGCCGCGCCTACCATGCCTGCGGGAACACAGAACATGTCTGGCTAACCAGATGGGAGGCACTGTGAGTGCAAATCACGACGGCACGAACCTGCTTGAGGTGCGTGGCCTCACCAAGATATTCGGCACGCTGACGGCGTGCGATCACATCGATCTCGACATCGCCAGGGGTGAGATCCACGCCTTGCTCGGCGAAAACGGTGCCGGCAAGTCGACGCTGGTCAAGATGCTGTTCGGCTCGCTGGAGCCCAATTCCGGCGAGATATTCTGGAACGGCCAGCCCGTCAGGATTTCCAGCCCCGGCGTCGCGAAAAAACTCGGCATCGGCATGGTGTTCCAGCATTTTTCGCTATTCGAGGCGCTGACCGCGGCCGAAAACATCGCGCTGTCGCTGGACGACGGCTCTCCGATCAGCAGCATCGCGGCAAAGGCAAGGGCGCTTTCCTTCAGCTATGGCTTGCCGCTCGACCCTGAATCGCTGGTCGGCGACCTGTCGGTGGGCGAGCGCCAGCGCATCGAGATCATCCGCTGCCTGTTGCAGACGCCGCAGCTCATCATTTTGGACGAGCCGACCTCGGTGCTGACGCCGCAGGAAGCCGACAAGCTGTTCGAGACGCTGGAGCGTTTGCGTTCGGAAGGCAAATCCATCCTCTACATCTCGCACCGGCTCGAAGAGGTCAAACGCATCTGCGACCGCGCCACGGTGCTGCGTCACGGCAAGGTGGTCGGCCACTGCAATCCGCGTGAGGAAACAGCCTCCTCGCTGGCTCGCATGATGGTCGGCAACGAGGTGCAGGCCGTGGTGCGCGCGCCGGTCGAGGGCATCGACAAGGCGCCACCGCTGCTCGAAATCCGCAATCTCAATCGCAAACCGGCAACGCCGTTCTCGATACCGCTCAAGGGCATCAACCTGAACGTCCGCGCTGGCGAGGTGATCGGCATCGCCGGCGTCGCTGGCAACGGCCAGGGCGAGTTCTTCGAATCCGTTTCAGGCGAAGTGCTGCAGCAGAATGCCGCCTCGGTGCGCATTCGTGGCAAGGATGCGGGAGGCCTTAGCATCACCGGACGCCGACTGCTGGGCGCCGCCTTCGTGCCGGAGGAGCGCCTCGGCCACGGTGCGGCACCGCGCATGAAGCTTTCTGAAAACCTGCTGCTGTCGCGCCATGCCACCGACGGCAAGGCGTTCGTCGGTTCCGGCGGGATGGTGAAGAGCGGTGCCATCCAAGCCGCCTCCCAGCGCATCATCGAGGCGATGGATGTGCGCAAGAGTGCGCCGGATCCGGAGGCTGCGGCCCTTTCGGGTGGCAATCTGCAGAAATTCATCGTCGGCCGTGAACTCGACCGCCGGCCGAGCGTCATGGTGGTGAACCAGCCGACCTGGGGCGTCGACGCGGGCGCTGCCGCCCACATCCGCCAGGCCTTGATCGAGCTGTCGCGCAGCGGATCGGCGGTGCTGGTGATCAGCCAGGATCTCGACGAGCTGTTCGAGATATCGGATGCGATCGCGGTCATGCACAATGGCGAGCTGTCGAAGCCGATGCCGATCGCCGAGGCGACCTTCGAGAAGGTTGGCTTGCTGATGGGCGGCGCCGAACCAGGCCACGCCGAACACACGCTGGAGACGGCATGATGCGCCTCGAACTAGTCAAACGCCCGCAGCGTTCCATGCTGTTTTCGGCCCTGTCGCCGTTCATCGCCTTTGCGCTGACCATCATTGCCGGCGCCGTCATGTTCGCGCTGCTCGGCGTCAATCCGCTGACCGCGTTCAATATCTATTTCATCGAGCCGATCAGCCAGGTCTGGCAGTTGCATGAGTTGGCGATCAAGGCAGCGCCGCTCATCCTGATCGCTGTCGGCCTGTCGGTCTGCTACAAGGCCAACATTTGGAACATCGGCGCCGAAGGCCAGTTCATCCTCGGCGGCATTGCCGGTTCGATGATTCCGGTGCTGTTTCCGCAGTTCGAAGGTCCGCTGGTGCTGCCGCTGATGCTTTTGCTCGGCATGGTCGGCGGCGCGGCCTATGCCGCGATCCCGGCTCTGCTCAAGACGCGCTTCGGCACCAACGAGATCCTGACCAGCCTGATGCTGGTCTATGTCGCGCAGCTCTTCCTCGACTGGCTGGTGCGCGGACCCTGGCGCGATCCGCAGGGTCATGGTTTCCCGCAGACCATCCAGTTCAACGATTCGGCCGTGTTGCCGGAGCTGATGCCGGATGCCGGGCGGGCAAACTGGGGTTTTGTCTTCGCGCTGATCGCCGCGGTGCTGGTCTGGATCCTGATGAGCCGCATGCTGAAGGGTTTTGAGGTGCGCGTGCTGGGCTCAAGCCCGCGGGCAGGGCGCTTCGCCGGCTTCGGCTTCAACCGCATGGTCTTTTTTGCTTTCCTGCTGTCAGGCGCGCTGGCGGGACTCGCCGGCATCTTCGAGGTCTCGGGCGCCATCGGCCAGTTGCAGCCCGTCATCTCGCCCGGCTACGGCTTCACCGCCATCATCGTGGCGTTCCTCGGCCGTCTCAACCCGCTCGGCATCGTTGCCGCCGGACTGGTGCTGGCGCTGACCTATCTCGGCGGCGAAGCGGTGCAAAGCGCGCTCGGCATCTCCGACAAGGTGGCGCGGGTGTTCCAGGGCATGCTGCTGTTCTTCGTGCTCGGCTGCGACACGCTCATCCACTACCGCATCCGCCTGATCGGCCTGGCGCTGACCAAACCGGAAGGCGTGGCCAAACTCGAAGCCGCACCGAAGCTGAAGGAAGCCCGTTGATGGACATCACCGTAAACATCCTTCTGACCATCGCCACCGCGGCAACGCCGCTGTTGATCGCGGCAATCGGCGAGCTGGTGGTCGAGCGCTCCGGCGTGCTCAATCTCGGCGTCGAGGGCATGATGATCATGGGCGCCGTCGGCGGATTCGGCGCGACCTATCTCACCGGTTCGCCCTGGATCGGCCTTTTGGCGGCAATCGCCATGGGCGCGGTATTCTCGCTGCTGTTTGCCGTCATGACGCTGTCGCTGGCCACCAACCAGGTGGCGACCGGCCTGTCGCTGACGCTGCTCGGCCTTGGCCTGTCCGGCATGATGGGCACCAGCTTCGTCGGCCAGCCCGGCGAAAGGCTGCCCAACCTCTACATTCCCGGCCTGACGGAAATCCCTGTGGTCGGCAGGCTGCTGTTCGGGCAGGATCCGATCTTCTACATCTCGATCGCGCTGACCGCGGCCGTCATGTGGTTCCTGTTCAAGACCCGGACCGGACTGACGCTGCGTTCGATCGGCGACAGCCACACCTCGGCGCATGCGCTTGGCATCAAGGTGATCCGTTATCGCTACCTCGCGGTCATCTTCGGCGGTGCCTGTGCCGGCCTTGCCGGCGGCCATCTCTCGCTGGTCTACACGCCGCAATGGGTGGAGAACATGAGTGCCGGCCGCGGCTGGATCGCGCTGGCGCTGGTGGTGTTCGCCTCCTGGCGGCCATGGCGGGTGCTGGCCGGCGCCTACATCTTCGGCGCGGTGTGGATCGGCCAGCTTCATGCACAGGCTTTTGGCATTCCGGTGCCCTCGCAGTTCCTTTCTTCGCTGCCCTATCTGGCAACCGTCGTGGTTCTCGTTCTAATCTCGCGCAACAAGCGTCTGACGATGATGAACACGCCGGCTTCCTTGGGGCAGCCATTCGTTCCGGATCGTTGACAATAAAAACAAACGGGAAGCTCCAAGGCTTAACTCAGAGAGGTAACACGATGAAAAAACTGCTTATTGCCCTGATGACCACGACCGCCGCCATGTCGCTGGCAGCGACGGCCGAGGCGGCGGACAAGCTAAAGGCTTGCTGGGTCTACACCGGCCCGATCGGCGACTTCGGCTACTCCTACCAGCACGACCAGGGCCGTCTCGAGGTGGAGAAGGCGCTCGGTGACAAGGTCGAGACCGCCTATCTCGAAAACGTCTCGGAAGGCCCCGACGCCGACCGCGCTTTCGAGCGCCTGGCTCGCGAAGGCTGCAAGATCATCTTCGGCACCTCCTTCGGCTTCATGGACCCGGAAGTGAAGGTCGCCAAGAAATTCCCGAAAGTGATGTTCGAGCACGCCACCGGTTACAAGACCGCTGACAATCTCGGCATCTACAATGCGCGCTTCTACGAAGGCCGCTACATTCTTGGCCAGATCGCCGCCAAGGAATCGAAGGCAGGGGTCGCCGGCTATATCGTTTCCTTCCCGATCCCCGAAGTGGTGATGGGCATCAACTCCTTCATGCTCGGCGCGCAGTCGATCAACCCGAATTTCAAGGCCAAGATCGTCTGGGTGAACTCCTGGTTCGATCCGGGCAAGGAAGCCGACGCTGCCAAGGCGCTGTTCGACCAGGGCGCCGACATCATCGTCCAGCACACCGATTCCACCGCTGCCCTGCAGGTGGCCGAGGAGCGCAAGCTGAAAGGCTTCGGCCAGTCCTCCGACATGATCAAGTTCGCGCCGAACGCGCAGTTGACCTCGCTCACCGACGAATGGGGTCCGTATTACGTCAGCCGCGTCCAGGCTGCGCTCGACGGCACCTGGAAGCCGGACAATGTCTGGCTCGGCATCAAGGACGGCGCCGTCAAGATGTCGGCCTACACCAACATGCCCGACGACGTGAAGGCGATGGCCGAAGCCACCGAAAAGAAGATCGCCGGCGGCTGGAATCCCTTCACCGGACCGGTTGCCAAGCAGGACGGCACGCCGTGGCTGAAGGATGGTGAAGTCGCCGACGACGGCACGCTGCTCGGCATGAATTTTTATGTGAAAGGCGTCGACGACAAGCTGCCGAAATAAGCAGCGCGAGACATGAGACGGAGGGGCGCCGCGAGGCGCCCTTCTTCATTCGGCGGGCTGTGCGCCGGCAGAGGGGCGACGAAACCGCGTTCGTCCGGCATCGACCGCGCGGCCGAGCCAAAACCTGAGCAACCGCTGTACCGGTTGTTCGCAGGTGCGCCAGATCGCCCACGAAATGAAAAGCATGAGCACGACGCAACCAAGAGCGGCAATCCATTTGCCGACAAGGGGCGTTGCCGCATTGATGGCGAGATAGCCGATGTCCTGGTGCAGCAAATAGAGCGGATAGGTCAGCCCGCCCAGCGCCAGAGTGAGCCCCGATGCCCTGACACGGTCGCGCAGCAGCACCGCGCCGATCAAGGCCGCGTGCATGACGACGTTGGCGACGACGAGATTGGCCGAGGCAACGGCAATGCCGTAGTGGCCAAGCATCCAGTGCTGCGTCACCGATAGCGTTCCGCAGGAGATCAGGAACGCGGCGGCAAGCAGCAGCAGGGCCGGCACAGAACGGCCATGCGAATGGATTTGGTGGACCAGCACGCCGGCGGCGAAGAACGGGCCGAACTCGGTGAGGAACAGCAGCCTGGCTCCGCCGCTGCCGATGAAGAACTCGTTCAAGGCCGAGATCGCCAGCCAGATGAAGATCAGCTCCAGCTTGCGTTTCTGGAAGAGCCCGGTGAACAGGGCCAGCGTGATCCATCCGTAGAACACCAGTTCAAGCACGATCGACCAGTAGACGCCGTCCATGAAGGGCTGGCCGAAGGCCGGCGCGAACATCGACAGATTGGCGGCATACTGAACGAAAGAGGCCGAAAGCAGCGGCGACCCGACAAGGAAGACAATCGCGAAGGTGATCGTCATGCAGAACAGAAAACCCGGATAGAGGCGAACGAACCGCGCGATCGCAAACTGATCCCAGCTCCGGTTTTCCGCCGACCAGGCAATAACGAAACCGCTGATCAGGAAGAACAGGTTGACGCCGAGATAGCCGTAGAGGGCGAATGGTGCGGCAAGCGGATAGCCTTGCGCAAGGTAGCCTTCGGCGGCAGCGCCGCGAAAGAAATAGTGGAAGAACACGACGGCAAGTGCTGCCGCCAGCCTGAGCAGGTCCAGCGTCGCGATGTAATTTTGTTCCGCAGGTCTGGTGTTCATCCGCATTTCCCGCATCTACGGTCCGCAAACCATAGAGCGGATCGCGGCTGCGCGGGTTAAGACGGCTGAATTATCGCCAGATGTAGTAAATACGGACCGTCAGACCGCCGAACCATAGAGGTCATAGGCATCGGCACGGTCGATCTTGACGGTGACGATGTCGCCTTGGCGCAGCGGGCGGCGCGACTGGATGTGCACCGAGCCGTCGATCTCGGGCGCGTCGTATTTGGTGCGGCCCTTTGCCGACGTGCCGTGCGCCTCGTCGATCAGCACCGGCAGGCGCTTGCCGACCTTCCTGGCCAGCTGTGTCGCCGAAATCTTCTGCTGGCGCTGCATGAAGCGGTGCCAGCGCGCCTCCTTGATCTCTTGGGGAACCTGTTCGAGACCGAGATCGTTGGAGCGGGCGCCCCGGACCGGCTCGTATTTGAAGCAGCCGGCGCGATCGATCTTGGCCTCGTCGAGCCAGTCGAGCAGCATCTCGAAATCGTCGTCCGTCTCGCCGGGGAAGCCGACGATGAAGGTCGAGCGGATGGCCAGATCCGGGCAGACCTCACGCCAGCCGCGAATGCGATCGAGCGTCTTTTCGCCGTGTGCCGGCCGGCGCATGTTCTTCAACACCTGCGGCGAAGCGTGCTGGAAGGGGATATCCAGGTAAGGGAGGATCTTGCCCTCTGCCATCAGCGGGATGACGTCGGCGACATGCGGGTAGGGGTAGACATAGTGCATGCGCACCCAGATGCCGAGCTTGCCCAGTTCCTCGGACAGATCGAGGAATTTTGCGCGCACCTCACGGTCGCCGAACATCGACGTCTGGTACTTGATGTCGATGCCGTAGGCGCTGGTGTCCTGCGAGATGACCAGAAGTTCCTTGACCCCGGCCTTGGCCAGTTTCTCGGCCTCGCGCAGCACATCGGCCGCCGGCCGCGAGACGAGGTCGCCACGCAGTGCCGGAATGATGCAGAAGGTACAGCGGTTGTTGCAGCCTTCGGAAATTTTCAGATAGGCGTAGTGGCGCGGCGTCAGCTTGACACCCTGCGGCGGCAAAAGATCGACATAAGGGTCGTGCGAAGGCGGCGCAGCCTCATGCACGGCAGCCATCACGCTCTCATAGGCCTGCGGCCCGGTGATCGCCAGCACATTGGGGTGCTTTTCGCGAATGACGTCCGGCTCGGCACCCAGGCAACCGGTGACGATCACCCGGCCGTTTTCCGAAAGCGCGGAGCCGATGGCGTTGAGCGACTCGTCGCGAGCGGAATCGAGAAAGCCGCAAGTGTTGACGACGACAAGGTCGGCGCCGTCATGCTTGCGGGCGATTTCGTAACCTTCGGCGCGCAGGCGCGTGATGATGCGCTCCGAATCCACAAGGGCCTTCGGGCATCCAAGACTGACAAAACTCACGCGTGGAGCGGACATAGAGCGTTTCCGGGCTTTTCAGGATTGCCGGCGCAGTACCACACTTATTGCGGCATTGGTATGGGCAGACCCGCGATGCGGCAAAACGCACGGCGGTCTTGCTTCCACTGAGTGAAGATGCCGATGTCCGCCAGCCTCAGCCGACCGCACCGTTTACATGCGGCCAGACCTCCACCGCGCCACGATAGACCATGTCCACAGCCACATAGAAAATGATCAGCAGGCCGACATAGGCAATCCAGCGGTGGCGATGCAGCAGCTTGGCAATGAAAGTCGCGGCCAGCCCCATCAGGGCGATCGACAACACAAGGCCGATGACCAGCACCGGAAAATGATCGCGCGCCGCTCCAGCCACCGCCAGCACGTTGTCGAGCGACATCGACACGTCGGCGACGACAATCTGCAAGGCAGCCTGGCCAAGGGTCTTGCGCTTGGTCTTGCCGGCGACCGCCTGGTCGCTGTTGAGGTCCGAATTCGACAGTGCCTCGGTCGCTTCCAATTCATCGGCATGCGACGTACGCAACTCGCGATACATCTTCCAGCAGACCCACAGCAGCAGGATGCCGCCGGCCAGCAGCAGGCCGACGATCGCCAGCAGCTTGACGGTAATTGCGGCAAACCCGATGCGCAGCACCGTTGCCGCCACCACGCCGAGAAGAATCGCCTTCTTGCGTTGTTCGGCAGGCAGGCCGGCCGCGGCGAGGCCGATGACGATCGCATTGTCTCCGGCCAGCACGAGGTCGATGGCGATGACCTGCAGCAGGGCGGTCAGACTGGCAGCGCTGAAAAAAATGTCCATCGACAGGAAGCCCTTGCTGATTTTGCCGAGTGTTCGTCGATTATCCAGAGGCCCTAACTTGGTGGTCCCCTGGCGTCAAGGGATCACGCGTGGCTGCATCACCGAAGCAGCATTGCGTCAAGCCGGATCACGGCTTCGCGGCACTCGCGACAGCCAGGCAAACCATGGCAGATCACAAATCAATCGTAGAGATTGTACTTTGCCCAGTCGGCTTCTGGAATCTCGTCCCCGATCCGGTAGCGGAGCTGCAAAACTTCCATATGGTCCGGTGCGGTCTGGCACTTGAATTTCAGCCGGTACCACTGCCCCTTGCTGCGAAACGCAGCACCCGGGCTCTTGATGGCATCGGCACCCATCTCGGGCGTCGCGAAGGCGTAGGCGACGACGCGATCGGCTTTGAACTTGCGGTCGTCATGGGTGATGCGGTCGAGCACTTCGGCGTCGCAACGCTGTTCAAGACGAGTTTGGGGATCGAGTTTCATCAGGCCGGCGCGCAATGCATTATCCATAGCGCTGGCTGGAAAACTCAGTGTCACTGACGCCAAGGCGGTCATGCAGAGCTTCTTCATGGGCGGGACAAGCAACATATTTTGTCGGAGAAATCAACCGAGCGGACCGCCTCGGACGCCGCCGGAATCTTCAATCATATGGCCGGTGCGTTCAAAATTGCGTGTCGGGATTCGTCGTGCGATGCCTGCGGCCAACGGACCAAAGAGGCACGGCCGGCATCGGTGAGATCGTAAAGGCCGCGGTCGACGCGCGCGAACCAGCCATAAACATTGTGCTGCAGGATTTTCGGCGCCATCGGCGTCACCGCCTTCAGATCTCGCGGCCGCCTGGGTCCGTCCACCATGGCCGCAGCGCAGGCGAGGGCGCTTTGGCGATAGGCCGTCATGATCGGATTGCGCGATCCTCCTCCCACAACGGGATCGCCGCGACGGCGCTGGTGCTCGTCGACCAGGCGAGAGCGCCGGCGGGCATTCTTGCGCGGCGCCAGCGCGATCGGGCTGAGAAGCACCTCGACCCGGTCCGTCGCGGTCACGCCAAGCAGGCCGAAGCCAAGCCGGCGGCAGAGATTGCGGAATCTGGCGTCGCTTTCGCGGCCCTTGCCGCGGGCCGACATGCGCGCGGCCAGCCACACCTCGTCGCAGGCCGCCGCGCGATCGACACCTTGCAGCACCAGTTCAAGATTGAACTGCAGCTTCAACTCGCAGATGACGACAACCGGCGGCTCCCCCTCGCGCAATGCAACAACATCGCAGCCGTCGATCTCGCCTTTGACGACGAAGTCGAGGCTTTCGAGGAACCGCTTCACCGGCGCATAGAGAGACGTCTCGTTCATGCCGCAGGGTTTAGCCGATTCGACGCGAAAAGCCTTCCCGTGGTTCGGCGTTCTACGGCCCGAAAGCGGATCGGGGTGGATACCGCACCGTCGGGCCAGCTGTCAGGCTTCGGTGTTCGGCACCTGCCCGGTTCGGCAGCTTCCTACGGCGCAGGGGCGGATAGCCGATCTGACCGAAATAGGTGGAAGGGATCGGATCGTCGACGCCGTACTTGTCCGGCACCTTGTCACCGGTGGGATTGTAGGTGCCGAACAGCATGTCGAGGAAAGGCAACTGCCCGGCGAAGTTCTTGTCATAGGCTTCGCGCTGGTTGGCATGGCGCCAGCGATGGAACTGCGGGCTGGCGATCAGCCACTTCAAGGGGCCGAACGGAATCCGCACGTTTGAATGCACAAGCAGCGTATGTCCAAGGTAGATAGTCGAAAAGACGGCGATCGAGGCTTCCGAGAAGCCGAGGAAAAAGATCGGCGTCAGCGATATCGCCTTTGTGACGATGGCGACCGGACGTTCATCAACACCTGGGAAGACAGGAAGGTCGTGAACGCGGTCAAGGCGACCGGCCGCAGGCAGCTCATCATCGCCGGCCTGTGGACCGAGATCTGCGTCGCCATGCCGGTTATCCAGGCGTTGGGCGAAGGCTGGGACGTCACGGTCATCGCCGACGCCTCGGGCGGCACGTCGGTCGAAGCGCACGAGGTCGCCATCCAACGCATGATCGCGGCCGGCGCAAACATGATGACCTGGCTGGCGCTGGCATCGGAGTGGCAGCGCGACTGGGCGCGTACCGAGCACGTCGGCGAGCTGACGGAAGTGCTCAAGCAGCACGCCGCTGGCAGCGGCATCGCGTACCTCTGGGAGCAGCAACTGCTCAACACGCCTGTGCCGAGCACCGCCGGCTGAACTGGGCGGGGTGACGAAAGCGTTGAGCGATCCAGCGCCAACATGCTGAGCCGGGTCACCCCCGCCCACAAGACGAGCCGCCTGAATGCAGGGCGGCCGGCCGTCATCAACGATCACTTCCTCCATCCATTGGCCGCGACTACAGTCGGCGCAGCCTGGCTATCTATCGCCTCATTGAAAGGACCATGGAGATGTTCGGCGGAGCGCTTCCGAGAGGAAATGGACGTCATCTATCCGAACTTCAAAGTCAGCCTGACGCAACAGGGCGCTCGTGATCGATGACCTCGCAGTTCGGATATATCGACTTGGAACAGAGGACCTTGCAACCAATCGACAAACCGCTGGGCACGAGGTTGTCATCATGTCTTAGGTACAAACCGCTACCCATGTCTCCGGGCTGGACAATTCGACGTCTGGCGGAGGAAGTGGGATTCGATTCTTGCCTCCGATCCAAGCAAATCAAGAAATCTAAGAATCGATTGTTACACAGCATGTTACGCGCCAGTCAGACGGTGCGGACACGAGCGCGGCCCTTCCCGAAAATGCTAGTGGTGAATCTGTCTAGCGAGGCAACGGAGCAGTGCACGGTGCCGTTTGCGAAGGCCCTGAGGGAATGATCGTGGAGAAAGGCCGCCTTCAGGATCAGCTAGACGCGCTCAAGGCTCCGCTTCTCGGCAAGCGATATGGATGAGCAACGAACGAGTGCCGGTTCCAGCACCTAAGCTGATTTGCGGCTATTGGCCTTTGGCCGATCTTGGCCGATCCCTTCCTTGGCGAGGCTCTTTCGAAGAACTGAGGCCAAGTCGACCACGTTCTCCTTGGGTTTCGGTACCGGTTTCGGGGGTTTTTTGCCCTTGCGCTTGGCGTCAATCATGGCAATCAACGCGTCCTCGTAGGTGTCCTCGAATTTCGAAGGATCGAACTTTGTCACCTTCTTGTCGATGAGAAGCCCCGCGATTTCGAGCAAATCCGAATCATATTTTGCGCTCTTCACATCGTCGAAGACGGTGTCTTCCGATGTCATCTCATTGTGGGTCCGTAGCTCGGTCAGCAACATCCCTTTTCCAAGGGGCTGTATCAACACTTCGCGCCCGCGCTGATAGAGTACGACGCAGGAGCGTGCCGCAACGCGTTTCTTGGCCATCGCATCGCGCAGGACGGCAAAGGCCTCCAGGGAGGCGCCGTCTGCCGGGATCAAGTAGTATGGTTTCTCGAGATAACGTGTGTCGATCTCGGCAACCGGAACGAAGGAATCGACGTCAAGTGTATGCTGTGACGTCAGCTTCAGTTTCTTTAACTCGTCCGGCTCGACGTGGATGAAATCATCCTTGTCCGCCTCATACCCTTTGATCTGATCCTCGGCTTTGACAACGTCGCCAGTCTCTTCATCGACATAGGCGCTTTTAACGGGTAAACCGTCCTTGCGGTTCAAAATCTTGAAGTCGATCTTGGTTGCCTCGCTTGTGGCACCCACTATCTTTACCCCGCATGACACGGAACCGACCCTCAGAAAGCCCTTCCAGACCGCGCGTGGCGCCACCATGCCGTTTCTCCTAGACGTCGATCCGGCACAACGTCAGGCACACGGTTCTGTTCCTCAACGTTGGCAGTACCCTCGCCAATGTTAGTTATTCTTCACGGTAGTCCAGCAGCTTTGCATGGCGCAGTTTTTCTTCGCCCTTCAGAAAAACTTGACCCGGCCGACCAAGCCTGGCTTGATCCTCTCGGCCTTGTCTTTCTTTAAGCCCTTCGGCACGGGACGCCGATCTTGCCCTGCACGCGCTCCGACAGGCTGTTGAATATGCCCAGCAGCAGGTTGATAGGCCGGCTCGATGTAGGTCCAGTTTTGGGCTTATGCGAATGTCCGCAAAGCGCCCTCATTCCTGTCGTTTGGGTTGTGTGTTTGCCGGCCTGGAAGCGGACATCGATTTTGTCAGAAATGGCGGACGCGCCGAACCGCGAAGCAGGTCTTTCTTTTGGTTGGCTCAAGCTACGTGGAAGGGGCGCCTTGTCGGCCTTGTGCCTGTCTCGAGATCCAATTCACTGGATTACAGTGGCCTCCATGCCGATGAAATGAAACGCCAACCCCAAAGTTCCATAAGGCGTTACTAATTTAAATTGTTGTTGTGGGCGGGTGGCGAGCTGTTCGTTCTGAACGGCTTCGGTCTGATTTGGGATGAGATATCGTTTCGCGCGCCGGCGGAGCAATGCGCTGTTTTTGTCATTTCGCAATCCATGTCGGGCAAGTGGCCGCCTTACCGGCTCTTGTC